>JAHRAZ010000059.1 GCA_020027475.1 Microthrixaceae bacterium
AATACACATTTGGTGCGAGTCCACCGAGCAGTGAGAAGGCGGCGAAGATCACTCCTCCGATGGAGAGGATTCTGATGCGGCCATACATGTCCGCCAGTCGCCCACCCGGCACGATGAGAACTCCGAAGATAAGGGCATAACCGCTGACCACCCACTGCACCCTGGCCAGGTCGGTGTCGAGTTCCTTCTCGATCGAGGGCAACACCACGTTCATGGCAGTGAAGTCGTTGGCGATGGCAAACACGGCCAGCCCCATCGCCGCCAATGCCACCCACGTCGAGGTGCTGATCTTCTCGGTTGACCCAGCGGTATCCGCCGAGGCTGTATCGCTCACAACTTGCCGATGTTGGTCATGAATTCGAGGCTATCCGACCACTCGCTCAGCGAGGCGGCCTGCAGAATGTGTTTGTGCTCGAGTGTTCGTGTTTGATCCGGATCGGGGCGGACATTTCGAACTCGAGGTGCCGGTTCCAGATCGCCAACAGGAGCTTCGATGGCAATCCCGGAGTTCTCAGCTCTTCCGAAACGGAGTGATTCTCGCCGAGTTCAATCTGTCCGCCTTCCGGCTTGTAGGCGACTTGGCCGCATGACTGAGTGAGGTAGCCGACATGTGGGTGTCCATCGATCGCGCAGAGAGCACCGGTGCACTGATGGGTCCCGCTTGTTTCTTGTCACCACTCGGAACCTTGAATCGCACGGCCCGACCGTCGCCGGGACTCAGCTCGCGGTCTCGAATGGGCAATCCGCCGGCAACCGGGCGGCAGCCGGTTCCGATACCAGGAACATTCCCATCAGCGATGATCCATCGCGGAAAATGGTGGGGAATTCCAGGACCGTTCCTTCGATCTCGAAACTTGCGAGCCGTCACCGGAGTGGAGCCGTGCTCACCCATGCTGGGAACCCTACAGTTGGCGTTTCGCCGGAGAGTCGGAAAGGAACTGAGCACGATGACGTCCAATGACAACTTCGCCAGAATCGAGAAGATTGCGATGGCGCTTCCGGAGGCCGAACGCGTCGACATCGAGGCATGGGGAGGCGAGCCATCGTTTCGCGTGCGCGACAAGAACTTCGTGTTCAGCCCCCTCGACGGTGCCGGGATGACCGTGAAACTCGGCAAGGAAGAAGCACTGTCGGTTGTCGGCAGCAATCCCGATGCCGAGCCAACCGGCTACGGACTGGGGCGACACGGTTGGGTCTCGGTGACGTTCGCCAGGCCGCTCGAGATGGGGGATTGGGAGGAGATCACCGAGTGGATTCACACCTCCTACACCAATGTGGCTCCCCGCAAGCTGGCGCAACTGGTGTTCCCCGACGCGGATTAGTGGCTGTGGCTCGCTACTGGCTGTCGTTCGGGTGGCTGTCGTCCGAGTTCTTTTCGTTCAACCAGCCAATGATGCGGCCTCTGAGAGTGTCGATGTTGACGCCCTTGGACGCGCTCACCCAGATCACGTCCTTGGTGTCAACGCCGCACTGGTAGGCGAGATCCTTCTTGCGCTTCTGGCGTTTCGATGACTTTACCTTGTCGTGTTTGGTGGCCACGATCTGAAACGGAATCTCGTTGTGCTCCACCCAGTCGAGCATCGCCACGTCAAGTATCGTGGGTCCCACCTCACCATCGATGAGAACGAGCACACAACGAAGACTCTCGCGATCAAGCAGGTAGTCCTCGATCATTGGTCCCCAAGTGGCCTTCATGTGCTTCGGGACCTTGGCATAGCCATATCCGGGCAGGTCCACGACCGTTGGGTGTGGCTCCCGTGGCGAATCCACCTCGAAGATGTTGAGCAGGCGGGTGCGGCCCGGTGTTTTGGAAACCTCGGCAATTCGTTTCTGGTTGGCCAGGGCATTGATGAGGGACGACTTGCCCACGTTTGACCGGCCGGCGAATGCCACCTCCGCCGGCGAGTCCGGGAGGTCGGCAACCGTGGGTGCGGACTTGAGGAATTTCAACCGAAGCGGGCCGCGAGCGGCCACCTAGGACCTGCCTTGCGCGGCCATGCTCGCTGCAAACACAACCGGATCCCACACCGGCGAGAATGGCGGTGCATAGGACATGTCGACCATGGCCAGATCGTCAACTGTCATTCCGCTCCAGATGGCCGTGGCGAACACGTCGATACGTTTGGCGGAGCCTTCTCCGCCAACGATCTGCGCACCCAGGATCTTGCCGTCGTCGCGGGAGTGGATCACCCTCACCGTGACTGGGTCGGAGCCCGGAAAGTACCCGGCCTTTGTTCGCGATCTCGCCGTGGTGGCGGCCGTTCTGATTCCCTGCGCTTCGCCCTCGGCCTCGGTGATTCCGGTTCGCCCGATCTCCAAGTCCTGGAACTTCGTTATGGCGGTTCCAATCACTCCCGGGAATGTCGCCTGACCGCCCGTGATGTTGGTGCCCGCCACACGACCCTGTTTGTTGGCGTGGGTGCCCAAGGCGTAGATCCCGTATTGACCGGTGACGCGGTTGAGCGATTCGACACAGTCCCCGGCGGCCCACACATTCGGAGCCGATGTCTGCATCCGGTCGTCAACTCTGATGCCGCCGGCTTCGCCAAGTTCGATGCCGGCATCACCGGCCAAGTGGCTGTTCGGCCGGATTCCCAGAGCCAGGACCGCGATGTCGCATTCGATCTCACCGCCGCTCACCAGTGCGGCGGTCAGGTCACAATCGGCGTCGGTGGCGAAACCCTCCACGGCGGTGCCGAGCCTCAGATCGATTCCGGCCGAGATCATCGCCTCGCTGACCATCTCGGCCATCTCCGGACCCAGTGTCGCGGCCATTGGCTGGTCGGCGAGTTCCAGCACTGTGACCTTGAGGCCACGGGCCACCAATGCTTCGGCGACCTCGATGCCGATGTATCCGGCGCCGACCACCACGGCGGTGCGCGCTCCAGACTTGATGGCTTCGTCCATGGCGATGCCGTCATCGACCGTGCGGAGCTGCATGACTCCGTTGGCGTCGATTCCCGGCAGAGGGGGCGTGATGCCGCTTGCCCCGGTGGCGATCACGAGATGATCCCAGACTTCGGTGTGCTCGACATCGGCTGTGAGGTCGCGTACTGCCAAGGTGTGGTTCTGCGTGTCGATGGAAGTGACGACGTGCCGGACCTTTGCTTCGATTCCCCGCGCAGCGAATTGCTCCGGAGTCCGCGCGATCAACTTCTGATGATCAGGAATCAGACCCTCCACGAAGTAGGGCAGTCCACAGGCCGCCCACGAGGTTCGGGGTCCGCGTTCAAACGCGATGACCTCAAGCGTTCCCTTGGCGGCTGTCCTCATTGCCTGGCTTGCGCTGGTCATTCCGGCGGCATCACCGCCGATGACGAGAAGTCGTTCAGGAATCAACGGTGAGGCCGCGTTCTTCGAGCTTGCGATCGACGAAATTCCAGACCTTCTTCGACCGCAGGTAACCGACGTGGTTTCCTGGATACCAGCAGATGTCTGGTTCGTCCCAGTGTTCCCAGAGCTCGTTCGCCTGTCCGGGAGGAGCCATGCGGTCACCCAGACCGGCGAAGATGGCCAGCGCGTCCTTCGGCAGGGCTGGGTCCACCACGAGCGGAGACACCACCTTGAGGACCTCGTCTGCCATTTCATCGAGCACCGAGTGTTCAACAGCCCGCTCAGATACGTGGCGCGGTGAATGGTGCCGGTACATTCCCGGCAGGTCCGACACTGGGATGCCGGCGATGGCTACGTCGAGGTCGGGCTCGTGGGCAGCAGTGAGTGCAGTGAGGTATCCCCCGAGCGACACTCCCAACAGGCCGATTCCGGCCGGATCCTGAAGCCGAACCCAACTGAGCAGGCGCCGAATGTCCCAGAGGGATTGGCTCATGCCGTGCAGAACGTTCATCAGGTCGAAGGTCATGAACTGTTCCCCGCTTATCGAGCTCGGGCGCCGGGATCCGTGGGTGGGGAGAACGATTCCGGCCAGATTCACGCCCAGATCGTTGTAGAGATGACTGGCGTGGAACCCCATCAAATCCATGAAAGGTGAGCCCATTGCGAATCCGTGGATGCACACCACCCAAGGCCGTGGTTTGCCACTGTGTCGCATGACCCACGCCGAGGCTGTGCTGTTGGCCTCGAAGCTGTTCCAATGCGTCACTCCGGGCATCTCCGGGGATGGTTCGTAACCGCTCGGCCAGGAGATTCGCTCATACGAGTTGCCCAGGGCCCAGCCAGTGCTGCTCGCGGGCTTGACCAGTGGCGGCGGTTCCTGGTGGTAGGAAGCGGGATCATCCAGGAATCCCCTGGCGTCGAGGATGTCCCGGGCTCGGGCCAGGTCGGCACCGACGCGTTCGTATTCAGAGCGAGTCGGATTGCGTTTGGGTCCCATGGCCAACAACATGATCGATTCATCAAGCGCCACATGTGCGATCAAGGATGGAGTTACCTTCACTTCGGGGTTCCCCGCCGTGGGTTCGTCGAGTCGATTCTGGAATACTTCCGCAGCCCAGCGGGCCGTACGCGGCGCTGCAACAGCGAGCCTTGCGAGGGGTTGCCTGGCGAGTTGCTTCTCGACGCGGCGAAACGCAGCGGAGCCCTTTTGGACCAGTCCGAACGGTCTCCACCACGGCGGAGACGCGAAACCCGGCGTTTCCGCAGCAGCGGGCACAGAATCCCGGGTGTTGTTCTGTTCGGTGTTGTCTTGCTCGGTGGTCACAGCAGCCATACCTTTCACGCTACGCCTTCACAGCATCCCTGTTGCCCATTTTCAGGTCGTCCATTGTGGTGTCAACTCCGGTTCTGTACGAGCTTGTGCATTTCCTCGAACCCCTCCACGATTTCTTCGAGGATTCCCTCCACATCGGGGATCAAATCAGGGCAGGCCATGATTCCGATGTGGAATCGATTCATGTGGCTGATTGCCGTGATGTTCAGGCCACAACCCTCGATCAAGGGACCGAACGGCACCATGTCCACGACTTCTGCTCCCGCCAGGTACAGGGGAACTGGTGAGCCGGGCACGTTGGAGATGATCGTGGTGTAAATCGGTGGGGTGTAGTCCGGAACGCGGGCCCACGACATGGCATCGATGCCGAAATGCAGTACCGACGGTGGTACCAGGTCCACCATGTCGCCGAGGATGTCCGGGCCGAGTTCTTCGTGCAGTTCCTTGGCTCCGCCAGTGACCCCATGGATGTAGTCGACTATTTCCTCCGGATCCGAGAGCTGCACCGGAAGGTGGGAGAACAGGTTTGACACCTGATTGACCGCTGAGTCGGCGACGTCGCTCTTGTCGCTTCCATGGACGCTCACAGGAATCGCA
Source organism: Microthrixaceae bacterium (assembly GCA_020027475.1). Lineage (GTDB taxonomy): Bacteria > Actinomycetota > Acidimicrobiia > Acidimicrobiales > Microtrichaceae > JAHRAZ01. The sequence continues at coordinate 5,264 of JAHRAZ010000059.1, forward strand.
GCCACGAGTGGTCGCTCGAGATCCTCTCCCTGACGCATGAGTACCCGACGGAGCGCGAGAGTGCATGCTCCCAGGACCACGTCGTTGACGGTGACACCCAACGCCCTCTTGGTTTCTTTCAGCTCATCCAGGGAGACGTTGGAGAATGCGACTGAACGGGCCGGAGTGAGGGTTGCGTTCCAGGGTGTTCGGGGTGCAGTGAACGGACCCGGTGTGGTCTGACCGGCGCGCCGCTGTCCCACCACGGTCACGGCAGCTTTCGAGACTCCGGAAATCGTCCGGCGCAGGGCGTTCACCGATCGTCCGGGGTTGCTGACCCGGTTCCAGGCCGCATCGACCGCCATACGGATTGGGCCCGGATCGCGCTTGAGGGCGGCCTCGAATCGAGGCTCCTCCGGTACCGGGAGTGGATCGCCGCCGGGCTCCATTGACAACAGGTAGGGCATCATGTCCACGCCCGTCTCGCCGTCGATGATCGTGTGATGCATCTTGGTCACAAGAGCCATACGGCCGCCCATGAGGCCATCCACAATGTGCATTTCCCAGAGGGGTTTCTTGCGGTCGAGTTCCGTGGAAGCCACTTCGCCGATGTAGTCGCTGAGTTCTTCGTTGCCTCCTGGAGCGTCGAGCGTGTGACGCCGCACGTGGCGACTCATCGAGAATTCCCCGTCGTTCACCCAGACCGGATGATCGATTCCGAATGGCACCGAAATCAGGCGATCGGAGAAACCTTCGATGTTGGGCACGACCCGGTACACATGCTCTTCAATCACGTCGGCATCCACGTGGGTCGGGGAGTCGGTGGCATCCAGGATCACGGCCCCGACCACGTGCATGTGCATCGAAGGTGTCTCGGCGTACAGATACCAGCTGTCGGCGGCTGTCAGTCGTTTCATGTCAACTCCCGTCGGGTGCGCATCCACTCACCCTGCGTACTCGTGGTCCACCGCGACTGGCGCTGGCGGCACTGGAATCGTACGACATATCTGATGACCGGTCAGATCGTTAGGGTTGTGCGATGACCCGCGGAATTCATCCAACGACGGAAGAAATCCAGAATGCGGGAGAGCGGATTCGACAGGGTCGGCTGGTCGCCTTCCCCACTGAGACGGTCTATGGATTGGGCGCCGACGCCACCTCCGACGATGCGATCAAGGCTGTCTTTGATGCCAAGGGCCGCCCTTGGACCGATCCTCTGATTGTTCACGTCACTTCCAGCGCCGCGGCGAATGAGGTTGGGGACATGGGAGCGCCAGGTTCCGTGGCGCGCCGGTTGGCGGAGCGCTTCTGGCCTGGTCCGCTGACCCTGATCCTCGAGCGCCGCAGGGGCATCTCGGACCTTGTGGGCGGCGGATTCGCAACCGTTGGGGTGCGTTGTCCGGCTCATCCGGTGGCCCTGGACCTGCTGAAGGCAGCGGGAGTCCCGCTTGCGGCACCATCGGCCAACCGATTCGGTCGCGTCAGCCCAACCGACGCTGCTCACGTTCGCGATGAACTGGGTGACAGTGTCGACCTGTTGTTGGATGCCGGTCCGACACCGCTCGGAATCGAGTCGACCGTTGTGGACTGCACGCAGAACCCGCCTGCGGTGCTGAGGCCGGGTGCGCTACCGCTGGAGGACATCGAAGAGTTTCTCGGCGAGATCACCCACCATGGCCGGCGGGCGACTGCGTCCGGGCGGTCCTCGGTGTCCCCCGGAACGCTCGCTGCGCACTATTCGCCATCCATTCCGGTGGTGCTCGTCGAGGGTGAGTCCACCCTGATGGATTCAGTACGGACTGCTCTCGGCGAACAACAGTTGCGGGCTGCGCTTCTCGTGTTGCCGAGTGAGAGGGGTGAGGCTGCCGCGAGTCTGTACGCGTTGCTCCGCGGGGCCGATGAGGAGCCCGCAGACGTGCTTCTCGCACAGACTGTGGACCCTGCCGGTGTGGGTCGTGCCATCAACGATCGGCTGTTTCGCGCCGCTCATGGGCACCTTGTTCTCGACGATCGTGAGTCCACGATCATGGGCATAGTTGCTCGGGTCCGCCAATGAGGCCGGATCATGCCCCGCGGGTACAATCGGCGACCGGAAAGGGCGTTTGAGCAATCGTGATCGAGGGAACGTGACGGACCAGAAGACGGGATCCCGAATGGGATCAACCGGGGGAAGCAGCTCGCTTGTCAAAGGGCTGGTTCGCGAGGCGCGCCCGAAGCAGTGGGCCAAGAACGTTCTGGTGTTCGTGGCTCCGGCGGCTGCTGGAGTCCTCAACGAGTGGTACTACTTCCGCCTCACGCTGATGGGTTTCGTGGCGTTCTGCCTCGTGTCGTCGGCCACCTACTACCTCAACGACATTCTCGATGTCGAGTCCGACCGCAAACACCCCACCAAGTCCAACCGCCCGATCGCCTCGGGTGTTGTTCCGATTCCGGTGGCTGTGGTGGTGGCTGGATTCCTGTTCGTAGCCGGTGTTTCGGTAGCGGCGCTGAACGGACCGAATCTGGCCGCGGTGGTCGTGGGGTATGCGGTTCTGACCACGGCCTACAGCTTCTGGTTGAAGACGATCCCGGTGGTCGACCTCGTGGTGCTCTCCGCCGGATTCATCCTTCGTCTTCTGGGCGGCGCCTACGCAGCGCAGGTTGGTGTTTCCGACTGGTTCATCATCATTTCACTGTTCGGTTCGCTGTTCATCGCCTCCGCGAAGCGATACGCGGAGAAGCAAGAGCTCGGCGACGGTGCGGCCGAACTTCGCCCAACGCTGGGTGAGTATTCCTCGGAGTATCTGAGCTGGGTGCGCGGAGTTGCTGCGGCTGCGGTGCTCATGAGTTACTGCCTTTGGGCGGTGGAACGAGCCGACATCATTGGTGGTACACCGTGGTTGCAGATCTCGATCGTTCCATTCCTCATCGCAGTTCTCAGGTACGCACTCCTGGTGGACAAGGGTGAAGGGTCGGCGCCGGAGGATGTGATCCTGCACGACCGCCAGATGCAGGTAATGGGTATCCTGCTTGTCATCTGCCTCTTCATCGGTATCTATCTGTGACCGCAAACGTTCCCAGCGAGTCGAAACTCCTGTGGGGATGGGGGCGTACAGCGGCTACGCGATCTGAGGTGATTCACGCTCCCGACGCCGCGTCGGCCGCTGATGCAATAAGTGATGCCGGCCCGCGCGGAGTCCTGGCCCGGGGTCTCGGCCGAGGTTATGGAGATTGCGCCCAGAACGCCGGGGGCACCGTCCTTGACGGCCCGTCGATGTCCGGCCTGATCGATGTGGACCTGAAAAACGGTGTGGTCACTGCAAAGGCAGGCACGAGCCTCGATGACCTGATGCGCTGGCTCGTTCCGCTCGGCTATTTCGTTCCGGTCACACCCGGAACACGGATGGTCACCGTTGGCGGAGCGATTGCCGCGGACATCCACGGCAAGAATCATCATCGCCTGGGTTCGTGGTGCAACCATGTGCAGAGTTTCCGTCTCCTGGATGGTCACGGCGAAGTACGCGACATCACACCCGAGTCGGACCCGGACATCTTCTGGGCAACCGCCGGGGGAGTCGGACTCACCGGCGTGGTACTCGATGCCACGATCGCGATGAACCCGATCGAATCCTCGCGAATCTCAGTCGACACCGACCGCGCACCTGATCTCGATTCGGTCATGCAACTGATGATCGAAGGCGACGATGACTACGACTACTCCGTTGCCTGGATCGACCTGCTTGCCCAGGGTGCCTCGATGGGTCGTTCGGTGCTCGAGCGCGGCAGGTTTGCAACACTCGCCGAAGTCTCCGCAGAGGGTGTGGACAAACCACTCGAATACTCCACATCGCAGTTCCCGGCACCGCCGGACATCATCCCGAGCGGAATGCTCAACCGTCTGTCGATTCGTGCGTTCAACGAATTGTGGTACCGCAAGGCCCCGGTGATGCGTCGTGACGAACTCAAGACGATCGAGGCCTTCTTCCATCCTCTTGACATGATCTCCGACTGGAACCGCATTTACGGCAAACGCGGCTTCCTGCAGTGGCAGTTCGCCATTCCCGATGAATCCAGCGAAGTGATTCGTCGATCGGTTGAACGGTTGTCCGCGAGTGGAGCTTCGTCATTCCTCGCCGTCCTCAAACGATTCGGCGAGGGTAACGAGGGCCATTTGTCCTTCCCCCAGAAGGGCTGGACGCTGGCTCTCGACATCCCCGCTGGATCAGGTCTCGACCGGTTGCTCGATGAACTCGATGAGCTAGTGGTCGAAGGTGGCGGTCGCGTCTACCTGGCCAAGGACAGCAGGGTTCGCCCCGAACTCATGCCGCTCATGTATCCGCGCCTCGACGAGTGGCGCGACGTTCGTGAGAAACTCGATCCCAATGGCGTGTTCCGCAGCGACCTGGGTCGCAGGCTCGGATTGTCCGGCTGAGGTAATACTCGCCACTGCAGTCACATGTGCGGAAGGCCTAGCCCTGTCCGACATCCCGTGCGTACTCGTCGAGTGCCGTCTGGAAGTTCTGGTCGGCCGTTTCCATCATGGTGGTGGTGTCTTCGCCGCCAATGAGAATGCTCTCCAGGGCCGCCCGGACCTCCACACGGAACTCCTTGTACGGTCCGATCACCGGACCGGGGAAGTCGGGATCAACCACGGCGAGGCTCTCGACCGCAGTGGCGAGCCAACCACCCGGCCGGGTGTCGGTGAAATACGCCTGGAGGCTCGGATCTTCCTGAACTCTGGTGAAGACCGGAAGGTAGGAACCGCGTTCGGTCCACGTCACCTGATTGTCAGTTTGCAGGAAGTACTTGATGAAGTCCCAGGTAGCCGAGGTGGCTTCATCCGAGCCCGTGTCGATCACGTACCAGGCGTTGCCGCCGATCTGGCCGCTTCCCGGGCCGTCCGGACCCGGAAGTTCGCCAACTCCGAGGTCCAGGTCGGGGAATGCGATTCCTGACAGGTCGGTGCCTTCCTCGAGACCCACATCGGCTGCGTTCAGGCTGCCTTCGATGATTCCGTCAACAGTTGTTGCGGCCGTGCTGGTTTCGATCAGCATGGAGGATGCCTGGGTGGCAACGGTCAGGTAAGCATCAAAGGTGGCCGAGTAGGGGATCGCCTTGAGCAATCCGTTCTCTTGCATCGAAGCCATCCAGTCGACGACCTTCTGGGTCTCCGGATTCAGCATTTTGCTCGTGGTTGCGAGTCCGTCTCGTCCGTTGTTCTGATCAACGAGTTCTTCTCCCGCGCGTGTGTCCAGATGCTCCACCCACCACGCATCCGCCCGATACACCATCGGCGTGTACTCGGGGTTCGGGTTGTTGGCCCGCAGAGCTTCGGCGTCGGCTCGTAGCTCCTCCAGCGACCCAGGCGGTTCCTCAGGGTTCAGTCCGGCCCCCTCAAAGTGGCTCCGGTTGTAGTAGATCACCGGTGTGGAAACGCCGAATGCGGCGGGCCAGAGGGTGCCGTCCACCGTGTAACCGCCATCAACCGCCGGCATCAGGTCGTCGTAGGTGTCAGCGGAGTCCGGATCGGCCTCGATGCAGGTGGCTGCGGGAATGGCAGCCATGGAATCGATCATGAACTGGGTATTGGTGTCTTCTCCGAGGTAGACGTTCGGAAGGCTTGCGGGATCACGCAGAGAATCAGTGAACTTCTTCAACTGTTCTTCGTAGGTGCCCTGGGGCTGCACGGTGAGTTTCACCTTGTCCTGGCTCTCGTTGTACTCAGCGGCTATCTCGTCGAGCGTCCGTGCGGCCAGTCCGGTGATGCCGTGCCAGAGCGTGATGTCAACCGGGGAATCAGCATCCCCGAGGGCGTCGACGGTGCACTCTTTCGACTCCGCAGCGGACTCGTCGCCACCGCCGTCATCCGAGCCTCCACAGGCGGTGCCCAGAAGGGCAAAACAGCCAAACAGTGCGATGAGCCAGACAGATCGTCGGTTCGAGATTGGTTTCATGCTTGGGGTCCTGTGTGGTTGAGATCTGAATTCATGTCGGGGTGTCTGTGCATTTGAACCCTGGATTTCAGCCCTTCACCGCTCCTGCGGTGAGGCCCCTCACCATCTGTCGCTGGAAGAAGATCAGCAGCAGGATGAGGGGGATCGCGACAATCACGGCTCCGGCATATGCCAAGTTGAGTTCATCGATACGTTCGGTTGCCAGAGTACGCAATGCAATCTGCGCTGTCTGCCAGCTGCGTGAGTCGGTGGCGTTTCTGGGCCACACGTACTGGTTCCAGGCCCCGAGAAACGAGATCACGAGGAATGAACCGATGACGGGCTTGGAGAGCGGAACAGCAACCCTGAACAGGAACCTCATGTGGCTGTACCCATCCAGTGTGGCCGCGTCGCGCAGGTCCTTGGGGATTCCGAGGAATCCCTGACGAATCAGGAAGATTCCGAACGCCGTGGCCACAAAGGGCAGCGTGAGGCCGGGAACCGAGTTGAGCCAGCCAAGGTCCCGGATGGTTCGGATGTTGGCAATCAGCGTGACCTCGATCGGCAACAGCAGAGTCGCCACGACCAGTACGAACATGAGTTTCTTGAACGGGAACTCAAGGAATGCGAACGCATAGGCGCCGAGCACTGATGTGAGGAGTTGGGCGGCCACGATCAGGAGCGTGACGAGTGCGCTGAGAGCCATCGCGGAGGACAGGTCTGCGCCGTTCCAGGCGCGGGCGAAGACGTCCCACTCGGGATTCACCAGCGTCAGGGGTTGGCCGGCCGCCAGGTAGGCGAGAGGCGCAGAGATCGCCTTGAGCAGCAGCATGTAGATGGGAAACAACACCAGCACCGACAACATCAGGAGAAGCAGGTGCCAACCCGTTGCCTTCACGCCGCGCAGAACCCTGGAGTCGCGTTTGATTGTGGTCCCGTCGGCGGCAGCGGCCCCAGAGACTCGGGCATCTGCGCCGGTCTTGGCGCCGCCTGCCTGGCTTGCCTTGATCACGGGTTGATCGGGATTGGTGGATTCAGTCGCCATAGTGAACCCGTTTGGACAGAAGACCGAACTGCATCGCGGCAACGATGGCGGTGAGCGCGAACAATCCGATCGACATCGACGCCTTCACACCCACTGAGCGAATGCCTCGGGGATCGGCAATCTTGAAGAGCAGCGTTTCGGTGGAGGATCCCGGTCCACCGTTGGTGAGAAGTTCAATCTGCGCGTATGCCTGAAGCGCCTGGACCACGAGAACCACGGCCAGGAACATCAGTGCCGGACTGATCAGTGGCACGGTGATGCGAAAGAATCGCCTGGGGGCGCTGAAGCCGTCGAGTGTGGCAGCCTCATTGAGTTCTTCGGGTATCGCCTGAAGCGAGGCGAGGATCACGATGAAGGTGAGTCCGAGGTTCTGCCACACCGAACTCAGTGACACCGAGAACAGAGCCGTGTCGGGATCGTTCAGGCTCAACCAGGCCACATCCTTGAAGTAACCGACCACCGGATTCACAAGGGTGATGAAGATCACGGCTGCGACGGCAACAGAGGTGGCAACCGTGGAGGAGAAGATCATCTGGTACACCCGGATCCCCCTGAGCTTGCGGTGAGCCGAAACGGCGAGAAGAACACCGAGAACCAGTCCCAGTGGCACCGTGTAGACCATGAACAGCCCCGAGTGCAGGACTCCCTCCCGGAAATCCTCTCCGGTGAGTGTGTCGATCAACTGTTTCGGGCCGACCCACACCGAGTTCGTTCCGAAGCGTGTCTCGCGATGCAACGAAAGCGACACCAGTTGGGTGAGCGGGTAGTAGGCGAAGGCGGCCATGGCGATCAACGCTGGAGCCAGGAAGGCATAACCCAGCAGCGCTTCCCTCACCCGCTGACCAAGCCGCTTGGGTGGGTTGCTGATCGGTTGGGTGTCGGACATCGCTCAGCCGGTGGTGGGGAGCAGATTGGTGGATTCGGGATCGAACAGGATGATTCGACTTGGGTCGGGTGTGAGGATCACCGATGTCCCGGGCGGATAGGCGGGAGCGTCCCTGCTTGAACCCGGGTGCGCCGCGGAAGGCTCGTTCGTGGCGTGGCGTACGACGAATCGTTCTTCGCCCACGGAGATGATGACGTGGACCTCTGGGCCGAGGAGCTCGGTGGCGATCACGTTGCCGCGCAGACCTGTGCCCGGTAGAGGGTTGGCCGGGGCTTCGGGGGACTCGGAGCTTTGGTCAACTGTCACATTCATGTGCTCGGGGCGTATGCCCATGACCACGGGAGCACCGTCAGCGAGTTCGCTGTGGGTGCCCGCTGGAAGATCGATCGACCCCGATTCCGTGGAAACCACCTTGGTGCCGCTCCCGGCCGAGTAGATCCCGGAGATCGTGTTCATGGGAGGTGATCCGATGAACCTCGCCACAAAGAGATTGGCAGGCAGGTCGTAAACGTCCTGCGGCCGGCCCACCTGCTGGACGCTGCCCTCGGAGATCACGGCAATACGGTCCGCCATTGTCATGGCTTCCACCTGGTCGTGGGTGACGTACACGAAAGTTGTGCCCAGGCGACGCTGCAGGTTGACGATTTCCAGGCGGGTACGGGTGCGGAGTTTGGCATCGAGGTTCGACAGGGGTTCGTCCATGAGGAACACCTCCGGACGTCTCACGATTGCCCGGGCGAGCGCGACCCGCTGCCTCTGACCACCCGAGAGTTCCCCCGGTTTGCGGTTGAGGTAATCAGTCAGGTCCAGGATGTCGGCGGCTTCCTGGACCCGTTCGTTTCGTTGATGGGACTCCACCCGCGCTGAGCGGTTCGCGACCAATGGAGATTCGATGTTCTTGCGTACTGTCATGTGCGGATAGAGCGCGTAGCTCTGGAACACCATTGCTATGTCGCGCTCCTTGGGTGGAATATTGTTGACCACCCGATCGCCGATCGACACATACCCACTTGTGACGTCCTCGAGTCCGGCAATCATCCGCAGGGCGGTGGTCTTGCCGCAGCCTGATGGGCCGAGCAGGACCATGAACTCGCCGTCTTGAATGTCGAGCGTGAACTTGTCAACCGCGAGGAAGTCGCCGAAGGCTTTCGTGGCCGAGTCGAACGTGACGCCGCTCAAGACCCGAGCACCTCCGAGATCTGGATGGGGAACGCGCAGCGGTCCATGGGTGTCAGCTTCCCACGCGTGCGGGGCCGGGACCTGCAACCTCAATTGGATCTTCGGTGACCGGCCACTTGTCGGCCGATCTCAGGGCATGTGGCATCCGTCTCGACACCAATTCCACTGCCACCGCAGCGTCGGAAGCCACGTATTCCTCGATTTCGCGCGGGTCGGCCAGGTGAAGCGTTTCGCGGTTGAGTTCGACTGCCTCCACGCCCACGAGGCGAGCCAGGGGTTTCAGTGCACAGGACAGACCGAGACTGCGGCCGACGTCGGCGCGATAGATCGAGAGGCCGTCGAGGTGCACGAGTTCGCCCCAGAATCCCACGACCGCCACTCTGTCCGCGCCGGGGCGTTGCACCGGTTTCTCGGCGATCCGCAGGGCGATGGGTACCCCCAGAAGGTTTGCCCTGTACTCCACGAAGGGAAGATCGAAGGTGGAGCCGTTCCAGGTGACCAGGTAGCCGGCAGGAAGACTCAGGAGGAAGTCGTCGACGGCTCCGAGGATCTCCGACTCATCGCCCTGGAAGACTTCCGCTCCATCCGGAGTGCTGACTGCCACGGCGATGATCGCTGAGTCCTCGGGATTGAGCCCGCCTACCGAGGTGTCGGTCTCGATGTCGAATCCCACGAGGAATGCTTCGGCGGAAGGTGAAGTCATGGATCGATCGTATGCGGTCGGGGTGACATCGTGGACGAGCCGATCGAGTCTCATTCACATGCCAGAATGTGGGAGCACCGGCCGGGGAGAACATGACAGATTCGGGTAGCGCAGGCAACGGGCAACGGGCGCGATTGGATGTCTCGCGACTCGGAGGCGCCCAGTTGGCCACCATCGCGGTCATCGCATTGTCGCTGCCGGCAGGCGCGGTGGCCGTGTTCGGCTTCGACGCTGACCGTGGCACTACGGCCGATGCGGTCAGCACCTTGTTCTTCCTGGCGATTGTCGTGTTGCTGTCCACTCCGTGGTGGCCACTGGATTCGTTGTCCGGGCGCACCACAATGGATCGGGTCCAATCGATGTGTTTTCTCTGGTTCGGGCTCACCTTCACCACCCATCTCACATGGGAGTTGTTCTGGTTGTTGTTGCACGATCCGATTGTTCGCTCGCCGGACGCTGCGTGGGCCTATCTGTGGTGGATGTACATTGACGGCGGAGATCTGCGCTATGCCACCGCCGACCCGACCTTGGTGACCCAGGAAATCCTGTCGGTCCTCAACGGAGTGGTCGGGTTCACCGGGCTCTTCGTGTGGTGGCGAAGTCGGGGCCGGTCTCCGGTCGCCACGCTTTTGCTGATGGCCACGGCCGTTGTCCACCTGTATTCCACCTCGGTCTACTTCGGATCCGAGATCTTCGACGGTTTCCCCAACGTGGAGACGGCCAGCTTCGTGGACCTGTGGATCAAGTTCCTGTTGCTCAATGGACTCTGGCTCGTGATGCCCTGGGTGGTGCTGTGGTGGGGATGGAAAACGCTGCAACGTCAATGGACACCGTGATTGTCACAGCGAGGGTTGCCCAAGGCACGCGGTTGGTCGTTCTAGGCTGAAGCAGTGTCGAACTTCGTTGACGAATGTGGCTTGAACGTCAAGGCCGGAGATGGCGGCGCTGGCTGCGTGTCGTTCCGCCGCGAGGCGCATACGCCAATGGGTGGACCCGACGGCGGTGACGGCGGCAAGGGCGGAGACATCTGGCTCGTGGCGGATCGCAACACGGCGTCGCTGGTGGCATTCGGTGATCATCCGCACCGCAAGGCCCCCTCGGGCACCCACGGTTCCGGCAAGAAGAAACATGGTCATCGCGGAGAGGACCTCGAAGTGCCGGTGCCGATGGGCACGCAAGTAAAGGATCGCGATGGCCAAGTGCTTGCGGACCTCGTGGGCGAGGGTGACCGCTGGCTTGCTGCAGAAGGTGGCCGCGGTGGACACGGCAACGCCCGCTTTCTTTCCAACCGGCGCCGGGCTCCGGCATTTGCCGAACAAGGTGAGTTGGGCGAGGAACAGTGGATCTGGCTTGAACTCAAACTCATGGCCGACGTGGCGCTGGTCGGCTTTCCCAACGTTGGCAAGTCCACACTCATTTCAAGAGTGTCCGCAGCCAGACCGAAGGTGGCCGACTATCCCTTCACCACCTTGGTGCCCAACCTGGGCGTGGTTCGCATGGGCGACGGCTTCGAAATGGTCCTCGCCGACGTGCCGGGAATCATTGAAGGTGCCGCCGAAGGCAAGGGTCTCGGCCATCAGTTTCTCCGCCACATCGAGCGTTGCCGAGTGTTGTTGGTGATGGTGGATCTATCGCCCTGGGCCGAGTTGATCCCAGCTGAACAGGAAAAGGTTCTCCTGGCAGAGTTGGGTGACTATCGTCCGGATCTTCTCACCCGCGAACGCGTGATTGTGGGTACCCGTTCGGATCTTCTCGACAATGCGGGCGACGATGTTCCGCGCGTCGAGGAGTTCAGGGCGTTCAAGGGTCCCAGAATCAGTTCGGTCACAGGTGCCGGGATACCTGATCTGCTCGGCGAGTTGCGCGGACTCGTCGAAGACTCGCGGGCCGCTGTGATCCCGGATGAGGGTTTCGTGACTCTGCGCCCGGTGCCGGAAGGAATCGTGGTGGAACGCCACGACGACGGGTCCTTCGAGGTCCTGGGCAAAGAAGCTGCCCGTGCGGTTGCATTCTCCGATCTGACCAACTCCGAAGCGATGGAGGTTGCCCGCGGCAGGCTGAAGGACCTTGGAGTTGACCGCGCGCTCGGTCGTGCGGGAGCCAGAGATGGTGACACTGTGACCATTGGTCAGCTCACGTTCTCATACACCGAGGAACCGGCCGCAGATCTTGGCGATCGCAAACGTCGGCCGGGCCGGTGACTCAGCAATGAGGGTCGTACTCAAGATCGGCACATCCAGCCTGACCTCTGCCAATGGGCTCATCAACCGCTCGTCGGTGCGCAAGGCCGCCACCGAGGTCGGGGCGGCACGTGCCGCGGGGCACGAGGTGATCCTCGTGACGAGTGGAGCCATTGCGGCAGGGTTTCCCGTTCTCGGCTGGGATTCCGCAGACCGGCCGAGCGATCCTCAGACACTCCAGGCGGTTTCCGCGGTGGGACAGTCCCACCTGCTTCAAGAATGGACCGGCGCGCTGGCTTCCGAGGGGGTGGTCGGTGGACAGGTCCTGCTGGCACCGCTGGACTTCATGGTCCGTGCCCAGTATCTCCACGCTCGGGCCACGCTCGAACGTCTGCTTGAACTCGACGTGGTGCCGATCATCAACGAGAACGACGTGATAGCCGACGACGAGATTCGTTATGGCGACAACGATCGAATCGCGGCCCTGGTGGCTCAACTTCTGTCCGCCGACATGCTGATACTGCTCACCGACACACCCGGCCTGATGGATGCAGACCCGAGGACCTCATCCGATGCGTCCCTCATCGAACAGATTGTGGAAATCGACCATGAACTCGAGGCATTGGCCGGCGGTACCGGCACCGCCCGGGGCAGTGGCGGAATGGTGTCCAAGCTCGCTGCTGCCAAGATGGCCTCGTGGGGCGGGGTTGGTTGTCTGATTGCCAGCGCCGCAAGAGACCGGGTGGTGCTCGACGCCATCGAGGGAACGCCCGGCACGGGTACCTGGGTGGAAGCCCGCCCTCGCCGCCTGCCTGCCAGGAAACTCTGGATCGCCTTTGCCCTTCCGGCCGCTGGTCGCATCGAGATCGACGACGGCGCAGTGGAGGCGCTCACGTCTGGCGGCCGGTCGCTTCTTGCTGCCGGGGTCGTCGGCGCCAATGGAGAGTTCGCCGTGAATTCCGCCGTTGAGATTGCTGACTCCCGGGGACGCGTCATAGCGAAGGGCCTGACCCGTATGGACCGGTCAGGTGTTCTGGCAGCGGCAGGTCGACGTTCGGCGGACATGGCTTCCGCTGGCGAAGTGGTGCATCGTGATGACCTCGTCGTGATGCCTGCCTAGACCGTCTTGGACCTAGACCTCGGTGCGGGAGAAGCGCCTCTTGATCGAGTCGTTGAGTTCTTCGAAGCCGTGTGGTTTCAACCACAACACCAGGGCCACGAACACAGGTCCCGTCACGGCGGCCACGATGACCAGCTGAAGGACCGGCCCCACGTGGCCCTGCACGGCGAGATCCACGGCGAATCCGATCGTCGTTACGATCACCGCCACCAGGAGGCCCTTGCCGAAGAGTCTTGCCGAGTTCATCGTGAGTAGGCCCGGAACCTTGCGGTTGAGGACCACGATCGCAACCACCGCGGCGACCCAGTACGCAACGGAATATGCGATCGAGAGACCGATCGAATCCATGATCGCAATCAGCGGGATCACCAGGAGAACATTGAAGGAGTTCTCGAAGAGATTCAGTTAGAACGGCAGGCGCGTGTTGCGCAGGGCGTAGAAGGCACGCATGCAGTACAGGAACACGGCGAACGCCGGTAGCCCGATGCTGAAGCCGGCCAGCATGCGGGTGGTTTCGATCGTGTCCTGGGCGCTGAAGTTCCCTCGCTCGAGGAGTACCTCTATGAGGGGTTTGCCCAGGAACATGAGCGCACCCGCGGCGGGCAGCAGGAAGACCAGAAGCAATCCCAGGCCTTCGCGGAAGCGCTGCTGGTATCGCTCAACGTCGTGGTCCTTGGCGGCTTCGGAGAGTTCCGGCAGCACGGTGGTCATGATCGACACTGCAATCAATCCATAGGGCAGCTGGAAGAAGATGAACGCGTATTGGTAGGCCGACACTGCGCCAGCGCCACTTCCGCGGGCCAGGGTGAGTACCAGCAGCAGCGCGACCTGGTTGGAAGCAGCGAAGCCAACGGTCCAGCCGGAAAGACGCATGAGCCTCTTCACCGCAGGGTGTTTCGGCTGGAATTTCCAGCGGAGGTCTATGCCCGCCTTGCGGATCGGCCTGACCAGAGCGGCTGCCATGGCAGCCACGCCCGCAGTGGTTCCGAGTCCGAGTACATACACCGTGAGGTTTGAGGTGTCGTTGGTGGCGCCGGAGGAAATGAGTGCCCACACGGCCAATGCTGCGCCGGCGGTGATCACGTTGGTGAGTACAGGTGCGAAGGCGGGCGCCGCATAACGCTTCCTGGAATGCAGAAGCGCCGTGGCGAGCGTCGTGATTCCGTAGAACAGGATCTGGGGGAGCAGCAGGGCGAGGAACAGACCGCCAATGGCGAGCTGCTGTTCCTTTTCCTCGCCGCTCAACGGCAGCGCGAAGAACTGATTGATGAGTGGTGACAGCAACACCGCGAGCACGGTGAGCACAGTGATGGCGCAGAATGAGACCGTGACGAGAATCGACGTGGTGTCCTCTCCCTCGGCCCCTTCTTCGGAGTTGTGGATGAACATCGGCACCAACGTGGCCGAAAGCACTCCGCCCAGAACCAGCTCATAGAGGATGTTGGGTGTGGTGTTGGACAGGTTGTAGGTGTTGGAAACCGCGGTCAGGCCGAGGGCCGCGGTGAGGGCACTGACCCTGAGCAGTCCCGTGAGGCGCGACAGCGCAGTCCCGATGGCTGGTGTTGCACTCGCACCGAGCAGGCTTCTTCCCCGGGGTTTCGAGGGGGCGTCACTCACGTCCGGCGAGGCTAGTCGCCTGTTCGCTCAACTCGGTCCAACTGAGCCATGTGGGTATTCTCGATGGTCGTGAGCACTCCGATTCCCGAACTGGCCAGACGATCAAAGGCTGCGGCTTCCCAGATGGCCACAGCATCGAGCCTCGCCAAGGACGATGCCCTGCGCGCAGCAGCAGACCTGCTGGTTGCACGGACTGCGGACATCCTTGCGGCCAACTCGCTCGACGTGATCAGCGCCCGAGAAGCCGGGATGGCAAAGGGGCTGGTCGATCGGCTCACCCTTTCCCCCGAACGGGTGGAGGCCATGGCTGACGGCCTGCGGCAAGTGGCCTCGTTGCCGGATCCGGTCGGCGCGGTGCTCGATGGCTGGGTTCGTCCGAACGGTCTGAGGATTTCGCGGGTTCGAGTGCCACTGGGTGTGGTGGCGATCATCTACGAGAGCCGACCCAACGTGACCTCGGATGCGGCCGGATTGTGTCTCAAGTCGGGAAATGCAGCGTTCCTGCGTGGTTCGGCCAGTGCGATCAACTCCAACCTGGCCATCGGAGAGGTCCTTCGCTCCGCTGTGGACAAGGTCGGTCTGCCCACCGACGCCGTCATTGTCGTTGACGACACGAGCCGGACCGCAGCGGTTGAGTTCATGCAGCAGCGCGGCTTCATCGATGTGCTGATTCCCAGGGGTGGCCCGTCGCTGATCGAGTCAATACTCGACAACGCCACCGTGCCCTACGTCATTGACGGCGACGGCAACTGCCATGTGTACGTTGACGCCGATGCAGATCTCGACATGGCGACCAAGATCATCGTGAACGCCAAGGTCCAGCGCCCCTCGGTGTGCAACTCCCTCGAATCCCTTGTGGTTCATTCCTCGAGGGCCGCCGAACTCCTGCCGCTGGTTGATGCGGCCATGCCCGAGGTGGAGATCGTCGGTGACGCACGTGCCCAATCGTTGATTCCGCGCGCCGGCGCAGCCAGCGAAGAGGATTACTCCGCTGAGTTTCTCGACCTGAAGATGTCGGTTCGGGTGCTGGACACCCTGGACGAAGCAATCGAGCACATCAACGACCGAAGCTCCGGCCACTCCGAGGCGATCATCACCGAGAACTTTGCATCCGCCGAGAAATTCCTGAAGGAGGTGGATGCTGCCGCGGTTCTCGTCAATGCCTCCACCCGATTCGTCGACGGTGAGGAGTTCGGATTCGGTGCCGAGATCGGGATCTCCACACAAAAGCTGCATGCCCGGGGACCCATGGGTCTCGAACAGCTCACAACCGCCAAGTTCGTGGTGCGTGGGGACGGCCACGTTAGAAGCTGAACACCGGACTCCGGCAACGGATTGACCGGCTGGTCGGCTTCGTCGGTAACCTCCATCAATGAGTAACGATGGGTCGCTCGCGGGCAACGAGCGTTTTGAATCCGTGGATCAGGTTCGCAAGCAACTCGCCGAGGTGAATTACCTCTCCGATGAGGGAATCGCCGGGATCGTGTTCCTGGCTGACCGGCTGGGCAAACCGATCATGGTCGAGGGTCCGGCGGGTACCGGCAAGACACAGCTGGCCAAGTCCGTGTCGGAGCTTCTCGGAGCCCGATTGATCCGCCTGCAGTGTTATGAAGGGCTGGATGAGTCCAAGGCGTTGTACGAGTGGAACTACAAGAAGCAACTCCTGCGCATCCAGGCCACAAAATCCAGCGATGATGCGGTTGACTGGTCCGAACTGGAAGAGGACATCTTCAGCGAGGAATTCCTGCTGACCCGCCCGTTGCTGGAGGCGATCACCGCTGACGACCCGGTGGTCCTGCTCATCGACGAGGTCGACCGGATCGAGGTGGAAACGGAGGCACTCCTGCTGGAGATCCTTTCCGACTTCCAGGTTTCGATTCCGGAGCTGGGCACGATCGAAGCCAAGCAGATCCCGCTGGTGTTCCTCACCTCCAACAACACCAGGGAGCTTTCGGAAGCCCTGAAGCGTCGTTGCCTCTACCTTCACGTGGATTATCCGGACCTCGATCGCGAGCGGGAGATAGTGCTCATGAAGGTGGAGGGCATCACTGAGTCGTTGGCCGATCAGGTTGCCCGAATCGTTCGCTCCATCCGTCAGCTCGAGCTGAAGAAGTCGCCGTCGGTGTCCGAGACCCTGGACTGGGCGCGCACGCTGGTGCTGCTCGGAGTGCACAATGTAGACGCGGAGACGGCCACCAAAACGGTCAACATCTTGTTGAAGTACCAGACCGACATCAACAAGGCCATGAAGGAATTCAAGAACGAAGCAACCTTCGCCCGAGATGGCTGAGGTCAGCGGCACCATCCGCACCGCGCAAGACGCTGCGAGCTCTGCTGGAGGGGCGATCCTTGCGTTGCTCGGTGGGTTCATAGTTGAACTGCGCGAAGCGGGCCTGCCCGTGAGCCTCACGGAGAACCTCGATGCCATGGAGGCCGTTCGCCACATCCCGCTCGAGGACCGCGAGGCCTTCAAGTACGCATTGGCCGCCACCCTCGTGAAGAACCATGCTCACTGGCGGGCCTTCGAAACCGTGTTCGAGGTCTACTTCTCGTTGCGCGGAAAGGAGTATGCCGTTGGTGACGATGGCGACACCCTCGACCTCGACGACTTCGATCCCGCAGACGCCGATGGGCAAGGTGAAGGCCAGGGCGAAGGTCAGGGTCAAGGTGGTGCCGGGGACAACCTGTCGGCCGAAGAGCTCGCCGAGATGCTGTACCAGTCGTTGATGCGCGCCGATCAGCCGATGATGCGCGCAACGGCTCGTCAGGCCGTGAAGCGATTCGCCGGCATGGAGCCGGGTCGCCCGGTCGGTGGTACCTACTACCTCTACCGAACCCTTCGGAATCTTGATCTCGATGAAGTTCTCGAACGCTTGATGGAGTCTGCGAGGCAACAGTCGCCGGAGACTTTGACCCCGCTGGAGGAAAGGCTCGAACACGACGAATACGAAAGCCGGATCGAGGAACTGAAACAGGAAATCGAGACCGAGATCAGGCGTCGACTGGTAGCCGACCGCGGTGTCGAAGCAATGGCCAAAACCCTTCGCAAGCCTCTTCCGGAAGACATAGATTTCATGCACGCCAGCCGCGAAGAGATGCTCTCCCTCCGCAAGGCGCTGCAACCCCTGACCCGCCGGCTTGCCGTGCGGCTCGCCCGCAAACGCCGCCACGGCCGCAAGGGTGCTCTGGATTTCCGGGCCACTGTGCGAAGCTCGCTCAGCTACGGCGGTGTTCCTGCCGAACCGAAGTTCAAGTATCCGAGACCTTCCAAGCCGGAGATCTTCGTGATCGCCGACATTTCCGGTTCAGTCGCTGCGTTCGCCCGCTTCACCTTGCATCTTGTTCATGCAATCGGCGGCCAGTTCTCCAAGGTTCGCAGCTTTGTGTTCATTGACGGCCTTGACGAGGTCACTCGATTCTTCGAAGGAGCAGATGACATCACCGAGGCAATACACCGGGTGAACACCGAAGCGGATGTGGTCTGGGTGGACGGACATTCGGATTACGGCCATGCGCTGGAGGTCTTCTGGCAGAACTATGGCCAGGATGTCGGATCCAAGACCACCGTCCTGATCCTGGGTGATGCTCGCAACAACTACCACGCTTCCCAGTCATGGGTGGTCAAGGAGATCGAGCAACGGGCCCGCCACGTGTACTGGCTCAACCCGGAACCGCACGCATACTGGGACACCGGCGATTCGATCGTGGGGGAGTACGGCGTGCATTGCGACGGAATCTTCGAGGTGCGGAACCTTCGCCAACTCGAGAGATTCGTTGACCATCTGGTGTGACTCGCCTGTTGGTCCGGCTCACCCGAGAACACGTCCAGCGTCTGGATGAAACCGTTGCGTCACTACGCGACACCTGCGATGCTGACAGGTCCATGGTGGAGCACGAGGGCGACGAGGACCTCGGTCCGGGTTCTGCAGCGAAAGAGTCGGTAGCGATCCGGGGCGAGTGGGATGACTCGGCCTTCCTCGCGCGATTGGCGGCAAATCGTGGTCCGGACCTGGTGGTCGTGTCCGACCCGAGTGGCCAGTTGCGGTATGTCTCCCAATCCGCCGAGCGCATTCTCGGGATCAATCCCCGCAAGGAGCCGGTGTCACACATTCTGCACTTCGTGCATCCCGACGATGGCATGGCCGTGCTGTCGGCTCTTGGCGAGGCTGCTGATCACCTCGGGTACCACGAACCCGTGGAGGTTCGGGTCCGCAATTCGAATGACCGGTGGGTTGACTGTGAGGTCAATGCCCAGGGTATTGATGGTCCTGGTGGGACATGGTCGATCATGGCGATCCGGGGACTCTCGGACCGGAGCGTGGTGACGGATCGCCGCGATGGCCTTCAGCGACTCGTTCACAACGCGTCGCTGGAATGTGCTCGATCGCGTTGGTTCGATGCCGACGAGGTCGTGGAGCACCTCACCAGGACACTTGCCGGGATCCTCGGCGCGAGTGTGGTTGAACTGGCCTGGAGTGATGACAAACCACAATTGGAGAATCCAATGCGGATCGGTGTTCACTGGCGAACCAGAGGCGACGAACCCTGGCCGGATCATCACTTGTTCACGAAGGGCGCACAGTTCGAGAGTTTCGGCCTGCGGGGTCCCGCGGCGAGTTTCTTCACGCAGGTTCACAAGGACCTTTCGATTGCTGGGGATGTGCGGGGCGGCGCGCACTACCTCGAGGCGGGGGTTGACTCAGCCGTGGAGATTCTGGTCTCGCCGAGGGGACCCGAAGCAGTCATCCGGTTGGGATTTTCCGACGGGGCAGCCGGCTGGCGGGGCATCTATTCCGAAGAGGTTGGGCAGCTGGGTCTGATCATGATGTCCACACTTCGCCGGTGCGAGGCGGAGCGCCGACTGAACGAGCGAGCCAGGCGGGATTCGTTGACGGGTCTGCTCAACCGCGAAGAGCTCTACCGGCTGCTGAGCGAGGACCTGGACTCGACTCCCGAACCCGGCAGTGTGGGTGTCATCTACGGCGACATCGATCGCTTCAAAAACCTCAACGACCGATTTGGTCATGCAGTGGGAGACGAAGTGTTGAAGGACATCGGCCGAGTCCTCACCGAATCAATCGGGGAGGGGGACCTGGCCGCTCGCTTCGGAGGAGATGAGTTCGCCATTGTCTGCCGACGTCTTGAGTCACACGATCAGATGGACGCCGTGGCCGCCAGAGTCAGCCAAGGCGTCTCTCAGTTGGCAACGACATGTGTCGATATTCGGATGAGTCTCGGCTGCTCGACCTGGGAGCCGGGAGTGGGCGCCGACGAACTCATCGGTGCAGCGGACTCAGCGATGTATGAGAACAAGCGGCGAGCAGCTTCGGAATCCGGCTGAGGTGCTTCCGTGCCCGGGAGTCATGGCAGGTGAGCGATTGCGTCGTCGAAAACCTGGAACAACGCCGGACCCGTTTTGTCGCTGCGGGCCATCACTCCGATGCGACGGCATTTGGCCAGTAACTCCCGAGCTGACCGACCGGGCCACGGCTTGGGGAGCAGTTCTGGCGGCAGCAGTGGATCCGCCACGAAGCAATCGTTGAAACGGATCGCAATGTGCAGGACTCCGGGCAGGAAGTCGGACTCCGAGAGCATCTCCTTGCGTTCCCTCATGCGTTCCAGTTCGGTGGGGACGCCCTCGTAGGTGTGGATGAATTCGGTGTATCTGGCGGAAACTTCGTCAAGGTCCCAGAGCCTGCGCGCAATCTCCCTGGGATCGGTGATGCCGCCAATGTTCAGGTCGTCGGTACTGAGCTGGGTCAGGTAGCCAGCTATGCCTAGTCGTTCTGCATCGTCGAGAACCTCTGACTCCCAGCGGTGTGGCGACACGTAGATTCCGGGTTGGAGTTGTGCCCCGCCCAGGGTGATCAGGTGGTTGCGGAGGCGGTCGCGGTCGATCCGTCTGGATTCGGGAATGGCGAATTGGGCAAGCCTCCAGCGACGATCCCAGCCCCGGCCGGCAGCGTCCTGGGCGTAGGCAAGAACGTGGCGTGCAGCAGTGACTCCCAGCGCTGCCTTGCCTTCCTCGGTGGCGGCGAAGACGGCTTCGCGACCTTCGCCTGTCCGTTCGAAGAGACCTTCGTTGACAAGTCGTCGCATGCATGACCGGACGGTCTCGATGGAGATGTTGCACTGTTGTGCCACCCGGTACAGCTCAGGGCCATGAACCCTGCCGTCGTCGTGGGCCAGTCCCAACACGAGCAACCTCGTTGGAATCCCGTCGTCGGGACGCCCGAGAAGTCCGGTCTCGGCACCGTCACCCGAGCGACCTGGTCCGGTTGATCTGGAGTCTGTCGTTTCGGTCACGACCACGAGCGTAACGGTTCAACCGGAGACAGCCCTGATCGGGATGCGTTTCGCACCCAGTGGGACTTGCTCAGCGAGAATGAAGGCCACACTCGGTCTTGTCGGTGCCGGACCACCGTCCGGAGCGCGGGTCTTCCCCCGGACCCACCGGCTGCGTACATGGCATGCAGCCGATCGAGGGGTACCCCTGATTCAACAGGGGATTGACCGGGACGTCATGATCAGCGATATAGGCATTCACATCATCGCTGGTCCAGTTGGCCAAAGGATTGACTTTCACCAAGCCTCTGAGATCGCGATCAACGATGGCGGCATCTTTTCGGCTCTCAGCTTCATCGCGACGCAGGCCTGACATCCAGGCTGCCTTTCCGGCGAGTGCTCGATCCAGTTGCCCCACCTTCACTGCGGAGCAGCAGCTTTGTGGATTCGAGATCCACAGTTCCTCATCGTGGCGGGGAACCGTCATGATCCGCAGATTCAGTCCGTATCGTCGGCGCACAGTTTCCAGCGTCTCGAGGGTTTCGGGAAAGTGGTAGCCAGTGTCGATGAACACGACTTCGATTGCCGGTGCGACCTTCACAGCGAGGTCGATCAGTACCGCGTCGGTCATGGAGGCAGTGATCGAGAGTTCGTGCCCAAAGGAGTCCACAGCCCATGAGATGATCGCCGAAGGGGGAGAAGATTCGAGTTCCCGGCTCACGGACAGCATTTCGGAGTCCGACAGACTCAGAGGGCTGAAACTCCCGTGACCGGGAAACACGGTGGCGGCGGATACGTCGATCGACGACTTCATACGGCGCACTCCGAATCGCCGACCTCTTTTTCATATGGACCGGTTTCGGAGAAGTCCACGTAGTAGTCGGGGTCGATCACAGGGTCCGGGAACTCATCCAGGTCGGCCAGTCCCGCGGCAACTTCGGTGGCACCGCCGCAACGCGCGAGCCAGTTGGTGAATGCCTCGCCGTATTCGCGCTCCTGCACGTAACGGGAGATGACTCGAACTGCTGCGGTTGGTGCTGCCTTGGCCGGCACACGCAGGGCCTTCTTGGCGAACTCTGCCTTCTCGTTGCCGATGTACCCACCAAGCAGCATCTGGTAGCCGGGAGCCGAGCGGCCATGGGCCCGGCGTTCGAGGCCGAAGAAACCAATGTCGGCTATGTGGTGCTGGCCGCAGGAGTTGGTGCAGCCCGAGATGTTGATCCGGAGTCCGTCGACTTCACCGAGACCCTCGGCTTCGAGTGCTTCCCCGATCGCTGAGGCCAACCCGCGCGATTGGGTGAGCGCCAGGTTGCATGTGTCAGCCCCGGGGCAGGCAACCACGTCTCGCGAAAGCTCGGCACCGGCTTTGGCCATGTCGATGACTTCCAGGCGGGTGTAGAGCTCGCGGAGTTGTGACTCCTCGATGTTGCGAAGTGCGAAGTTCTGACGATTGGTGATCCGTACTTCGAGGCCGAGGTCCCGCGAGATCGTGGCGATTGCCCGAAACTGATCCGCGGTGACATCACCCAGTCTGGACCACGCGATGGCTGACACGGTGCCGTTCGAAGTTCCGCGGACGACGTTGGCAACGGCCCACTGCTCGTACCCGGAGGTTCCTGTGAGAAATACCGCTGATCCTTGGCCCACGCTCGTTACAGGACCAGTCCCGCGCCCAGCGGGGGCATCACCTGCGTCAATTACCTCCCGGGGAAGGCCGCCCGGCCACGTGGCCGACGCCAGGAGGAACTTGCGGGAGATTTGGATTCGTTCCTTCAGTTCGTCGGCGCCGAGTTCGTCGACCAACCATTTCATGCGGGCCCGCAGGTTGTTCTTGCGGTTGCCGGCCTGGTCGAACACACGGACGCAGGCCTCCAGGGTTGCCATGAGCTCATCGCGGGTGGTGAAATCCTCGAGGGCGATCGCTGGATGCGGGTTGGCTCCCAGACCGCCGGCGATGAACACCCTGAATCCGGCTTCATTGGCGCCGTCCTTGCCGCGGCGGTTCACCGCAATCACGCCAACGTCGTTGAACATGGCCTGACCGCAGTCGGTCACGCAGCCGGAGAAGTTGATCTTGAACTTGCGCGGCAGGCGCTGCGAGATCGGGTTTCGCAGGAAGTGCCGGAACGTGGCCTCCGCCCATGGCTGAATGTCCAGCACCTCGTGTGGGCATGCTCCTGCGAGGTGGCAACCCATCACATTCCGCACGGTGTCCGAGCAGGCCTCGCGAGTTGTGAGATCGACCGCAGCCAGGTCCCAGAGCACTGAAGGAACTTCGGACAGCTGAACGTAGTGGAATTGCACATTCTGCCGGGTGGTCAGGTGGCCCCAGCCGCGGCTGTACCGCTCGGAGATGTCCGCGAGGCGATCAAGTTGGGCCGGCGAGAGTGCCCCATAGGGCGCCTTGATGCGCAGCATCTGGTTGGTTCCGCCCTGGCGCTGGCCGTATACACCGTTGGCCAGCCGGAACACCTTGAATACGTCTTCATCCAGGTTGCCGGCCACGTATTCGGCGAGCTGTGTTTCAAACTTGCGAATGTCGGTGACCATGTCCGGATCGATGCCGTCGGTGTCCACAGTGCCGTCGGTGTCGATCTCGATCGTGGTCACGTTCGTCTCCAAGCCCATCGCGGCCGAAAACCCGACCTGTTAGGTCAGGTTTCTACTAAACCTGACCTAACAGGTCAAGAATAGGCCTGTGGCTGTTGTCACACGGAGAACCTGAAGTCACCCAAGGAGGGCTTGGGATCAGCCCTTGCCGAGGAGTTCCGCCACGCGGAACGCAAGCTCAAGGCTCTGACGGGCATTCAGCCGGGGATCACAGATGGTTTCGTAGCGAATGCCCAGATCATCATCGAGTAGTCCGTCGGCTCCACCGAGGCACTCGGTCACGTCATCGCCGGTGAGTTCCACATGGACACCCCCGGGCCAGGTGCCTTCTGCGGAGTGAGCAGCGAAGAATCCCCGGATCTCATCGAGGATCGAGTCGAAATGGCGGGTCTTGCGACCTGAAGTCGAAGTGAATGTGTTTCCATGCATCGGATCACATGTCCACACCACCGGGTGCCCTGCATCGGTAACAGCGCGCAGCAATGGTCGAAGGTGATCTTCGACCTTCTCTGCGCCCATGCGGCAAATCAGCGTGAGCCGGCCGGGGATGCGGTCGGGGTTCAGTGTTTCGCACAGCTCCACTATCTCGTCAGTGCGCATCGTGGGTCCGACCTTGCAGCCGACGGGATTGGAGATGCCACGCATGAACTCCACGTGTGCATCAGCCAGTCCGCGAGTCCGCTCGCCGATCCAGACCAAATGGGCGGAACAGTCGTAATAGTCGCCCGTGAGCGAGTCCCTGCGGGTCAGAGCTTCTTCGTAGCCGAGGATCAGCGCTTCGTGGCTTGTGTAGAAATCCACCTCGTGTAGAGCCGGAACACCTTCGGGATCAACACCCGTGGCCCTCATGAATCGCAGAGCACGGTCGATCTCGTCGGCGAGTTTCTCGTACCGCTGGCCCTGTTTGCTCGTAGCCACGAATTCCTTGTTCCATTGATGCACCCGGTTGAGATCTGCGAATCCACCCTTGGTGAAGGCGCGCAGGAGATTCAGGGTGGAGGCCGACTGGTTGTACGCATCAATCAGTCGGTGAGGATCAGGTGTTCGGGCTTCGGCACTGAATGCAGAGTCATTGACAATGTGGCCGCGGAAACTTGGTAGCTCAACGCCGTCAATGGTTTCGGTGTTGGCTGACCTCGGTTTGGCGAATTGACCGGCGATCCTGCCGACTTTCACAGCAGGAACCCCTGAGGAATACGTGAGAACCACCGCCATCTGGAGGATCACCCTCAGACGTTCGCGGATCGAATCGGCCGAAAATGCATCGAACGACTCTGCGCAGTCTCCGGCCTGAAGCAGGAAGGCATCACCATCGGCCACGCTGCCCAGCGCAGCGGTCAGGTCCCGGGCCTCGCCGGCAAATACCAGCGGCGGAACGCCTGAAAGGGTCTTGAGCGCGGATTCGAGGCGGCCATCAGAAGGCCAGTCGGGTTGCTGACCGGCTTTGAGGCTGCGCCAAGAATCGGGAGTCCAGCTTTCCGGTGACATCCCTTCGAGGCTACAAGCCATGCGCCTCAGGAATGAATCGAGTTGCTGTGATCCTCAGGGGGCGGCCACGGAACTCAGTGCCTGATCCCGTACGGTCACCACGGCCCGGTTCACCAGTCTGCGAGCGGCCTCGGCGGTGACCCCCAGTCCCTCGCCGACCTCGCGGTAGCTACGCCTTCGGCCATCGGACAGGCCGAACCGTTGTTCCACGGCGTTTCGAGCCCGGGGATCCAGCACGTCGAGCAGGCTTCGCAGCCAGAGGGTGTGCTCCTGCACAAGTGTCTGGGACTCCGGTCCGGGCTTGGCGTCGGCGATCAGGTCGATGAGTTCGTTGGAGTCGTCGTCGCCGACCGTGCGGTCAAGTGAGGTGGGGGTGGTAAGTCGGTGCAGCCTGGCGTGCTCGTCGTCGAGTTCGTCACCGTCGCCGGAAACGGAGCGCAGCGCCGCTCGCAAACTTGCGGAGCGGTCGCCGGGAAGCCTCACCAGCGAAGCCTTCTGATCGAGTGCCCGGCCTATCGCCTGGCGAATCCAGAAGGTTGCGTAGGTGGAGAACTTGAAACCCTTGCGCCAGTCGAATTTGTCCACGGCGTGCTCCAGGCCGAGATTTCCCTCCTGGATCAGGTCGAGCAATTCCATGCCGGGTGGAAGCGGGTAGCGGCGGGCGATGCTCACAACGAGCCTGAGGTTTGAGCGGATGAATCGATCCTTGGCTGCCGCGGCAGAGGCAATTGCACGGTCCAGTTCCCGGCCGCGCTCACCAGCGTCCTTGCGGCGCCGGGCTGCCAGGCCGGCCTCGATCGTCTGGGACAGATCCCGTTCGTCCTGCGCGGTCAGCAATGCCACAGCACCGATCTCGTTGAAATACCTGCCGACTGAGTCGCTCACTTCTTGTTCCCCTCAGGTGCGGGAAGGCCGTTGAATGGTGTTGACTGACTCGGCGACCTGTGCCCGATTGGATACCTTGTGGAATCGACCTTTTCGTGCAGATGTTGAGACAAAGGGGAAAGTTTTCCGAACCGACGCGGTCTGAAAGCCGGAATTCCCCGTTACCGTTGGCAGGTCGATCGGTTGGGACCCGATCGCTTTGGACGAGTTCATGAGTCGAGTAGGTGTGTTCGGCGGCACGTTCGATCCTCCTCACATTGCTCACTTGGTGTTGGTGTCCGAGGTTCGACACGCTCTGGGGCTCGATGAGGTCCGGTTCGTCGTGGCCGGCGATCCATGGCAGAAGGCGGGGGTTCGCACGATCAGCTCGGCACATGACCGCTACGACATGGTTGATGCAGCCATTGCCGACGCGAGCGGGCTGACCCTGAGCGATGTGGAACTGCGCCGGGACGGCCCCTCGTATTCCGTGGACACCCTCCGCGAATTCGCCCAAGATGCTCCCGCGGACGAGTTCTTCCTCATCCTGGGTGCAGATGCTGCGGCTGGGCTCGACACCTGGCATTCATCCGGGGACCTGAACGGATTATGCGAAATCGTCGTCGTTGACCGCCCGGGGGAGCGCGGGCAGTTGCCTCCGTCCTTCACCGCCACACGGGTGGAATCACCGAGCATGGACCTCTCTTCCACCGCCTTGCGTCAGCGAGTGGCGGCAGGAAGGTCTATCCGTTACATGGTTCCCGACCGTGTCGTGTCGATCATTGAATCCCGCGGGCTCTATCGTGACGCCGATGGATAGGCGGACGGACACAGGAACGGCAACGGCGAATCGATGAGACCGTTTTGAGCGACACCGACGATTCGGCAGAGCCGGATTCACCGCGGCCGGCCAACCCGTTCGACGATGAACTCTCCGGCAAGTCCCCGGGTTCGCCGACTCCACCGCCGTATGTCGCGTCCGAAATGCCGCGGCCCGGGCAGGAGACCGTGGTCGGGACCGGAGATACATCAAGAGTCGTGCGACGACACCGGCCACCGGATCCGCAGGTCAAGGGAAAGAAGCGGCGGATCACCTTGGTCGCCGCGGTGACGACGCTGCTGTTCGTGACGCTGCTCGGCGGCCTTGTGTATGCGGGTTACGAGCTGAGCCTGCGGATCACCGGTGGGTCCGCTGATGAGATAACCGACGAAGAAGCTCCCGGGTATGTCGCTCCGCTTCGCGCGAGTCCCGTTGACCTGTTTGTGGTCACCGACGACGAAGGCGCTTTCTCAACGGCCTTGCTCGTGGCTCCCAATCCTGCGGGGGTGGGTGGCACAGTCGTCCCGCTACCCGGCGAGCTCGCGTTTGCGGCCCATGAGGAACGACCGGCGGTCTACCTGCAGGACCTGTTCCGGGATCAGGGCCTTGAAGCCGTGCAGGAACGTCTCGGGCTGTCTCTGGGATTCAGGGTCAGCTCTGCCGAGACGGTTCCGGCCGAGGCAGTCGCGGAGATGGCGCAGGGCGAACCGGTGGTGATCAACAACATCGACAATGTCATCGAAGCCGACGAAGCCGGCAACGAGGTGCTCCGATACCGCTCCGGGGAGCTGTCGCTCGCCCCCGAAGAACTGACCGACTTTCTCGGACTCAAGGGGGTAGGGGAGCCAACCCCGAATCAGGCACTGCGCTCACAGTCCGTCTGGGAGGAGTTGCTCGCGCGAAATCAGGGTGGAGACCTCTCGGGGCTTCCGGCAGGACCGGTGTCGGAGACATCTGAATCCCAGGGGTTCGGAAGCGCCATGACGGCCCTGCTTGGCGGTGAATACCACTTCGACCAACTGCCTTATGAGCAGTTGACGATCCCAGAGGGCTATGTCGTGGCGTGGACTCCCAGTGCTGATGGCCTCAGTACGTTTGTGGTGCGGGTTGTGCAGATGCCGGAAACGCCGGCGCCAGGGGTCCGCCAGCCGACGGTGTTGCTCAATGGTACGAAGGAGTCGTCCCTGCTGACTCCTTCAGCGCAGAAAATCGTGGCTTCCGGGGCATCAGTTGTGCTTGTGGGCAACGCCGACTCATTCGATGTGGAGGTCACCGAGGTGACCTATTCCACGGCGGCGGCGGCTCCCCAGGCCGAGGCGATTGCTGCTGAGTTCGGAGTCAGCGCCGCCGAGGCTGACGATCTACCCGAGGGAGTTTCAATCAGAGTGATATTGGGATCCGACGCAGCCACCTCCGAGTCGAGTGGAGGTGAGGGATGACCCGCCAAGCCGCCGAGCTGGCCCGACTGGCCGCCAGAACCGCCGAGGAGAAGTTAGCCACGGACATCACGATCCTGGATGTCGGGGACGTGCTGGGAATCTGCGATTATTTCGTGATTGCCTCCGCTCGCAACGAACCCCAGGTGAAGGCGGTTGTGGACGAGATAGATCGCCAACTGAGCGCAAGGCTCGGTGAGGATCCGATTCGACAAGAGGGGCGGAGTGCTCGCAGGTGGGTGCTTCTGGACTACGGCGACGTGATCGTGCACGTGTTCCTCGCGCAGGAGAGGGAGTATTACCGTCTCGAGCGGCTGTACGGCGACGTCGAAGAACTCTCCTGGTAGAAGGGCTTCAGTGCCTCGGGTGATTTGGTGGAGCCGATGGGAATCGAACCCACGACCTCTTCCATGCCATGGAAGCGCTCTCCCAACTGAGCTACGGCCCCGAAACAGCGAAGCGCCATGTTATCGCCGGGTCCGCTGTCGAGAGAAACCGTCGGACGTTGCCGTCATATGAAACCCATACATTGACCGTCGCGGGCGTCATTCGGGATGCTCCGCCGTCCGTCGGTAACATGCACGCCATGTCGAGCGACGTTGCTCCCCCTCCCTACGATCCTCAGGCCATCGAGCCTCGCTGGCAAGATTTCTGGCGCGATGAGGGCACATACGAGGTTGACAACGATGACCCCAGGGATCGGTACTACGTGCTGTGCATGTATCCGTATCCCTCCGGTGCGGCCCACATGGGTCATGTTCGCAACTACACCATTGGCGACCTGCTCACCCGATATCGCACCATGCAGGGCGACGCAGTGCTGTCGCCGATGGGTTTCGACTCGTTTGGTCTGCCGGCGGAAAATGCCGCGATAAAGACCGGCGTTCATCCCCGTGAGTTCACCGAGGAGCGCATCGACATGCTCCAGAGTTCCCTCGTGCGGATCGGCGGTGTGTACGACTGGCGTCGTCGAGTGCGTAGCCACGACTCCGATTACATCCACTGGACGCAGTGGATCTTCCTCCAGCTCCTCTCCGCCGGACTCGCCTACCGCAAGGATGCGGCGGTCAACTGGTGTCCTGGTTGTCAGACCGTGCTCGCCAATGAGCAGGTCGTGGACGGTCGCTGTGAACGTTCCGATGACCTGGTCGAGCGGCGCGACCTGGAGCAGTGGTACTTCCGGATCACCGACTACGCACAGCAGCTTCTGGACGACCTCGAGCTGGTGGATTGGCCTGAGCGAGTGGCCACGCAGCAACGCAACTGGATCGGCCGCTCCGAAGGCGTCGAGTTCGAGATGTCTGTGGTCGATGCTGAGGGAAATCCCCAGGATGTAGAAGCACTGCGGGTCTACACAACACGACCGGACACAGCCTTCGGCATGACTTTCTGTGTGGTCGCCCCGGAGCATCCAATCGTGGAGAGCATCACCGAAGCCGGCCGTACCGATGAGGTGGCAGAGTTCGTCCGCTCGGCAAGAGCCATGAGCGAAATCGATCGCATGTCCACCGAGGGTCCTGCCGCCAAGCGGGGAGTCTTCACGGGTTCGTCGGTGATCAATCCGTTCACCGGTGCTTCAGTGCCCATCTATGTGGCCGACTACGTGTTGCTCAGCTACGGAACCGGCGCTGTGATGGCCGTGCCCGGCCAGGACCAGCGGGATTGGGAATTCGCCATGGCGCATGGCCTCGACATCGTCCGGACCGTTCAACCTCCGCAGGATTGGGCCGGAGAGGCATACACCGGTGACGGACCGGCCATCAACAGCGGATTCCTCGATGGCCTGGAGGTCGAGGAGGCCAAAGCGAGCGCAATCAAGTGGCTCGAGGAACAGGAACTCGGCGAACCGAAGGTGAACTATCGCCTTCGGGATTGGTTGCTCAGTCGTCAACGTTTCTGGGGTTGCCCCATACCGGTCGTCTACTGCGATGAGTGTGGGATCACACCGGTTCCCGAGGACCAGTTGCCCGTGCTTGCACCCGACGACGTGGAGTTCACTCCCACCGGGCAGTCGCCGCTGATGTCCCATGAAGGATTCCTCCACACGACCTGTCCCGATTGCGGCGGACCTGCAAGGCGTGAGACCGACACGATGGACACGTTCGTGGACAGCTCCTGGTATTTCCTGCGTTTCGCCGACCCTTGGACTCCCGACAAACCCTTCGATCCGGCAGAGGTCGACCGTTGGTTGCCGGTTGATCAGTACATCGGGGGAGCGGAACATGCGGTTCTGCACCTCATGTACGCGAGGTTCTTCACCAAGGCGCTGTCCGACCTCGGCATTGCGCCAAAGGATCTGCGAGAGCCGTTCCAACGACTCTTCACCCAGGGAATGATCCGCCTCGATGGTTCCAAGATGTCCAAGTCCAAAGGCAACCTGATCGCACCGGAGGAGATCATCGACACCTTGGGCGCAGACACGCTGCGACTTGCTCACTTGCAGGTGAAGCCACCCGAAGAAGATGTGGACTGGGAAGACTTCGGCCTTGCGGGATGCAACCGTTTCCTCCAGCGGGTGTGGAGGCTGGCTGTTCCGGGTTCGGAGCTGGTGGCCGCTGCCGACCTGCGTTCAGGCGACCTCGCCGAGTCCGACGTGGAGGTGCGAAGGGCCACCCACAAGCTCATCGTGGACATCACCGAGCATCTTGATCGCTGGTCCTACAACAATGCCGTTGCGTCCTACATGGAGTTCGTGAATCACCTGTATCGCTATGTCCAGAGTGATGAGGGAGTGCATGGAACCACCCTCACCGAAGCAGTTGACACCCTTCTGAAGCTCCTCGCCCCAAGTACACCTCACATCAGCGCCGAGCTGTACTCGATCCGCAACGACGGAGCCGACGTCCACACCACCGCCTGGCCTACTCCCGACGAGTCCTTGCTGCAGGTGGAGGAAGCCACGATGGTGATACAGGTCAACGGGAAGGTTCGCGATCGCCTGACAGTGCCCGTTGACATTGACGAGGCAGCCGCGATCAACGCTGCACTCGATTCGGACAAGGTTCGTCAGTATCTGCGCGGGGAACCACGCAAAGTGATCGCCAAGCCACCAAAAATCGTCAACATTGTTGTCTGAGAACATTGTCGTCTGAAATTGTGTAACCACTCTTGGAACAACGAGGTCCAACAACCGTGCTGTCATTGATCGATCGAATTGAGAATGTCGCTGAGAACTCCGACAAACCTGTCACGTTTGTTGCCGGCGATGAAGAGGAGACGACCAGTTGGTCAGATCTGTACGTCGAGGCCCAGGTGGCGGCGGCGAACCTTCAGGCTCTGGGCATAGAACCCGGGGATCATGTGGCTCTGCTCGGGCCGACCACGCGAAACTTTGTCACCGCGATTCAAGCGGTGTGGATCAGTGGTGCCACGTTGGTCACGATGCCTCTGCCGATGCGTATGGGTGCTCTCGACGTGTTCATCGATCAGACCCGGAACCGGATCCGTCGATCAGACTCCAAGATCGTGGTCATCGATTCCGAATTGGCGGCCTTTGTGGAACCGGTCGAAGGTGATCCGCCTTTTGTGTCCCTGGATGAGATCTGTGGGACCGAGGGTGCCGCTGCTTCGGACTATGTACGTCCCCGGAGTGACCCTGACTCGCTGGCAGTGCTGCAGTTCACCTCTGGATCGACGGCGGAACCGAAGGGAGTGATGCTTCCGCACGACAGCGTCTGTTACAACCTCGACGGCGCTTGGGATTCGGCCGAGATATCCCATGATGACGTTCTTGTTTCGTGGCTCCCGCTGTATCACGACATGGGTCTTCTCGGAATGCTGACCATTCCGATGACCCGGGGAACTGCCTTGGTGTTGGGGCCGCCGCAGGACTTCCTCGCCAGGCCGATGCGTTGGATGCGCTGGATGTCCGATCACGGTGGTACCGGAACCGCCGGCCCCAACTTCGCCTATGCGCTTGCAGCAAGGGCCCTCAAACGCTGCGAGGACCAACTCGACCTGTCGCCGATGCGCGTCTTTCTCAACGGGGCGGAACCAGTGGATCCCGACACCTTCCGCAGGTTCTTCGAGGCGGGCGAGAGATTCGGTCTGAATCCCGGCGCGGCATTTCCCGCGTATGGCATGGCAGAGGTGTGCATCGCAGGAAGTTTCCCCATGCCGGGCCAAGGAATGCGGACCGACTGGGTGGACAAGCGGGCTGTTGAAGTCGATCACGAGGCGACGGTGGCCGACCCCGAGGCGGAAGGGGCCGCGGAATTCGTGATTCTCGGCAGTCCGGTGAAGGGACTCGAGATGCGGATTGTGGATCCCGAGACCAATGAGATCCTCGGAGACCGCAAGGTCGGAGAACTGCAGATCAGTGGCAATTCGTTGACCAAGGGCTATTACCGGAACCCAGAGGCCACCGAGGAACTGATCGTCGACGGTTGGTTGAAGACCGGGGACCTGACATACACCGTGGATGGCGAGATCATCGTGTGTGGCCGCAGCAAGGACGTCATGATCATCGGTGGCCGCAATCTCTATCCGCAGGATGTGGAGAAGGTCGCCGGTGAAGTCGAGGGAATCCGCACGGGCAACGCGATTGCGTTTGGAGTGGAGGGCCGCGCCGGGGCGCAGAACGTCATAATCGTGGCCGAATCGAAGGGCGGCGATCTGGAGGCGATCGGGCGGGCCGTGACCGTGGCAGTTACCGAGGCTGAAGGTATTCCTCCAAAGGAAGTGGTGCTGGTCGAGGCCGGAACCGTACCGAAAACCTCATCGGGCAAGCTCCAGAGGAGTGCCTGCAAACGTGCCTATCAGACTGGCGAACTCATTCGTCTCTGAGTTGCTGTTCCTCAGGAACCCTCCGGCGGCATCTCGCGAAGGAACTCCTGGAATTCCGCGGCCAACTCGTCGCCACTGGGCAGATCACCAAACTCAACCTGGGGGCTGATGTCGGTGGGCTCATTGGCTCCGGAATCCACGACCTCTTCGAGCTGGCTGACCATTTGCTGATGCTCGGGATTGTCGTTCACCAGATCGTCGATGCGGGAACGGTTTGCCCGCGCCTCCGATGGGAGCCGACCGGAGTCGATGCTGAGCCCCGCCAGATCGTGCATACCTTCAACCAGGGCCAGACTGGCCGCCGGGTACGGCATGGCGGACAGGTAATGCGGTACCTGTGCCCACAGACCGACGGCCGGAATTCCGATCTGGTTGGCCTCCACGTCGAGGACGGTGTGGATGCCGGCGGGAACGTCGAGTGACCCTCGAACATAGCCCTTCAGCTGATCCGAGAGCTGAGCCGATGAGGTGGTAACAGCCAAGTTGACCGGACGGGTGTGGGGAACCGGCGCCGGGTAGGCCCCCAGGTACACGAGCATCCTCGCCTCGAAATCCTCAGCCAGTTCGAGAGCTGTGGTGGTGAAGGCTTGCCATTCGAAGTCTGGCTCCACGCCGGTGAGCAACAACATGTCGTTGCCTTCGGTGTCCGAGCCTGCCCGTAGCTCGGTGGTGGACCATTCGAGTCCCGTGATGAGTCCGTTGACCAGATGCATGATCGGCCGCCGGGCTCTTTGATCCACGAGGCGGTCAGTGTCGAACGAGGCGATCGTTGTCGAATCAGTGGTTTCCCTCAGAGTCGCGCCCGCGCCGGCGGCGGCTCCTCCGGCGTCGATCCAGCCTTCGAGGGCAACCACCATGACCGGAGAGTCCAGTACGGGGTTGTCGTGAATCTCCACGAGTGGTTTCATCCCAGCTCCTGCAATGACACTTCGATGTGGTCGGTAAGGGTGTCGAGCATCGAACGGAAGCCGCCGAGTTGGTCTTGGCTCACGTCACCCATGGCCCCGCCGGCATAACGGGCGTAGACGCCGGCGATGATGCATGCCAGCTTCCAGTACCCAAACGCCTTGTAGTAATCCAGGTTCGAGAGGTCGAGATCTGACGACGCAGCGTAACGCTCGATGAGTTCCACCTTTGTGGGGAAGCCATCGATCGCAGTGGGTGATGCCTGCGGAATCAGTGCTTCCTCGCCGGGATCAGCCCAGTAGACCCAGAGCAGACCCAGATCGGCCATGGGGTCTCCGAGTGTGCAGATTTCCCAGTCCAGCACCGCATTGACTTCGCCGGAATCGGAGAGGATGCAGTTGTCCAGGCGGTAATCGCCGTGAACGATGCCGGAGCTTTGCTGTGGCGGAATCAATGTCAGAAGCTTTTCATGGGCTCGATCGATCCCATCCAGGTGGAGCCCGCCTTCGACTTGTGAGTCGGATTTCTGGAACTGGCCGTACCAGCGCTTGAGCTGGCGGGCGATGTAGTCCTCTTTCTTTCCCAGACCTCCAAGGCCGACTGAATCGACGTCGACGGCGTGTATGGCGGCCATGACGTCCACCAAGGACTCCCCGGCGCCCCGACGTTGATCGATGGTGAGGGTCTCGGCTTCCTCCCTGGATCTGAGAACTGTCCCTTCCACGAACTCCATGACGTAGAACGGTGCTCCATTGACCGATTCATCGGTGCAGAGTCCGACGGCCTTCGGCACCGGCACGGCGGTGTCGGCGAGGGCGGCGATGATCCTGTGCTCACGCGACATGTCGTGTGCCGAGGCGAGCACCTGCCCGAGGGGTGGTCTGCGCAGTACCCACATCGAGCCTTCGGCATCGCGAACCCGAAATGTGAGGTTGGAGTGGCCGCCGGGAATCAGCGAGAAGGAAAGGGGACCCCGTGCCGACGGAACATGCTCGCGGAACCAGGTTGTTACACCGTCGGCCTCGATGCCCTTGGGTGTGTCTGTGTCCATCAAGTCCTCTCGTTCCGGCACGGGTCACAACCTAGCCGAGGTGCCATCCGGTCCCGGGTGCAACCGGGTTTGTGGGACCTGTAATCTGTAGGGGACGAAGTGGCTTCACAACGAAGCTACCCAGCGAAGGAGATCCACATGGTCGACGTGACCGACGCAACATTCGAACAAGAGGTTGTGGAGCGTTCCAAAACCGTTCCTGTTGTGATCGACCTCTGGGCGGAATGGTGTGGGCCATGCAAGACACTCGGACCGATCATCGAGCGTGTGGTCGCCGAGACCAATGGCGCGGTGGAATTGGTCAAGGTCGACGTGGATGCGAACCCGCAGGTCAGTCAGGCGTTCAAGGTGCAGTCGATTCCCGTCGTTTATGCGATGGTCGATGGCAAGGTCGTGGACCAGTTCGTTGGCGCTCAGCCGGAATCGGCAGTGAGGGAATTCGTCGAGCGTCTGTCGCCATCACAGGAGTCGAGTCACGTGAAGGCGTTGATAGAGGCCGGTGATGAAACGGCGTTGCGTCAGGCGCTCGAAGCTGAACCCGACAATGAGACCGCCATCCTGGCTCTGGCCGCGCTCCTTGTGGATGCTGGGTCCGGAGACGATGCACTTGCTCTGCTGGAGAAGGTTCCCCCCTCCGCGCAGAGTCGCCACCTGGCCGCCCGAGCCCGCGCCGGTGCCGACGCGGGTACCGAGGAGGAGATCACGGCGAAGCTCGATGATCTCCTGAGCACGGTCAAGGTCGACGATGATGCCAGGGCCCAGTACGTCGACCTCCTTGAGTTGTTGGCCGATGAGACAGTGCGCAGCGAGTGGCGCCGCAAGCTTTCTTCAGCCCTGTTCTGAGTGCTGAGTTCTGTGTCGCGGGCAGCCCTGCCCGCTGGAGCGGCGTTCCGCTGGCTGTTCGGCGTTCTAGTGTTGTCTCAGTGATTCCTTCCCCTCCAGGCGACCCGCAACGGTTGTTGAGGCTGGGAGGAGATCGTGAGAGGACCGCGCGAATCCGAGGGGATCTCCTCCGCTCTTGACTCCCTTTTGTCGGAGCGTTTCAAGAAAACCTCTGAACCGGGGGAATCGGAAGCCGGGAAGAGGATTCCCAGATGGTTGCCGGTTGCTTGTCTGGTGATCGCGTTGGCCGCCGGTTGGTTCGGTTGGAAGATGATCGCGGCGCCGGCCCCGATCGAAGAGCGGATGGTTCTGGCCCAGACCATCGACAAGCCCTCTGGCAATGAGCCGGAAGAGGACTCGACGCAGGCGACCGACGCATCGGTTCTGGTCCACGTGGCCGGATCGGTGCGCTCCCCCGGGATCGTGGAGCTGCCCCATGATTCCAGAGTGGCTGACGCTGTTTCCGCAGCCGGCGGACTTCTTCCCGAAGCAGACGCGGACAGGGTCAACCTGGCGGCACCATTGCTGGACGGGTCCTGGATCGCCATCCCGGGTACCGACGAGCAGCTGGCCACCCAGGTGCCGACGAGTGTTGCTTCAGCTTCTGGAGGGGGCGGTGCGGAAACCGGCTCCGACCAAGGTGCTGCGGTGGACCTCAACACAGCCGATGCTTCGGCTCTGGAATCGCTGCCCGGTGTGGGTCCGGTCACGGCTGGGTCAATCCTGAAACACCGTGAGGAGCATGGTCCGTTCGCGTCGGTGGAGCAGTTGCTCGAGATTCGCGGAATCGGTGAGGCCAAGCTGGAATCCCTGCGGGAGCAGGTGACCGTGAGGTGATTCCGAACTCCTGGCTGGTCGTTCTGGCAGTGGTCATGGCCGTATGCGTTCGTTCCGCAGAGCCGGCCGTTTCTGCGGTGGTCGTCGGGTTGCTCGTGGTGGCAGCGTTGGTTTTCGGGCGGCGCAGATCCGCACTGATCATTTGTGCCTGTTTGGTGTGTGCCGTGGCTGTCCGGGCTGCTGTGGACCTGTCCGGCCTTGCCCGGGAGATTCCGGCGAGCATCGAAGCTGATGCAGAGTTGGCGGATGACCCGGAGACCGGGCGGTTCGGCACCCGGGTCACCATGATCGTGGACGGTAGGCGGTGGGCCGCCGAGGTCGACAGGAAACACGAGCACGTTCTTCGGGGGACGCTCATGGGCGAGAGGTTCCACATACGGGCCACACCTGAACGTTTCGGGAGCTCCGTGGGCGACTGGGTTCTGTCGCAGCACCTGTCAGGGCGACTGCGGGTGAAGGACATCTCCGTGGCCGGCCCGACCAGGCCCTGGTTCCAGTTGGCCAACTGGTTCCACCGAACACTGACCGACGGGGCGTCATCCATGACCCAGGAACAGCGTTCGCTCTACTTGGGGCTCGTGATCGGCGATGACCGAGGTCAGGACGACCTCACCACGCATCGGTTCCGGGTTTCGGGGTTGGCGCACCTGCTCGCCGTTTCCGGTCAGAACCTGGTCTTTGTCTTCGCTGTTCTGATGCCGCTCAGTTCGCGGATCCCGTTTCGTGGTCGCTGGGTCCTCGGTGTGGGCGCCACGGCCTTGTTCGTCCTCATCACCCGCGCCGAACCGTCGGTGATGAGAGCAGCCACGATGGCGCTCCTGGCACTGAGTGCATCGGTGGCCGGACGGCGGGTGACGGCCGTTCGACTCGTTGCCATGACTGTGATCGGTCTCCTTCTGGCAGATCCGCTGCTGGTTCACTCGATCGGATTCCAGTTGTCGGTGGGAGCAACCCTGGGTCTGGTTCTCTTCAGCGGGCCATTGATTGAACGCCTGCCCGGACCCGGGTTCCTGAGGCGACCGATGGCAGTGACCCTGGCGGCACAGGCTGGAGCGATTCTTCCGATGGCGGCGGCATTCGGGGTCACGTCGGTGGTCGCCGTGCCGGCCAACGCCTTCGCCGAACCAGCTGCGGGGGCGGTGATGACGCTGGGACTCACCACAGGACTGCTGGCCGGTGTTGTTCGACATCCGTTCGATGCCGTCCTGCAGGCGCCGGTTGCGGCCATGGTCTCCTGGATCGATCTGGTGGCTACCGAGGCCTCGCAGCTGTCGATTCCTCCGTTGGAACCCCACCTGTGGGCACTGCTGGCCACCAGCGGGGCAGCTTCGTTGTGGTTGTGGAATCGCGTCGGAGTGGCCGCCGTGGGAAGGAGCGCGATGAT
>JAHRAZ010000075.1 GCA_020027475.1 Microthrixaceae bacterium
TTGATCGAACGCGACATCCTCGGCGGAGCGGCCCACCTGTGGGATTGCATCCCGTCCAAGACGATGATCGCCACCGGCGAAATGATCGATGAAGTCGCATCAGCCCAGGGAATGGGGCTCACTTCGGCCCACAGCGAAGTGGATCTTGACGCCCTACGCAAGCGTGTGATCGGCATCGAGTCCATCCTGGAGAGACAGAAACGAACCCTGCTGGAGAGCCAAGGCGTGAATATCGTTCACGGCACAGGCCGCATCACCGATTCCCATGTTGTTGTTGCCGACACCGCTGAGGGCTCGCTGAACTTCGAGGCCGATTCGATCATGGTCTGCACAGGGAGTGCTCCCCGGATACCCGATTGGGCCACGCCTGACGGCCGCCGGATCCTGACAACGCGGGAGGCCTACCCTCCGCCGACACTTCCCGAGCACCTCGTGGTGATCGGATCAGGGGTCACCGGCGTTGAGTTTGTTTCCATGTTCACCAGTCTGGGTTCCCGGGTGACCCTCGTTGTAAGCCGCCAACATGTCCTGCCCGGCAAGGATCCCGAGGTCGCGGGTGTGCTGGAGGATGTGTTTCTGGACAAAGGCGTGCGTTTGCTCAAGGGTGCCCGAGCGGTGGGAATCGAACAGAACCGGGGTTCAGTGCTGGTCCGCTGCGATGACGGTCGACTCGTGGAGGGAAGTCACGCGCTTCTGGCCATCGGTTCGGTGCCCAACACTTCAGGGCTTGGCCTGGAAGAGGTCGGGGTGGAAATGGATGGGCCATGGGTTCGTCACCTTGATCACCACATGCGCACCAACGTTGAGCACATCTATGTTGCCGGAGACATTTCCGGGAAGCTTCCGCTCAGTTCGGTGGCCACCATGCAGGGCCGCAAGATCGCCGAACATGTGATGGGCCTGCACAAGATCGGACACCGGCACCTCGATTATGACAAGGCGGCATCAGCGATCTTCACGGAACCCGAAATCGCGGATGTCGGACTGGCAGAGGCCGACGCCTTCGCGGAAGGCCGCAAGGTGCGAGTTACCAAGGTGCCGTTTGCCGCCAGTGCGAAAGCCCTGATCAACAACGACCCGACAGGTTTCGTGAAGATGATCTCGGATCCGGCCACCGGAGTTGTGCTCGGCGGGTCGATCGTGGGCCGCTCTGCTGCCGAGTTGATCTCGGTGATTGCGGTTGCGGTGACCAATGGACTCACGACAGCGGACATCGCAGAGAGTATTTTGGTTCACCCTGCATTGTCGGAGGCACTGCGCGAGGCGGCAGAATGATGCGTCGAGGTTCCCGGTCGATTGGTCGACCGACGCAAACTCCCTGCTACCTTCCTACGACTCCCGACGAGAGGTAATCGGTGTCATCCCCCAAACAGGTCTGGGAATACCGGACCCTGATCGCGAACCTGGCGCAGCGAGACCTGAAGTCGCGCTACAAGCGAACCCTCTTGGGCTGGCTCTGGTCATTGATAAACCCCGCGGTGACTCTGGGCCTCTACACCGTGGTGTTCGGGATCATCCTGCGTGGTGTTGCGCCCTCACTCGGCAACGGTGACGCCGGAATCTTCGCTCTCTACCTCTTCTGTGCGCTGGTGGCCTGGAACTTCTTCGCGGGAACCATCAACTCGGCCATCGGATCGTTCTCGGGTGCTGGTGGCCTTCTCACCCGGACCTATTTTCCTCCGGAAAGCCCGCTGATCGCAGGCCTGATCACTGTGACGATTCAGATGGTGCTGGAGACGCTCATTCTGGTGGCGGTGATGTTGTTCATCGGGAACTACGGCTGGACGTACCTGCTCGTGTTCCCGATCATGATTCTGCTGGCGGCATTTTCCTTTGGCCTGGGGCAGATACTCGCTCTGGGAAACATTCGCTACCGCGATGTGAATTACCTCACCGGCGTGGTGCTGCAGGTGCTGTTCTATGCCACGCCGATCGTTTACTCGATCGACATCGTGCCGGATCCGTATCAGCAGATCCTGCGACTAAATCCGCTCACTCATTTCACCGACGCCATGCGGCACGCCTTCTACACACTTGACATGCCCACCACCACCAACTGGATCGTGATGGTGTCTTCTGCGGTGATCTCGCTTGTGTTCGGCTGGTGGATCTTCAGTGTGAACGCCCCGAAGGTGATTGAAGAGTTGTAGGCACCTGCGGATTAGAGTTTTGTCCACCGGAAGCGCCCATGAATCCCGGATCGCCGAGCCAGAAAGGCCCATTTGATGCAGTCGGCGGATATTCCCGAAGCTGAACCAGCGGCGGAAGAAATGAACGACGCCGTAGCCGCTGCTGTGTCGCGGGTTGAATCCCAACTGGAGGATCTGCGCTCGAAGGGCAAACTCCCGAGACTGCCCAAGGGTGAGCTGGACCGACAGTTCCAGGGGGTTGTGGAGTCGGTGGAAGCGCAGCTTCTCACCGCACGGGTGGATGCGCACGATGTTGTCGCTTCCTCGGATTATCTCACTGGCGGAATCCCCGACAGTGAGGTTGGTGGCAGTGGAGCCCGCCGAATCGTGGTGAGGTTTCTGTCCTCCTGGACCAAGTTCATTCTGCCGAGGCTGGGGCGCTTTGCCACTGCAACGGCTGTTGCGATCGACCAGCTGGCTGACCGACAGGATCACATTCAGAACCTGGTGGTGAACAACCAACTCGATCGGATCCGCTCTCTCGAGTACCGCTGCGCTCAGCTCGAACTGGAGCTCGATCGGCTGCAGCCAGCCTCCGAACCCGAGGCCTGATGCTCGATCAACTTCTGGTCGGGGCTGCACCCGGCGACGCGATCACCCTCAGCGCGCTGAAGCTTCGGGATGCCCTGAGGGAGTCCGGCGACAGCGAGGTCTACGCGGCGTTTCCCGAGCCGATTCTTTCCGATGAAGTCCATCCGCTGAAAGCTCTGGCATCGCGTCCGAACCGCGAGCGCCCGCTGATTTTCCACGCCAGCATCGGATGTGAGCAAGTCCACGAGGCCATCCGGTCGCTCGAACCAACTCTTGTGCTCGTGTACCACAACATGTCTCCGGCTGATTCGTTCGAGCGGTACGCCCCCGAGGTGGCAGCAGATCTCACCCGCGGGCGATGGGAACTGGAGGACATCCGCGAACGTGTGATCCTCTCCGTGGCAGATTCGCAGTTCAACGCCTCGGAACTGGTTGAGCTGGGTTACACCGACGTTCATGTGATCCCTCCGCTGCCGGACACGGGTCGCGTGCTCAATTGCACACCCGAGATTCGGCCGCTCAGGCGACTGCAGGCACAAAGAGCTGATCCTGTGATTCTGTTCATCGGCCAACAACTTCCCCACAAGCGGGTGGATCGCGTGATTGCTGCCGTTGCTGTGCTCCAACAGGAGTTCTTCTCGGATGCTCGTTTGGTGATTGCAGGGGTGGAAAGATTTCCCGCTTACACCGCTTCGCTGAAGGAGTTCGCCGCCACGGTGGGGCTGATGGGTGATCCGTTCGTCGGGCGTCTCACAGATGAGGAACTGACCGGGTTCCTGATGGGCGCCGATGTGTTCCTGACGCTTTCCGACCACGAGGGCTTCTGCGTGCCCGTGGTTGAGGCAATGGCTGTGGGAACCCCCGTTGTCGCTTCCAGCACGGCGGCCATCCCCGAAACGGTCGGAGACGCTGGTGTGCTGGTGACCGACCCGGATGATCCGATGCTTGTCGCAGCGTTGATGAACGAGGTGATTGTGAATCAGTCCTTGGCGCATGAACTGAGGGGCCGTGGCGTGGCTCGCGCCGAGGAGCTTGGAGTGGGCGCGAGCCTCACGAAGTACCTCGATCTGCTCGACTCCGAGCTGGGGATTCCCGCATGAGGATCTCCTTCGTGATTCAGCGATATGGCGCCGACGTGGTGGGCGGTGCAGAGAAGTACGTACGCGATCTGGCTCGCGGCTTGAGCGCGGACGGGCACACAGTGGAAGTGCTCACCAGTTGTGCGACCTCCTACAACGACTGGGCCGACGTCTATTCGCCCGGTGTCATCAATGAAGAAGGCGTGATGGTGAATCGAGTTCGGGTGGCCGAACCCCGCCCCAATGAACGGTTCATTCCCATACATCAGCGTGTGGTGAACCAGATGCACCGACCGCAGTGGCCATGGGGTCAGCAGCGTTGGTCGAACCTGATGGGGCCTGATCTGCAGAATGGACCGGCCGAGGTCGCCGCTCTTGCGAAACGCAGCGACGTGGTTGTGATGGTTGGTTATCACTATGCCCACACACTTTCCCTCACCAGGTCGGCTGCCGCCCACGCACCCACCGTGGTGGTCCCCACCGCACATCCCGAAGGGGCGTTCTTCGCCGGCCGCGTTCGACAGATGTTCGAATACGCAGATCTGGTGATCTGTCTTTCTCACGCCGAAGCCGATCTGGTGGCCGACGTGAGCGGGGGAGTGGCGTGGACCACGGTTGTGGGCTGTCCGGTGAATCCGATCCCTATCCCGAGCGATGCCGAGGTTGACGCGGCGAAAGCTCACCATGGTCTGGGCGAGGACCCGTATCTGATCGTGGTCGGCCGGATTGATCCGGCGAAAGGGTCCGACGAGGCGATCGATCACGTGCAGTTCGTGCGCAGGGGAGCGATTCCGAATCTGCAATTGGTGGTTGTTGGTCCCGGTGACCTGTCCGGCAACACCGACGGGGTGATTCCAACCGGATTCGTGTCGGAGGCAGAGAAGCTGGCGTTGATGCGGGGGGCAACCGCTCTCTTGCAGCCATCCCACATGGAGAGCTTCTCGATAGCGCTCATGGAGGGATGGTTGCTGGGCCGGCCGGCGCTCGTGCAGGGCACCAACGCAGTGCTCAACGAACACATTCAGCGCTCCGGTGGCGGTCTCGCCTACACCGATGTCCGGACATTCGAAACCGCGGCTGTGGCTCTCCTGGGTATACCGCAACTCCGCGAGGACTGTGCCCAAGCGGGCAAGAGGTACGTTCACGAAGCCTTTGACTGGCAGACAGTCGGCCCCGGCTTTGTCCACGCCATGCAGGAGGCAGTCAACAGAGGAACCCGCCGACTCGAAGAACCACTTAGTGTGGAGGCCACTCATGAATAGGCGAAGAATGGTCACATCCCTCAAGGCGCGAACCCCCGCCTCCGTGAAGACCCGTCTGCAAGGTCCGCTCGGTCGCCTTCTGGCCATCCGTTCGCTGATGCTCGCGCTGGTGGCTTCGGGACTCAACGCCAAGGAGTTGTCGGATCGTCTCGATGCGGCAGCGGTGATCGATCCCGACCTGGACGCAGCCGTGTTCAAGCTCCGCAACGACGTTGAGCAGCTCCGGGCGCTGATGGATCGTCGATTCGAAGAACTCGATGCCGAAACCCAAACCGAACTGGCCACGCGAGTGGCGGATCTGGA
>JAHRAZ010000114.1 GCA_020027475.1 Microthrixaceae bacterium
CCGGTGTCGAGAAGGTTCGCGAAATTGGCGCACAACGCCACGATTGCACCGTCGAGGAGAAGCCAACCGAACCGGTCTCCTGATATCGGCTGAACCGCAAGGATCGCCACCGCAGGTCCGGCCAGCATTTTGAGCGAACCAGCCGTCATCCGGCCCCGGGCCAGTTCCCGAACGTGACCCAGGTATCCGGAGGAACCTTCGTCTGCCGCCACATCGTCCACGAGACCCAGCAATCCGAAACCGGCGACCGCCAGAGCGCTGGTGCTCATGGCAGTGGCCACGCTGACCTCGGTTTCGGCTCCCAGCGAACGGGCCACCGCCAGGGCTGCCGCGCCAAACAGGGTGGCCGCAACCACAACCAGCCCGGCCGCGGTGGATATCTGGACACCTCGATAGTTCGTGCGCAGGAACACGGGTCGCGCAAGCAGGTGACGCAGTGGGTGCAGCAATACGATGCCGAACAGCAGGCCGATCACCCAGGCAACAACGGGTATCAACGAACTACCCGACCTGTGTTCGCGCAGCGTCGAGAAGTTCACGCGCATGCTGCACGGCCGTCTTGGAGTCGGGAGATCCGGACAGCATCCGCGCCAGTTCCTTCACCCTCATGGACTCATCATCAAGCGCAGTGATGGTGGTCACCGTAGATTTCCCCGTCTCCCTCTTCATGGCCAACACCTGATTGTCGGCGAAGGCGGCGACCTGTGGCAGGTGAGTTACCACCAACACCTGACCGGCGCTCCCCGGATCACCGCGACCCAGATCACTGAGTGCCCGACCGACTGCGATAGCGGACTCGCCGCCCACACCCGCGTCGACCTCATCGAAGACCATGGTCGGCGGACCTGCCGTCAGCACCAGGCGCAGGGCGAGCATGACCCTCGACAACTCACCACCGGAAGCTGCTTTGGTCAACTCTGCAACAGGAACGCCCTTGTTGGCGGAGAGCAGGAAGGTCACCTTCGACCCGTCTGGCAGGTCATCGGAATCCTCCACCTGCACCTCGAAGTGCGCTCCGGCCAGTGCCAGGGCACCCAGCTTTGCCTCCACGGCCACCCCAAGTCGGCCAGAGGCTGATCGGCGACCCTTGCCCACAATTTCCGCAGACTCGAGCAGCGACACGCGGGCAGCTTCCAGCTCCGCCGCGATCTGTCCCCGCCTTTCGGTGGCGGATTCCAGATCGCGGAGTTCGGCTCGGGCACGTTCCTCGAACAACAGGACCTCGGCTATGTCATCGCCGTATTTCCGCTCCAGATCCACGATCAGCTGACGGCGGCGGCGGATCCAGTCGAGGCGTTCCTCATCGGGCTGGACCGCGTCGGCAGTGTCGCGGAGCTCGATGACACAATCAGCCAGCTCCGCCTGCAAGGCGGTCAACCGCTCATGGAGATCCCGATAGGGATGGCGGCCGGCCAACGCGTCAACGGCGCGTGCAACCAGATCCGCTCCCGCGCCATCATCACAAAGAAGCCCGAGCGCCTTGCGTCCCGCTTCCCTGTGCTGAACAGCGTCACCGAGGTAATCGCCTTCTGAGGAAAGCTCTCGATCCTCACCGAGGTGCAGTGCGGCCTCACTGATCTCAGCGATCTGGTACCTGAGAAGATCGGCCTGAC
Source organism: Microthrixaceae bacterium (assembly GCA_020027475.1). GTDB lineage: Bacteria > Actinomycetota > Acidimicrobiia > Acidimicrobiales > Microtrichaceae > JAHRAZ01. Next base: position 1,614 of record JAHRAZ010000114.1, read on the forward strand.
GGGTCCTGTCACGTTCATCGCCGCCCAATTCCTCGAGCTCGGCGTCCAGACCCTTCACGAGAGTCCGGGCGGCCTGCAGCGGTTCAAGGTCCACCCCGGCGAAAGCATCCAGGGACTCGCGCTGGAGTTGCCGGGTCATGAGCGCCTGTTGAGCGTGCTGGCCGTGCACCTCCATCAATTCGGAGGTCAGATCTGCCAGCTGTGCCGCGGTGGTCAGTTCACCGTTGAGATAGCACCGGGATCGTCCGCCGGCGGGTATCACCCGCCGAAGCACCCACTCGGTGTCTCCTGAGACAAATAGTCCCTCAACCACGGCTTCGCCAGCACCCGGTCGAACCCTGGTTGGGTCGGCCCGCCCACCCGCCAACAGGTTGAGGGCCTCCACCACCATGGTCTTCCCAGCTCCGGTTTCACCCGTGAGTGCGGTCAAACCCGCGCCAAAGGGGATTCTTGCCTCGGCAATCACACCAAGATTCCTGACCGCGAGTTCGATCAACATCTGTGCTGAATCGTAGGCGACGGCCCGTCTGCGGCCACCACAGGGTGTGCCGCATCCTTTGGGCAGGGCTGCTCACTCACCTCTCGGTGAGGCCGAATTTCTCCCGCAGAACAGCATGGAAATCTCGTTCACCGAAGGTGACGAAGCGCGAAGGCGCCCCGGCGGCGACACAAACCACACTTTCTCCGGGACGGAGCGCCTCTTGGGATCGACCATCAATCGAAAGCCCGGCCTCACGATCACCGGCGACGGTGACACGAACCTCGCAGTCGGGCCGCAACACCATGGATCGGTCGAAGAGCATGTGTGGGGCCACTGGCGCCATGATTACCGCCCTGTGTTCCGGATCCACAATGGGTCCACGCACCGAGAATGAATAGGCCGTAGATCCGGTGGGGGTGGAGAGAATCAGCCCGTCGGCCACCCAGGACGTGAACAGGTGGCTGTCCAGTTCCACGTCCATGCGCACCGTGTGACCCGGTTCGGACTTCTCGATCACCACTTCATTGAGCGCACTCGTCGATTCCGGTTCTCTGCCCGAGCGATGGATCGTGGCCTGCATCCGCATCCGGTCCTCGATGTTGTATGACCCGGAAAGGAATCGCTTCAGTGCCATTCGAATCCCGTTGGGTTCCGCCACCGTGAGATAACCAAGGGTTCCAAGGTTCACTCCGAGAACCGGAACTCCTTCTTCCACTGCCAAGTCCGCGGCCGTGAGCATCGTGCCGTCCCCTCCGAGGCTCACCAGAAGGTCCATTCCGATGGCAAATCCCTCAGGGGAAACTCCGAGGTCAGCACGGTCGAGGCGGGCGGCGTCCGCGCTGAGGAGGCGGACCTCGTGGCCCCGCTCCAGCAGCCAGTCGGAGATTTCGATCGCAAGCTCAGCCGCGCGGTGTTCGTGGAGAACCAATCCCAAGGTCTTCACGGGTTTCCTGAACTCCGCTCGCCGGCCCGCGCAGCGTCGAGCACTGCCGTGTCGACCAGTGCGGACACAGGCTCGGATGACGGCTGGGACGCGGGTTCCCGGTCGGGGGCGACCAGGTGAACGAAGAACTCCATGTTTCCGTCGGCTCCCCTCAGCGGTGATCTCATCAAGTCAATGATGGTCGCTCCGGCACCCGTCGCACCGTGCAATACCGAAAGAATCGTGGATCGCCAGACGGCCGGGTCGGTGATCACCCCCGCTGAGCGGGACACCACCGCGCGCTCCGCCTCGAACTGCGGCTTGATCAGCAGGAGCAGCCAAGCATCTGGAGCCGCCGACTCCAACAGCTTGTCCATCACCGTGGTCAATGAAATGAACGACAGGTCTGCGACTATTCCGTCGAAGCTGCCCAAATGATCCGGATCAACGTGCCGCACGTTGGTTCGTTCCAGCACCTTCACCCGCTCGTCACCTCGAAGTGATTCACGCAGTTGATCGTGACCGACGTCGAGGGCCACCACGCGTGCGGCGCCCGCTTGGAGCAGGCAGTCGGTGAATCCTCCGGTGGACGCTCCCACGTCGAGGACCTCGAGTCCGGTCGGGTCCACACCGAAGTGTTCCAGCGCGGCGGCAAGCTTCTCACCTCCCCGACCCACATACCTCGGCGGTTCCCTGATCAGCAGAGGTTCTCCGGGGTCTACCATCCGGGCCTCATTGGATGCGACCGAGCCGGAAACGAGCACCTTGCCCTCAGCAATGAGGGACCGGGCTTCCGCTCTGTCCGCGATCATCTTGCGGCGGACGAGTTCTGCGTCGAGTCGGCGGCGCACGGAACTAGCTCCGGAGACTGAATGAACGGAGCCGCATTCAGGAGATCAATTCCGACCTGCGGGCCACCAGGGAGGCCAAGTCGTCGGCGACAACGTCAACGGGGACGGCCAGCGGCAGATCAGATGTTTGGGTCACTCCGGTGAGAACAAGCCCGAACCGAAATCCAAGCTTTTCGGCCAAGCGGCCATCGGTGTCGCCGTTGTCCCCGACCACAATGCCCGGAGCCGCTCCGACGATGTCCCTCAACAGGGCTGCCATTGGCTCATTCGGCTTCCCGCCGGGCGTCGAGGGGCGACCCGATGCGGCCTCCACTGCAGCAACCAGCGATCCGGTACCGGGATGGATGCCGCCCGAACCCGGGTAGGTGGTGTCTGTGTTAGAGACAAGCAGTCTCGCTCCCCCGCGCACTGCCGCCGCCGCCAGGTCGAGCATCTGATAGTCAAAGCGAGGGTTGAGGCCCACCACGACGTCGTCGAAGCCCCGGTCCACCTCGAGCACCTCAGCGGGATCGAGCACTTCAGCAGCACTCTGCGGAGCGGGATTGGAGGCCCCGATGTCGATCACCTCCGCGCCGCGGGCGGCGAGGGCCTCCGCGAGGCCGGCTCCGCCCACGGACAAGACCCGGGAACCTGATTCAACAAGAGTTGCCACAGCATCGGCTGAGGTGACTACGTCGAATCCGTCGGGGATACCTCGGTCGAGCAGCTTCATCCTTCGGGTACTGCCTGATTCACTCGAGTTGTTGGTGCAGAACACGACCTGATCGCCAAGGCGAAGCAATTCTCCGACGGCTTCGGTGGATCCGTCTATGGGGTCGGCGCCGCGCCACATGACCCCGTCGAGGTCCAGCACCCAATGTGAAGTGTTCCGGCTCACTGTGGAATCATTGCAGGCGACCAGATGGCATGCATTCCAGGGCGGGACTGGTCACCCCGGAGACCTCACGAGGTGGATTCAATGAACGAAGATCAGCTGAACAAGGTCAAGGCTGCAGGTTTCATCGCAGCACTCGATCAGAGCGGCGGGAGCACCCCCAAGGCGCTGAAGTTGTACGGCGTGGCGGAGGACAGCTACTCCGGAGACGACGAAATGTTCGATCTGGTCCATGACATGCGAACTCGAATCATTACGAGTCCTGCGTTCAACGGTGAGCGCGTCATGGGTGCGATCCTCTTCGAGATGACCATGGATCGCGAGGTCTCCGGTGTTGGAACGGCCGAGTACCTCTGGAACACCAAGAACGTGGTCCCCTTCCTCAAGGTGGACAAGGGTCTCGCCGACATGGTCGACGGGGCACAGGTGATGAAACCAATGCCGGAACTCGATGATCTGCTGGCGCGTGCCAGAGCCAAGGGTGTTTTCGGCACGAAGATGCGTTCCGTGATCTCCGAAGCCAACGAAACGGGGGTCAAGGCTGTCGTTGACCAGCAATTCGACGTGGGTCGACAAATCATGGCCGCCGGGCTCGTACCGATCATCGAACCCGAAGTGGACATCAACAGCGCCACCAAAGCCGAAGCAGAAGCGCTGCTCAAGGCCGCCATCCTCGATCAGCTCAACACCTTGGATGAGGATCAGCAGGTGATGCTCAAGCTGACGCTGCCCGAGACCGATGGTTTCTACTCGGAACTTGTCGATCACCCCCGGGTACTGCGATGTGTTGCACTCTCCGGCGGTTACAGCCGCGAAGAGTCGAATGCCCGCCTCTCCCGCAACAACGGAATGACTGCCAGCTTCTCCCGTGCGCTCACCGAAGGACTGACGGCCCAGCAGAGCGATGACGAGTTCAACGCTGCGCTGGATGCCTCCATCGGAAGCATTTTCGAGGCATCCAGAACCTGAATCCGGGTCCTCGATCCGGACTCACGCGAGGGCGTCGAGACGTTCGAGTACATCGAGATAATCGGAGTCGGCCCGCGCTATGCGCTCGAAGATCGACTTCGCCTGCAGCACATCACCGCTGCGTTCATATAGGTCGGCAAGGGCGTATGCGCGCCGAAGATGGAACTCCTCCGGCGCCTTCGGGATCTTGAATCCCTTGCTCAGAGTTACTATGGCGGCCGGATAGTTGCCCTGATCGGCCTTGGAACCGGCCGCAACAATGCGTCCTTCGGTGACCAGTTCCGCGCTCGGGGATGCCTCGCGCAGCTCCAACCAGAGTTCCTCGACCCGATCGTGATTGCCCATGGCCCGGTAACAGTCCGCCAGAACCGGATGATGATCAGTGCTGTTGTTCGTGAGGTTGACCAGTTCCTCGAGTTGCTCCGTGGCCGCACTCCACTGCCCCAGGCGGTACAAAGTCAGCCCGTAGAGATCCCGAGCCTCGGGCAACGCTGGGACTTCTTCCACGATGGGTCTGATTATCCGGCGGCTGTCGAAGTACCGATCCTCCAGATACGCGGTCGCAGCCTGACCCAATCGGTCCGTGAGCACCGCTGCCCGTTTCTTGCCCACCATGTCATTGAGTTTCGGCGCATCCACGGAGACCTTGGTTCTGGCGGCGCGTTTGCGTGGCTTCTTCGGCCGTTGCGGCTTCGGAACGCCACCCTTGCCGTCGACCTTGCCTTCATCGATCCATGTGTCGGGATCGGATCGGACCAGTCCGCTCTGATGTGTTGGTTTGGAATCAGCAGAACTCATGGTGCCTTCCGGAGGGATAGCGCTGGTCGCGGCTCGCCAATGCTACTGGTTGCGGCCGGGGCTGCGGTTCTCGGGATGCACCGGCTCCCTGAGGACAGGGCTGCCGAATCCGAAACCTTTTCAGGTCCAACTCTGTTACCCTGACCGCAGTCAAACGGGGAGATTCACAATGGCATCAAAGTCGCACAAGTTCTCGGGTCGCGTGTTGGGGGCAATCGTGGGTGTCGCTGCCCTGAGCCTTCTGGCGATGGCCTGCGCGCCTCCGGGCGGAGGCCCGGCTGCCCCGACCACCACAACCTCCACCACATTGCCCTGGTCGCCGCCCACCGGGCAATGGTTCGGCGTCAACATGACATGCTATTTCAACGTCTTTGGCAGCTACTACAACTTTGCGCAGTACGCGACGGTGAATATCGAAGCGCCCGCCACCGTGAACGCGGGTGAGGACTTCGACATCACGGTCACTCCCGGCACATTTGTTGTGCCTACGGTGGTGGAGGGATACGCCGTCGAGAACCTCAAGTGGATGACGATCCGGTACCCACTGCCGAACAACGTGCAGTTCGTCGACTCGGTGATGTCGGCCGGGATCGACATGGGACCCGGTTACCCCAGCCTCTCGATCGAGGGAGGATTCATGGTCTACCGCGTGCCTGGGCCGTTCGTGCCGGGAAGCACGGTGCAGATGCCAAAGGACCGGCTCACCTTCACAGCCACCGGAGTCCCTGGCAGCACCGTGGAGACACGGATGCACACCTTGTCGAACGTTGCGCAGTTCGATCTGGCGTCGGTCAGCAACACTTGCCACCCGGACGATTCGGACCGGGTCTTCACGACCACAGTGATCACCTGAGCAGAATCTCCTGAGTGTCCCTCGGCTGCGTTAGGAACGTGTCGGCCAGGAGCCCTTGCGGGATGGGCCCCTTGTAATGGTCCAATGGATGTCGACGAGGTATGCCGACAGCTCGGTATCGCTCCCTCGACGTGGGCTCGCTGGTTGAACCAGTACGGCGGCATGAAGGCGGACGACGCGAAACGATTGAAGGAACTCGAGGGTGAGAATGCCCGGTTGAAGAAGCTTCTCGCTGAAGCCGAGTTGGACAAGTCGATGCTCAAGAAGTTGGCGGAGGGAAACTGCTGACCCTGAACAGGCGACGCAGCGCCGTGACGATGCTGCAGAACCGAAACGGGGTTTCCGACCGACGTGCCTGTGAGGTGACCGGTCAGCACCGGTCGACCCAGCGGCTCGATCCGCCAGCACCACCCGATGATGAAACCGAGCTGCGGGAGTTCCTCCGCGACTTCTCCAGGCGTCGCCCCCGATGGGGATGGCGGCGCGCAGCCAAGGAACTCCGCCGACAGGGCTGGTCGGTCAACAACAAGCGTGTGCGTCGTCTGTGGCGTGACGAAGGACCACAGGTGCCCACCAAGACCAAGAAGGAGCGGCTCTGCGGTGTCGGAACGCACATCGGTGCCATGTCGCTGACAGCTCCCAACGCCCTGTGGGCACTCGATTTCCAGTTTGATCACACCATCGATCATCGGCAGGTCAAAATGCTCAACGTCATCGACGAGTTCACCCGCGAGTGTCTCGACCCGGCATTCGTGCGCTTCGATAACGGACCCGAGTTCGTTTCCAACGTGACCGCTGAGTGGTGCAAGGCGAACGGCTGCAAGGCGAACGGCACCGAGTGCGTGTTCATCGATCCGGGCTCGCCTTGGCAGAACGCCTGGATCGAGTCTTTCAACAGTCGCCTTCGCGACGAACTGCTGAACATGTGGCAGTTCGACTCGCTCCTCGAAGCACAAGTCCTCATCGGCGACTGGAGAATCGACTACAACTTGAACCGTCCACACTCAGCGCACGGCGACCTCACCCCGACCGAGTTCGCCCAGGGCTGGACCACCAACCACCAACAACAACCCCAAGCCGCACAACGACCGGACCATTCATGGCGACCCTCCCACTTCTACCGACTGCTCGCGCCCCAACCAGGATCGAGTTGGTCGAGGAACTGGGCGCACCGTTGTGCCTCGTCATCCTCGCCGATCGCCTCTGCGCAGGACCCCAGACCCTTCAGGGCACTGAGGAACGGACGATTGGTTTCATGATCCCATCGCACGAACCCGCTTCCCTTCCATCCGGATGCCCGCATCAGATCGAGTCCGCGGTGATAGGCAACTCTGTACGCGGCATAACTTTCCATGCGGTCGCGGCCCAGGTCTCCAAGGGCGACCCAGCAAGCCAATGACCGGGGCCAGTCTGCGGTAACCTCCGCAACGGCTTCTCGAGTGTCTTCCCCTGAAGCAAGCGCTTCGGCCAGGGCGGCCACGCAACGGGGATCATCGGGAGCAAGAACGGTCTCGGGCGGGCCGTCACGGGAGACTCCAACACGCGACTTGGGGACATTCGACTCAGGGGCGCTGGGCATGCTCGACACCGTATACGCGCAAAACCCTTGTACGCGCGCAACTTGTACGCGCGAAAGGAGCCCCTGATGAATCATCAAGGGCTCCTTCAGCGTAAGAAATCCGGCGGCGTCCTACTCTCCCGGGGACACTCGTCCCAAGTACCATCGGCGCTGGAGGGCTTAACTACCGTGTTCGGGATGGGAACGGGTGTGACCCCTCCGCTATGGCCACCGAAAGATTCAATTGTCACGACAGCGGCACTGGTGAGGGCAAAGCCCTTCGCCGGCTACTCGATAACTTCATAGCGAACACGAACGTCTGGGTAATCAAAGTTCCCAAGCCCTCGGCCGATTAGTACCGGTCAGCTGAACGCATTGCTGCGCTTACACTTCCGGCCTATCAACGTGGTGGTCTACCACGGGCCTTACCAGGTTCAATTCCTGTGGGTGAACTCATCTCGAAAAGGGCTTCCCGCTTAGATGCTTTCAGCGGTTATCCCTTCCGCAGGTCGCTAACCAGCCATGCCCTTGGCAGGACAACTGGCACACGAGAGCTGCGTCCGTCCCGGTCCTCTCGTACTAGGGACAGCTTTTCTCAATCCACCTTCGGCTGCAGAGGATAGGGACCGAACTGTCTCACGACGTTCTAAACCCAGCTCGCGTACCGCTTTAATTGGCGAACAGCCAAACCCTTGGGACCTGCTTCAGCCCCAGGATGCGACGAGCCGACATCGAGGTGCCAAACCTCCCCGTCGATATGGACTCTTGGGGGAGATAAGCCTGTTATCCCCGGAGTACCTTTTATCCGTTAAGCGACGGCACATCCACTAGTTACCGCCGGATCACTAGGCCCTGCTTTCGCATCTGCTCGAGATGTCTCTCTCGCAGTTAAGTCTCCTTATGCCCTTACACTCTTAGGTGTGATTTCCAACCACACTGAGGAGACCTTGGGACACCTCCGTTACTCTTTAGGAGGTGACCGCCCCAGTCAAACTGCCTACCAAATACTGTCCCTTTGCCGGATAACGGCGAAAGGTTAGAATCCAAACATACCAAGGGTGGTATTTCAAGGTTGGCTCCGGAGAG
>JAHRAZ010000130.1 GCA_020027475.1 Microthrixaceae bacterium
GATCTCGGTGTCAATCGCGCCGGGCAGGATGAGACGCACTTCGACTCCCGTGCCATACAGGTCAGCCGCCATCGACTCCGTGAAACCACACATCGCCGCCTTGGACGCGCAGTAGGCCGGTTCGTTCTTCACAGGCAGACGTCCGCCCAGGGAGGAGACATTCACGATGGTCCCGCTGCCCCGTTCGAGCATGGCCGGCAACAATGCCATCGTCATCGCCATCGGCGCCCGGAAGTTGACGTCCATGGTGAGATCGAGGTCGGCCATCGTCAGGTCCTGAACGGATCGCCGTTTGGGCATGCCGGCATTGTTGATCAGCACGTCGACTCCGCCGAAGTGTTGTTCTGCGGTCTTGGCAGAACGTTGGGCGGCATCGAGGTCTGACAAGTCACACTGGAACAACTCGACTTCGGGAGCTCCGGCGGCGGTGGCAGCTTCGCCAACCTCGCCAAGTCGCCCGAGACGCCGCGCAAGCAACCCGAGTCGAGCTCCGGCTTCCCCCAGGGCAATTGCTGTTGCTGCGCCGATTCCCGACGAAGCTCCGGTCAGAAGTACCGACTTCGATTCCAGTTCCTGTCCCATGTTTCCCCTGTTCGCCGCGCGGTCCCCACGGTATCTCATCACGCTGCCTCCGCCGGCCTGATTCCTCAGTCTCTCATGGTGAGAGACAGCGAGCCGGGAAACCTGACACCCGCGTCAACTATGGTGCCGTCCCATGGAGTTCACCCTGAGCGATGAGCAGACCGAACTGGCCCGAACTGCGCAACAATTCCTTTCGGACAACGCGCGCGGCTCCTACTTGCGCGAGATGGTTGACGAACCCGGCGACGCATCCGGTCCGGGCTTCACCGAGGAGTTCTGGTCGCAGTTGGTGGATCTGGGCTGGGTGGGACTGCTCGCTCCCGAATCGGCAGGTGGGGCCGGCATGGGGATGCTGGAGATGATGGTGATCCTGGAGGAGATGGGGCGACTTCCGTTGCCGGGACCCTTTCTTTCCTCGGCCGTGCTCGCCACCCGGGCCGCGGATGCGTTGGGTCTTTCCGATCTTCTTGTCGGACTGGTCGACGGGTCCACCCGTGGCACCGTTGCCCTGGATGAGTCAGGCCACGGCAATGTTGTGGACCGCACGAGGACGCTTGCGTCGCGCAAGTCGGGACAGTGGAGACTGACGGGTACCAAGACACTGGTGCTCGATGGAGTTCATGCCGACTGGGTGCTCGTACCCGCTCGAACACAGGAGGGGATCCATACGTTCCTGATCAGGAACCCCGGAGCGTCTGCGGCCGCGAACCTTGATGTGACCCGCCGGATTGGTCGCCTCGAACTGGATTCCACCCCGGCCGAGCGGGTGGGGCCGGACGGTGATCACACAGGCATCTGGCGTCGGGTGGCCGACGACGGAGCGATCGCCCTGGGGGCCGAGTCCCTCGGTGCCATGCAGCAGAGTTTTGATGACGCGGTGGAGTACGCCAAGGTTCGAGTCCAGTTCGGTCGACCGATCGCAACCTTCCAGGTGATCAAACACAAGGCGGCCGACATGCTGGAGAAGATTGAGCTTTGTCGAGTCGGCCTTCACTACGCGGCTTGGGCCAGCGACACCGATGACCCGGTTCGTTCAGAGGCCACCGCGATGCTGAAATCGTTCGTCGGAACGGCTTCCAACGAGGTAACAGCCGAGGGAATCCAGATCCATGGTGGAGTCGGATTCACCTGGGAATGTGATGCGCATCTGCATTATCGACGGGCCAAGGCAAATGAATTGCTGCTCGGGCTTTCCTCCACATGGAAGCAGCGAGTGGCAGATTCTTACCTAGGTGTCGCCTGACTCACCATCCTGCGCGGGAGTGGGATCGGCGGTGGCTGTCACGGCCGTCTCGAGTTGGCCGTGCGTCGGGTTCCCCGCAGTGTCGTTCGTGTGGGCACTGTCGCGCTGACCCAGCAGGGTGAGACCTCCCAGATTCCCCACCGTCAGGGCAACCACGGTGATCAGGAACACCTGCCCCAGGAGCGCTTCGATCACCGAAAGCATCTGTCCCGTGTCCGTACCCGGTGTCAGGTCTCCGTAACCAAGTGTTGTCAGTGTCACGAAACTGAAGAACATGTAGTCCATGCTGTCGGCCACGCCGGTTTCGGAGAAGAAGGATTCCCCCGTCAACAACGAGACGAAGTGGAACAGCGAAGCAAAGAACAGTCCCATCTGGACATAGGCCGCGATCGCGCCTGCGACCGTGTCGAAAGTGATTCTGGGCCGCAGGGCCAGGCGCCGTACCATCAATACCGGGGTGATCATGAGAAGAATTGTGTAGAGCCCGGCTGCGATGGTCTGGAGCCACTCAGCATCTCCGAAATGCCGGGCGAAGCCTCCGATCGCCGTGATTGTCAACACCATCACGATCAGTGCTGTGCGTACCTGGATCCGCACGCCACTGCGGGTCAGGGCCACAACGGCGGTTCCTCCGACGAGGAGGGAGCTCAGCGTCCGGCCGTACTCCATGTTGGCGAACACGGGCTCGAGGACAAGTATGAGCAAAGTAAGCCACAGCACCGGGGTCAACGGCTTCAGTGGGCTGGTCGCTTCGGGCGGATTCATATGACGCCCGCCTCGCGCAGCTCCGCAAGTTCCGCTTCTTTGACGCCACCCAATTCGGTGAGCACGGTGTCGGTGTCGGCTCCGAGGCGCGGGGCACCGGTGATTTCCGGGCCCTGCTCGCCCACGTACCTGGTGGCCGGCGCCTGCTGGCGGATCACGCCTGCCACCGGATCCGGCACCGGGATCAGGTCGGCCCGCTCGGCCATGTGGGGATCCACGGCTATGTCGGCGGCGGTGTAGGCCGTGGCCACGGGCACATCGTGTTCGATGGCAGCAAGTTCAACTTCTTCGGCTGTGCGGTCGCTTGTCCATTCGGCAACGATCCCGTTTATCTCATCGCTGTTGGCGGCGCGCTTCGCCAGATTGGCGAAACGTTGGTCCGATACGAGGTCGGCCCGATCCATGGCCGCGCAGAGCCGGGCGAAGTTGGCATCCGATCCGGCAACCAGACACACGTATCGACCATCAGAAGTGGGGTAGTTGTCGAGGGGAGCAGAAGTCCCCAGCCGATTTCCCTCACGCTCACGTACTATTCCTGCCCGATCGTGACCTGCGATGGTCCATTCCAGAATCCGCAGGATCGAGCCGTAGAGGCAGGCATCCACAACGGCGCCGGCTCTCTCTTCACCATCGTCTTGACCGATGTCGCGACGGTAAAGTGCGGCAATTGCGGCTTGGGAGGCAAATGTTCCGGTCAGGTAATCGCTGACTGTCACTCCCGGCCTCACCGGAGGACGATCGGCGTCGCCGGTGAGATTCAGCAGGCCGCCGTAACCGATGCCCAGGCGATCCAGTCCGGGCCGGTTGCTGTAGGGACCGGACTGGCCGAACGCCGAAATTCGTACCACGATCAGATGCTCTGGAAGGCCTGACGGGGAGATGTTCCACCGTTCGAGGGTTCCGGGACGGAAGTTCTCACAGATCACATCGGATTCCCGGGCGAGGTTTCGGAATATTTCCTGTCCTCTGTGCTGGCGCAGATCGAGGGTCACCGACTTCCTTCCCCGGCCCTCGACTGACCAGAAGAGCGAGTACGGACCTTCGGGTGTGTCCACGAACGGCCCGATTTCGCGCATGAAGTCGCCGGTGCCGGGCTGTTCGATCTTGATGACCTCGGCGCCGAGTTCGCCAAGCTGTGCGGCGCAGAAAGGAGCAGCAACCCGCGTACCGAGATCCAGTACGCGGATGCCTTCCAGTGGTGGCGAAGTGATTGGCATTCGGCCTCAGTGTTGTCGGGTCTTCTGGGTCGTGGATCTTCGGGCGTATCAGGTCTTCGTTTTCAGGTGTTCCGGGCTATCAGGTTTTCGTACCGCTCCGCTCATCCTTGACCGCGGACATCCCGCCTTCGGTTCGCTGCTTCATTGCGCTGGTGGCGGCATCGGTGGCTGACACCAGTTGGTGGAGGGCGAAGTGGTGTTGCCACGACTGTGCCTGGCCCTGCAGATCCAGCGTGTGGTTGATCGATTCCTTCACGGCCTTGGCAGTGATGGGCGGCACCAGAGCCGCAGCGCCGGCCATCTCCATTGCGGTTTCGTTCAGCTCGTCTTGGGCCACCACCCGGTTGACCAGGCCGGCGCTCTCGGCCTCCGCAGCGGAGAGTTTGCGGGCACAGAACAGAAACTCCTTGGCTCTGCGTGCGCCCATTTCCCACGGCTCCACCAGCAGCTCCACCCCGGCACCGCTCATCCGCAGGACCGGATTCGAGAATTCGGCGTCCTCGGAGGCGACGATCATGTCGCACATGCAAGCGAGCATCAGTCCGGCGGCCGAGCATGTGCCCTGAACAGCCGCGATGGTGATGAGCGGGGAGTTTCGCCAACGCAGGGATCGATTCAGGTACATCTCCGTTTCGTGTTCCCACTTGCCTTCTGTGGATACCCGTTTGGCGGCCCAGTACTCCTCACCCTTGAACAGTTCCTTGAGATCGTGGCCGGAGCAGAAGTGTTTGCCCTCTCCGAAGAGCACCACGACCCGAACATCAGGATCGGTTTCGGCCATGGACAGGCCTGCGTCCAGCTCATCGATCATCCGGGAGTTGAGGGCGTTTGCCACGCTGGGTCGCCGCATCGTGATCCGGGCGATTCCCGCGGCGGACTCGTAGGAGATTGTTGAGAAGTCCTGTTCGTTCATATGGTTACGGCCCTTTCGACCACGGCAAGTTCGATGATGGCACTGCGTTCAATCCCCAAGATGGTTACCACTCACTTCGGCTCGCGGGGAAGCGAAAGGACTCGTTCGGAGATGATGGTTCTCTGGATTTCGTTGGATCCCGCGAAGATCGATGAGGACAGGTAGTACAACCATGATCGCTGCCATTCGCCATCACCGGGGTTTCCATCCGCTCCCCGCCACAGGCACGCTTCTTCGCCGAGAACGTCCATTGCCGTTGCGTGCATACGTTTGGACATTTCCGACCAATACAACTTGAGGGCCGAACCCTCCGGTCCTGGTGGAAGACCCTGCTCGGACCTTGTCAGGGAACGCCAGTTGTGGAGCTGGAACAATTTCACTTCCACGTAGGCTTCGGCCAACTGCTGACGCAACCGGTAGGTGTCGAACGCCCCGGTCTCCTCGGCCAGTTTCATCAGTTCTTCGAGATGCTGGATGTGGATGACCATCTGCCGCGGGTTGACGCCGCGTTCATGTCCGAGGGTTGATTGGGAAACCCGCCATCCCTCGTTGACGGGTCCGATCACGTGTTCCGCCGCTATGAGTACGTCATCGAAGAAAACCTCGTTGAACTCGGCCTCTCCGGTGGATTGCACCAGGGGCCTCACCTCAACGCCGGGTGCATGCATGTCCACGGCGAAAGCTGTGATGCCCTTGCGTTTCGGCGCATCCGGGTCGGTCCGGGCCAGGCAGTATCCCCAATCAGCGAATTGCGCGTAACTGGTCCACACCTTCTGGCCGCTGAGGCGCCAGCCATCAGTGGTCTTGTCCCGCACCGCCCGGGTCTTGAGTGATGCAAGGTCAGATCCTGCGTCTGGTTCGCTGAAGAGCTGGCACCAGAGGGATCTGGCCCCCAGAATGTCGCCCAGCCACTCTGCCTTTTGGGTATCGGTGCCGTGGGTCAACAAGGTCGGCCCCACGAGATTCACCCCGATGCGTCCCACCAGTTCGGGCGCCCGGGCTCGGGCCAGCTCCTCGGTGACGATGAAGTGAGCGGACGCACTGGCGCCCCGACCGCCGTATTTCTGCGGCCAGGCGAGGCCGACCCAGCGCCCCTCGGCCAGCCGGGCTTGCCACGAACGGCCGAACTCGACTTCCTCGGTCAGTGTGTCGAAGCGGGGTGGGAGGCCTTCGCCGTATGTCCAGGGCAGATTCGACTTCAGCCATGAACGGCACTCGGCACGAAGTATTGATCCGTCTTCGGAGTCCCTCAGATCCACCTCGGAATCGTAGGTCACGAACCTGACGCGTGTGTCAGGTTCCACAACTATCATCTGCGCGATGGAGTTCGATCTCTCGGAAGACCAGATCGCCCTGCGCGATGCCGCCACTGATTTGCTCGCGCAGATGTCCTCGCCGGACAAGGTCAGGGTGGTCGTCGACGGTGGTGGAGGTTGGGACCGTTCCTTGTGGAACGCACTCGTGGAACAAGGTTGGCCCTCACTTCTGATTCCCGAGTCGGCCGGAGGTGTGGGTCTCGGCTGGGTCGAGGCCGCCCTGGTTCTCGAGGCGGTGGGGGCGCACGTGGCTCCAGTGCCGATCCTGGCCCAATTGGTGGCTGCGGATCTGCTCTCAGGTGCCGGATCGGAACTCGTGGAACCGGTGAGCACCGGCAGCCGGATAGCGGTCGCAGCGAGCACGGTGATGGCTGCGGAGTTGACCGACGGTGACTGGAAACTCAGCGGAGAAACGGAGCCTGTTGCCTTTGCACCGAGCGCGGCCATTCTGCTGGTCGTGGGAAGTGACGGCAGGCAGGAGAGTCTTTTCGCTCTGGATGTTTCGTCGCTGCACCCGCCGGCGTTGGCAGCCATGGACAACACCCGCGAGCTGGCCCGGCTGGATCTCGATGGTCATCCAGCCGAACGTCTGGGTGGCCCCGACGCTGTGCAGCGGTTCCGCGACTTGATGGCCTTGGCCCTCAGCGCCGAGGTGCTGGGCTGTGCAAGCCGTGCCTTGGAGATGGCCGTTGCCTACGCAACCGAGCGTGAGCAGTTCGGGCGGCCGATCGGCAGCTTCCAGGCGATCAAGCACCGGTGCGCGGACATGCTCGTGGACGTGGAGGGAATGCGATCAGCAACCTGGTGGGCCGCGTGGTGCGCCGCCAACTCGCCGGAGGAGCTTCCCGAGGCGGCCTCCACGGCGAAGGCCTGGTGCAGCGATGCTGCGGATCGAGTTCTGACCTCTGCGCTTCAGGTGTACGGCGGCATCGGATTCACTTGGGAATGTGATCTTCACCTGTACCTGAAACGGGTGCAGCAGGACCGCGTTTCCTTTGGATCCGCCGCGGATCACAGAGATCAGCTGGCAGAAATCCTGCGGGCCCGTGTGCGCGACGGAGCGTCCGTGATCTAGACATTCGGCCATGGCGACCTCTGTTGACCGTGACCGCATTGTGAATCTGCTGGAGGAGCAGTACGACGCTGCCGCCACCCTCGCCGCCGATGTGGACGAGGCTCAGTGGCAACTCGATACCTGCCTTCCCGGATGGACCGTGAGGGACCAGTTCACGCACATGATCGGCGTCGAGCGCATGTTGTTGGGGGAGGACACACCCACGGTGGAAACCGACGTGTCCTCTCTGGATCACGTCAGGAATGACTTCGGGGCATTGGTCGAGACTTGGGTTGAGTCGATGCGCGACTGGTCCGGGGACCAGATGCGCAGCCGGTGGGACGACGTGAGGGCTGCCCGTGTCGATGTGCTGAATGACCAGACGCAGCAGGACTTCGAAGTCCTCACCATCACACCGGCCGGAAAGGACACCACAGGGCGGTTCATGAGGATTCGCCTGTTCGACCTGTTCTTGCACGCCAACGACATGCGCGACGCCCTCGGAATACCTCTTGATGACGATCCCGGGCGACTGGCGTTCGCACTCGAGGAGCCGGCAAGTGTCCTGCCTTTTGTGGCCGGCAAGCTGGCAGGACTTCCGTCCGGAACCAAGCTGGTTGTGGAGTTGACCGGCACAGTCCCGCAAACGCTGCTGATTGAGGTTGTGGACGGCAGGGCCCGGACGGTGGATAGCTTTCAGGGTGAACCCACAATCACCGTCACCATGGATTCTCACCTGTTTCTGCGCCTCAGTGGCGGGCGCCTCCATGGTGGACCGTTGATCGGCGACCGCATCACGGTCACCGGAGACGAGGCACTGGGTCGTCAGTTGATCGAGAACCTGGCTTACACACCCTGAGAACCGTTGGCACTCTCAGCGCGCCCGGCCGCTGGCATTTCCTGAAACTGACATGTCGTGCAACTCAGGTTGACCGGGGAAAATGGATTGGGGAGAGCGGCGGTTGGGGATCGCGCCACATCGTCCACACGCGGGGACCGTTGCCGTTGTCGATGTCGATCGTGCCGGCCAGGGCGAACCCATGTCGCTCATAGAAGGGGATGTTCTCCTCCTTGGATGACTCCAGGTAGCAGCCCACACCCTGCTCGTCGGCGAGGGTCGTGGTCGGTCCCATGGCGGCGCCGCCCAGTCCGCGTCCTTCATGTTGTGGGTGGGTTCCCAGCATCGCCAGGTAGTAGTGCGGTTCTGACGGGTGCTCCTTGTCGAGTTTGGCCAGCGGCCCCAATCTGCGGAGACCTCCGAATCCGAGTCCCCTGATTGCGTCGAAGGCGTAAGGCAACATCTGCCTGGGTGAGATCCGGAACCTTTTCGGAGGCGCCCAGATGGCCGCCGAGTTGTGGTTGGCCGTGATCGTGGACACTCCATCGCGCACATGAGGCATCACACCCGCAGCCATGACCCTTCCGGAGAGGATCGGATCGATGCGGTTCCCGCCAAGCAGCCACATCCACACGGGATCATCAGCGAAGGCGTGTCCGAGTGTGTGTTCCAGAGCCCTGCGATCCGACATCTCTGCCGGGCGGACCCTGACGGGCACCCTTTGACCGGGAGGGCTTGGATCAGGAAGGTCGGAGGTCATGATTCGCAGGGTGTTTCTGGCAGGGTGTTTCGGCTGATCGCGTCGGCGTGTCTTCGACAAATCTGACGTGTCCGGAAACTACCCGAAAGGTACCTCGGCCTGCCGTCGCGGACTCTAGGTTTGAGGCATGGACGAGTTGGAGATCCGCAAGCTCGCTGAGCGTTACTGCATGTCGGTCGATGAGGGCATGTTCGATGAGTTCGAGGCATTGTTCAGCCCTGAGGCCCGAATGCATGTCATGGGTATGACCCACGAGGGAGCCGGTGGAGTTCGCGCCTTCATCGAAGCCGCCCAGCCTGTGGAGTTGCGAGGCAAACACTTCATTGCCAGTCACCTGATCGAGGTGGGTCCCTCCGGCCAGTCCGCGGTCGGGTGGTGTGACTTTGCGTTCATCGACCGTGACGGGAATGTGCCCAACTCCGGGCGTTACCACGATCGCTACGTCAAGGATGATTCCGGCCGGTGGCGCTTCTCGTTGAGGGAGATCGTGTTCACG
>JAHRAZ010000139.1 GCA_020027475.1 Microthrixaceae bacterium
CCACCGCCGGGCGGGACCCAACCCCAGCAGCAGCCTCCCAAAGGTGGAAGCTCGCCGACCCCATGGGTACTTGGCACTCTGTTGATAGTGGCGATCGCAGTGATCGTGTTCATGTTGGTCAAGAACGACGACGGCGACGGCGACGACACCACCACAACCACGCCGGTCACTCAGATCAACCCGACACAGGCACCACCGACTCAGGCACCACCGACTCAGGCACCCACGACTCAGGCACCCACGACTGAGGCAACTACCACGACCACTTCAACCACGGTGGCTCCCTGACGACCCGAACCAACGAAACGACCCGGGACAGCGGACTGAACAAGGATGGCAACGGGCTCGGAGCCCGTTGCCATCCTCATTTTCGGAGGGGATGGTCCTTGGCCGGGCCCCAGTCGGCAGGAAGATCCAGGTGAATGTGAGCGGCGGAGAACAGGCCGACAGGGGCAGGGTCAGACGAGCCCTTGCTCCTGTTCCCAGGTGAGATTGAATCCGGCCAGTGGGCCACGGCCAGGATCTAGATCCACATCTGATCCGGCGTCCACCTCCAACATGACGCTCAGGAACTGCCGTAATAGGGCAGCGGTCGCGCCCCAAACGGTATCTCCCAACAATTCGAAGAAATAGATCGGTCGATCCGAGCCCGCGATACCCCAGCGTTCCTCCCTGAAGACTTCGGGAAGCACCAGTTCGGACAAGGGCACGAAAAGAGCCTCATCCACTTCGCCGGGATTCAAGTCCACGTTCGGCTTCTCCGGCAACAGTCCGATCACCGGCACCACATACGCGCGTCGAGTCACCGTTGTCAGGTGATCCAGTTCGCCAAGCACTTCGACTGAGTCGGGTTCGAGGCCGATCTCTTCCCACGATTCGCGAAGGGCTGCTTCGACGTGGGACTCGCCGTCGTCCGTGCGGCCGCCGGGAAAGCTCACCTCTCCCCGGTGGGTACGCAGGTTCCACGACCGGCGGGTGAGCACCACGTGCAGGCCGGACTCCTCCTCATACAACGGAACGAGCACGGCCGATGGTGCGGCCCCGTGGGTTTCCACCGGAGAAGGTGCGCCGACCCGCTCAAGCGGGTAAGCACCGCGAACCTGCTCCGGACTCAGACCGCCGGCGGCGTCGGCCGGAAGTCCATGCCACGGCGCCGGTCGACCGGGTCGGTTCTGGTCGGGCCGGGGAATGACCTGCGGCCCGCCACGTTGGGTCATTGCAGATCGGAATCCGTTCCCTCGGCCAGGTTCTCGAGTACCTCCCGCATGCCGTGAGTCTTGAGATTCGCGAGCACCCGACCCGGCGATTCCTCACCACGTTCGAACTCCATCCAGTCGGACAGAAGCTTGGTGGGATCGGTGGCAGGGGGGGTATCCATGTCCCAAGGTTACCGACCGGGCCAATCCGTGTGCCGCGACACCTCAGAAGCACACGTCGATCCACAATGCCGTGTTACGCGACAGAGGGAGGCCGGCGAACCGACCTCCCTCCAGCAATATCTCGGCTATGCGAGATGTGTTCCCGAAGGAATCACATCATTCCGCCCATACCACCCATGTCGGGCATGCCGCCACCGCCAGGCATTCCTCCGCCTGCCTCTTCAGGGGCATCCGACACAAGGGCCTCGGTGGTGAGCAACAGGGCTGCGATGGACGCAGCATTCTGAAGCGCAGCACGGGTGACCTTGGCCGGGTCAATGATGCCAGCGGCAAACAAATCGACGTACTCGCCGGTTGCGGCGTTGAGGCCGACGTTGCCGCTCTCGTTCTCGAGGCGATCCACAGCCACGGCACCTTCGATACCGGCGTTGTCCGCAATCAGGCGAGCAGGTGCATCGAGGGCACGCAGAACGATGCGGGCACCGGTCTGCTCGTCGCCCTCAAGGCTTTCCACCACGGAGCTGACTGCCGGCTTGATGCGCACCAAGGCAGTGCCGCCACCGACGACCACACCTTCTTCGATGGCTGCCCGAGTGGCCGAGAGCGCATCTTCGATGCGGTGCTTCTTCTCCTTGAGCTCGATCTCGGTGGCTGCGCCGACCTTGACCACCGCAACACCGCCGCTGAGCTTGGCGAGACGCTCCTGGAGCTTCTCACGGTCCCAGTCGGAATCGGTGTTGTCGACTTCGGCCTTGATCTGCGCGACCCGACCATCGACTTCATCGCTGGAGCCTCCACCCTCGATGATGGTGGTGTTGTCCTTGGTGATGACAACCTTTCGGGCCGTACCAAGAAGGTCGAGAGTGGCAGTGTCGAGCTTGAGGCCCACTTCTTCGGCGATGACCTGACCACCGGTGAGGATGGCCATGTCGGCCAACATCGCCTTGCGACGCTCGCCGAATCCCGGAGCCTTGACGGCGACGGAGTTGAAGGTGCCACGGATCTTGTTCACCACGATGGTTGCAAGCGCTTCGCCATCGACATCCTCGGCGATGATCAGGAGGGGCTTCCCTGCCTGCATGACCTTCTCGAGAAGGGGAAGCAGATCCTGCACGGAACTGATCTTGCCGTTCACGAAGAGGATGTACGGCTCCTCGAGAACAGCTTCCTGACGCTCGGGGTCGGTGACGAAGTAAGGCGAGAGATAACCCTTGTCGAACTGCATACCTTCGGTGAACTCAAGGTCCATGCCGAAGGTGTTGGACTCTTCAACGGTAACCACGCCGTCCTTGCCGACTTTGTCGATTGCGTTGGCAATGACCTCGCCGACCTCCGGATCAGCAGCAGAAATGGCGGCAACCTGAGCGACCTCGGACTTCTCGTCGATCTCCTTGGAGTTGGAGGCAATCGCCTCCACACCGACCGTAACCGCTTTCTCGATGCCACGTTTCACGCCCATGGGGTTGGCGCCGGCGGCAACATTGCGAAGGCCTTCGGAGATCAACGCCTGTGCGAGCACCGTGGCGGTTGTTGTTCCGTCACCTGCAATGTCGTTGGTCTTCGTTGCGACCTCTTTGACGAGCTGGGCACCCATGTTTTCGTAGGGATCTTCGAGCTCGATCTCACGAGCGATCGAAACGCCGTCGTTGGTGATGGTCGGGGCCCCGAACTTCTTGTCGAGAACCACGTTGCGACCCTTCGGGCCAATGGTGATCTTCACTGCGTCGGCCAGCTGGTTCACGCCGGCTTCGAGGCTCTTGCGGGCCTCATCATCAAACTTCAGAATCTTTGCCATGTAACTATTTCTCCAGTTGTTTCGGTGCAAACTGCTTCAGTGCAAATAGCGGTTGCAGTCGGTTCTTGCGTGATAGTTGCGGTTGGGAACGGCCACATGAGCGACCGCTGAATGGATCGGGTGTTATTTGACCGTCGCGAGGACGTCGCGGGCCTGAAGGATCAGAAGATCCTCGCCACCGCTGCTGATCTCGGTGCCGCCGTACTTCGAGTAGACGATCGTGTCGCCAACGGCGACGTCCATCGGAACGAGATCACCCGCGTCCGAGTGACGTCCCGGGCCTACGGCCAGGACTTCACCCTGCTGGGGCTTCTCCTTGGCGGTGTCGGGAATGACAAGGCCACTGGCAGTTGTTTCGTCGGCCTCGGAGGGGCGAACGACGAGGCGGTCCTCAAGGGGCTGAAGGTTCATGCATTTCTCCGTGATTGTGAATCCGTGTCCATAAACGAGCCCGAAATCGGCCATGATTGGCTGAATTCCGGGCCTTTCCCCGGCTAACCGGGTGTCCGAGTGCATTGGCACTCTCATTGGACGAGTGCCAACTCTAGCACTCTCACGGAGGGAGTGCTAGCGGCCTGCCCCCGGCAAAGGCAGAATCGGGTGCCGAAACCAAGAGGCTACTCAGGTAGGCGCTTGGAGCGGGTCCGGATTCAGAACATGCGGGCCCTGGGATTCGCTCCTGTGGAGAGTGCGCTGGGACCATCAGCGCCCAATCGGTACCAGCCGGCGGAGGCGATCATGGCCGCGTTGTCAGTGCACATCGCACGGCTCGGCAAGAATCCCTGGATCCCGTCATTCGCGCAAGCACCGAGGAACAGCTCCCTCAGCAAGGAGTTCGCAGCCACCCCGCCACCCAGGGCAAGCGCCTTTGCACCGCTGGCCTTGGCCGCACGCTGAGCCTTGGCCACGAGCACCTCGACCACAGCCGCCTGGAAACTAGCAGCGATGTCCTCGGTCGAAACGTCGGGGTGCTCCCGCACATGATTCACCACAGCTGTCTTGAGTCCACTGAACGAGAAGTCATAGCCTTCATTCAGCATCGACCGAGGGAAATGTATCGCCTCTGGATCACCCTTGAGCGCTGCAGTATCGATGGCCGGACCGCCCGGGTAACCGAGTCCGAGGAAACGGGCCACCTTGTCAAAGGCTTCGCCGGCCGCGTCATCAAGGGTCTGCCCGAGCAGGCGATAGTCGCCATGGCCGCTCATCTCCACGATCATCGTGTGACCACCGGACACGAGAAGTACAACCAGCGGAAACTCGAGATCGGGTTCCTCCAGCAACGCCGCGTAAAAGTGCGCCTCCAGGTGATTGACGGACACGAACGGCACGTCCCAGGTCAAGGCCAAGGCCTTGGCTGCCGACACCCCGACCAGCAAGGCCCCTATGAGCCCCGGACCGGTTGTGGCCGCGACCGCATCCACATCCGAGCCTTCAACACCAGCCTCCACCATTGACTGGGCCAGCACCGCGATGATCAGTTCGTTGTGAGCGCGGCTTGCCACTTCAGGCACCACGCCGCCATAGCGGGCATGAAGATCGACCTGCGAGGAAACCACCGAGGAAAGCACTTCCCCACCACCGCGAACACAGGCCACCGCGGTCTCGTCGCAGCTTGTCTCGATCCCCAACACGAGAGTTTCGGGACCATGGTCGTCGGGTGAGAATGCGGCCATCACGTGTCCCGGGTCTCAGCGGGCATCGGGATCCACCTTCGGATCGGGTACGAAACGGTCACGAATCACAGCCCGCCGGTCGACTTCCGCCCCGGATCCGATGCAGTTGGCCCACATGACGATGGCATCCTCCGAATTGTCCTGGTAGTAACCCTTGCGGATTCCGCCGGGAGCGAATCCGAATGCAGAGTACAGCGCTTGGGCCGGACCGTTGGAGGCTCGTACCTCCAGAGTGACGTCCATCACTCCCGCTTCGACACCGGCATTGAACAGTGCCAGAAGAAGCCTCGACCCGATCCCCCTGCGGTGATGATCGGGATGTACCGCGATGTTGGTGATGTGTCCTTCGTCGTGAGTCACCATCAGACCGCTGAATCCCAGCACATCGTTGCCTTCGATGGCGGTGAACCAGATCCGACTGGCCGGCATTCGGAGCTCGCCTGAGAACAGATTCATCGACCAGGGATGCGGATTGACTTCCTTCTCGATCACGGTGATGGCGCGCAGATGGCGTCGGCGCATCGCAACAATCGACACACCGCTTCCGTCTGACCGACTGGAACGGTCGGACACATGCTGCATGGATCGGGGTTCGGCTGCCATCAGTCGTGCCTCGTGGTCCAGTTGATTTCCACATCCGGTCTACGGAGATAGATCGGCTCGATCGCGTCGGGTTGCTCGAACTCCTCGCGCAGGGCCTTGGCGTGGGCCAACTGCACGAGGGACGCAGCAGAGGGCGTGCTGTTGGCACGGTCCACAACCTCCACCTTCGCCAGACCCTCGAACGCCTCGCGGTATCTGTGAGCACCGTCTCCCACCAGCAGAACCTCCTCACCGGCAGCCAGCAACTCCGAAGCAAGGTCTTCAGGGCTTCCGACAACCGGATCCGACAAACGCTGCACACCTCCGGGGACTTGGCGATAGAACGAATAGTAGATCTCCGCTCGCCGGGCATCGATCGCGGCAGTGATGAGGCGGGGACTGAAGCGGACGGGGAAGGCCAGGAGGTCAAGACTCGATACGCCGACCATAGGCACCCGAAGGGCGAAAGCGATCGCCTTGGCAGTGGCGAGCCCCACACGCAGTCCCGTGAAGAGCCCGGGGCCGACATCGACGGCAACCGTGCGAATCTCCGACAGCGACATCCCGGCCTGTTTGCAGATGAACTCGATCGCCGGTGTCAGGTTTTCAGCGTGCTGACGGGGACTCGAGCAGTGGGTCGAGGATATGACTCCTTCATGTCCACCAATGGCACAGCCAGCCGTTTCGGTGGCGGTTTCTATTCCCAGAATGAACATCAGTTCCCCGACGACGATTCGCCGACACTCGCGATCACGGCCCTCAGCGCACGATGGCGCGCCAGCCAACCATCACCCACCGGACGAAGGTCAACAAGTCTGGACTCGGTGTTCGTTCCATTGCTCAGGTGAATCTCAAGATATTCATGGGGCAGAACGGGAGCAATTGTGTCGCCCCACTCGATGACCACCACGGCATTGTCATCCAGCATTTCCGCCAAACCGAGGTCCAGAGCTTCGTTGACGTGATCCAACCGATACACATCCAGGTGATGCAGGTCCAGACGCCCTGAATACGATTTCACAAGCGCGAAAGTGGGACTGGTCACATGTTCGGTCACTCCCAGGCCCGTAGCAAGACCCTGGACGAAGGCCGTCTTGCCTGCTCCCAGAGCGCCAGAAAGAACGATCAGGTCGCCGGCACGAGTCAGCTCCGACAACCGGGAAGCCAAAACGCGGGTCTGTTCGACGCTGGTGGTCTGAATCGAAATGGGCGGTTCACTCATGATGCAATCGCCTCGACCGTGATCGTGTCCGCATGCCCACCCGAGACAATCATCTTGGCCCGAACCAGATCCGCTCGCATGTTCGCCATGGCTGCTCCGCCACCGCGCAGCACGGCCGCCGGGTGAAGTGTGGGCACCAACACAGAATCGCCGTAGTCATAAGCATGGCCCCGAAGCTTGGTGATTCCCACTTTGGTGTCCAACAGAAGGCGAGCCGAGAAATTTCCCAATGTGATGATCACCCTGGGATCGACGATCCTGATCTGTTCTTCCAGATACGGGCGACAGGACTCAATCTCATCGGGCTTGGGATCACGGTTGTCCGGGGGACGACACTTCACCACGTTCGCGATGAAGGCAGTCTCGCGGGTGAGGCCCATCTCTTCGACCATGAGGCGATCAAGAAGCTTCCCCGACCGGCCCACAAAGGGCAGACCCTGTCTGTCTTCCTCTGCACCCGGACCTTCACCCACGAACATAAGATCAGAGCGGGGATCACCCATGCCGAACACAACCGAGTTGCGGGTCTCACACAGGCGGCATTTCGTGCACCGCAAGGCTTGCATACGAAGATCCTCGAAAGCCGGAGGGGGCGGTACGGACACCTTGAGAGTGTACCGACAGCCCACCGGAGGAACGCCCACGCAGTTACATCGTGACGTCAGTGCCGACTCACGCGAATTCGCTCACGCGGCCGAATCCAGGGACCGGATGGCTTCGTCGACAATCTTCACCGTGAGCCATCGAACCTCGTCGATCGAGGTCTCGACCTCACCCGCGGACATGGCGACGAATGCATCCCCATCAAAGGAGGCATGGGGAGGATTGATGGCCCTCGCCAATCCGTCATGGGCACCTCGGGCCATGTGCTGGCACCCCACCTTGTCCAACGAACCGTTGGTTGCAATCACCCCGATCGTGGTGTTGGTCAATCCAGATCCGCGAGCGGACAGACCGGGTTCGCGGAGTTGAGATTCCCCGTGACCGACCACGTCTCCCCATGCGTTCACTGCCACAAGGCACGCAACCCTCAGATCTCCCTCCTCGGCCAAACCACCCACGAGCCCGCCGGCCACGCCATGGCCGTCTCCGCGCCATCCCCCCACCGTTGCCCCGGTACCGGCGCCGACTCTGCCCAGAGTCTGATCACCGCCGGCGAGCGCCCGGCGGACCGCGGCACGACCATCAGGTTCAGTAGGGCGAAATCCGGGGGTTGCCACCGCGAGATCGAACAGCGACATACCCACCACTATCGGAACTGAACCCCACGGCGTTCGGAAGCCCCGCCCGACGCCTTCGAGTTCGTACATCGCTCCCTGTCCGGCCGCCAGACCAAAAGCAGATCCACCCGAAAGCATCACTGCGTCGATCTGCTGCACGGTTGCCATCGGGTCCAGCAAGGCGAACTCACGGGTGGCGGGAGCCGAACCCCTCACTTCGCCCGAGGCAGTTGCCGGTTCCGCGGCAAGCACCACCGTGCAACCGGTTCGGTCAGCCGCATTGGTCATGTGACCGACAGTGATGCCGGGTATCTCCCAGATCACCGCGCTCTCCAGATGCGCGCTCTGCAGGTGACAGTGCTCCTCGCATGACAGTGATCCCCCAACAATCTTGCTCTCGAAAACATCGCTGGTTCCATGTCACGGCTACTCCAGGTCATGGTTGATCGAAATCATTTGCTGCTCCACTGTGGTCCTGCGCTCGCCGCTCGGGCAACCGAGCCTGCCACCAAGTCCTCCAACACGGCGTCATCCGAGGGAGCCACTTCTGACCAGTCGTATCTGGCCAGTGAACCCCGCACGGACTCCGTTCTGCGCCGCCAGCCGTCCAGGTCGGCGAGCACTTCACGCAATTGCGTGGTCAGCCTGCCCGGCGCATAACGCAGATCGGGGTCACTGATCGTCTCCGGATACGCCAGCGCATCGGGAACCACGGGCACACACCCGGCAGCAACGGCTTCCACAACGGCAATGCCGAAGTTCTCCTGTCGGGCCGATGCCAGCACCACGTCAGCGGACCGCAGGAGATCGCGGTACTCATCGTCGGGCAACCATCCCTGATGAATGACGCGGTCCCCCAGTGGACCCAGCAGGGCGCGGACCCGCCGAGGATCGTGGTGATCATCGAAGCCCACGACCGCCACCTGGAATTGCTCGCCCTGATCGGCCAAGGACCGCAGCGATGCGACCGCAACGTCAAGTCCCTTGTCGTGTGCCCATCTGTGATTCCACAGGACAAGGGGTTGTCCCCGTTCGGCACCCGAGCTGATTCGAACAGCGGTCAGAAGGTCACCCAGATCACATCCCACCGGTCGGGTGCGCCAAGTGTGCTGAGCCGCCGCCAGGAGTCCGGTCTGATCGTCTTCGGCACGACCGCCAGCCAGCAATTCCCGCAACGCCAGGATCATCGAGTCGCGCTGCCACAGGGAGTTGAACCAGACCTCGTTTGCGGCGAGCATGCTGCGCCAATTGGTCCAGCCGAGATGGCGGTCGCGCCTGCCACCCATGCCATTTGGGCTCACTGGCTGCGTGAGCTGATTCTCATGGAGGTACATCACCGCCGGAACACCGGCCAGCTCTTCACGACAGAGTCCAAGGAACGTCGCCAGGTCGACCATGTCCGAAGCAACGATCACGTCGGGCCGGCCGTGGGTGACCATGTACTCGCGAAGCATCTCCGCCAGAGGCACGGCCGCGGCCATCATCCGGTGACGCCAGTGAGTACCCGGCTGGGTCAGCAGGTGGATGTGGTGGGAGCTGTGCCGCTGCCAACCTTCGGCCCAAGCCCGGTGCGAGCCCGTGAAGTACGGTTCCAGGAGCACGACCTGCAGTGTGGATCCCGCGTCAATCACCGCTGTACACCCGCCTCAGCCTCGGCGAGAACCCGCAGATCACCTCATACGCAATGGTTCGTAGCCGTTCAGCCCATTCCCAGGCATCGATTTCATCGACTTCGAGGCCGAGCGGACCTTCCCGAAACTCAGGGGATGATCCAGCGGCATAGCCCGAATCGATTGGTTGCGAACCAAGCATCACGACTTCCTCGCCACGCTCGATGGAGCGGGCCTCGGAGGAATTGGCGTCGCCGAGTTCCACCATGAACTGATCCATCGTGATCACACCACGAATCGGCCGACGTTGACCGCGGATCAGGACTTCTCCACCCCGGGTCCACAATCGCCGGGTCATACCGTCGGCATACCCAACCGGCACTGTGGCCACGAGCGTGTCGACATCGAAGCTGTGCCGGAGTCCGTAACTCAACGCTTCTCCCGCCGGGACAACCCCGATTCGGGCAATCTCGGAACTGACTCTCATAGCCGGCCGCAGTGCCAGATCCTCTCCGATACCGGGAGCGGGCAGAACGCCATAGATGGCGATTCCGCACCGGACAATGTCCAGATGTGTTGCCGGATGAGTGATCAGTCCAGCCGAGTTGGAGGCATGCAACATTCCTGGGTCGATCCCACGGGCCCGCAAGTCATCCACAGCTGCCAGGAACGCGGCGAGTTGCTGTGCGGTCTCCGATCGGCCGGGATCGTCGGCCACAGCCATGTGTGTGAACACACCTTCCAGCACCAGTCGGGACGACGCCACAGCCAGCGCTGCCAGATCAAGGGCTTCGGATGGCGGCGCTCCCGCCCGGTGCATGCCGGTGTCAACCTTCAGATGCACTCCCCACCTACCGTGATCCGAAACTGCCTCCTGCGCCGCAGCGATCGACTCCCGGTGATAGAGCGTGGGAGTGAGTCCCAGATTCCAGGCTTCAGCCAGTTCGTCGGCTGGAGGTTCGGACAACAACAGGATGGGTGCGTCGATCCCCGCGTCACGAAGCGCGACACCCTCTTGCACCAGAGCCACTCCGAGCAGTTCTGCGCCCGCAGCAAGCGCAACCGGGGCAACCCTTAGTGCACCGTGGCCATAGGCATCCGCCTTCACCACCGCACAGAACCGCGACTCAGGCGCCAGGGCAGCCAGAGTGGACACATTGTGCGCAATCGCATCCAGATCAACTTCTACCCGTGCGTGTCTGGTCACACCCGGAAGGCTAAAGCCTCTCTGAGGCCTTGCGGTCACATCAGCACAGACCGAACTGTCACATCAGCACAGACCGCGCCGCCACATCACTGCAGGAGACACGAGCGGGCAGCCGGAATCGCCTCGGCGATGTCATCGGCGACAATCCCCGACTCGCCGGCCGCCCTACCGGCCAATCCGTGCAGGACGGCCGCTGCGGCGGCCGCTTCCAACGGCTCCGCACCCAAGCCAACATGTGCCCCGATCATCCCGGCCAACACATCCCCCGAACCTGCTGTAGCGAGGCGTTGGTCCCCACTGGTGCTCACCAGGACCTGACCATCAGGATCGGCCACCACCGTGGTCGGACCCTTCAACAACACCACCGCACCCAGTTCGTCGGCCGCTGTTCTGGCCGCCGCGATGCGGTCCGCTCCCGCTGGACTGCCCATCAAGGCGGCGAACTCCCCGTCGTGCGGTGTCATCACCGGCAAACGGTCGAATCGCGGAAAGTCTTCGGCGGTTGCTATCCGCAACGCACCACCGTCGAGAACACAATGTGTGTCCACGTGACGCAGTTCCGAGAACTCCTTGAGGTTCCGTGCGGGATCGCCGTCCAACCCGGGACCAATCACCAAGGCGCCGAAGCGCTGAACACCGCCATTGATCACTTCTGCGGCCCACCCGGATGCCGGCAAGGTGTATCCCACCGCCTCAGTAGGACCATCGGGATGATCAACACCCGGACTGGACATGCGCACATATCCCGAACCGGACCGCATCGCGGAGCGAGCACACAACCACCCGGCTCCGGGCATCTCGGGTGACCCCGCGATCACCCAAACGGCGTTCTTCCACTTGTGTGCGTCCGGAGCCCGGGCCGGCACCAGGGAGAGGACGTCACTCGGTTCAACGAAGTGGGCCTCGACCGAAGACGTGTCCAGCCCGATGTCCACCATGACGACCTCACCGCTGAATGCCGGACCATCACCAAGGAGAAGTCCGGGTTTCAACGCGGCGAACGTGACCGTGCGGGCGGCGGGCATCGGGTTACCGGAGGCAACGCCGGTCAGGCCATCGATCCCGGAAGGAATGTCGACGGCCAGAACGGGAGCCACCGCCGCGCGACCAAACAACTCCGGTGGCTCGAACGTTCCCCTGAAGCCGGTTCCGTAAGCAGCGTCGATCACGAGGTCGGCCGGGGGCAGCGTGGCGGTCTTGTCGGAAGCATCTACCACAGCAACCCGCACGCCCCGGGTTCTTAGGATTTGGGCCGCGGAGCGGCCATCGTTGCCGTTGTTGCCTCCACCGGCGAGCACAGAAACCCGTCGGCCGTATGATCCACCAAGCATCTCCAGCGCTTCTCGGGCAACCGCCGAGCCCGCTCTTTCGATAAGTACTTCGACTGGTTCTGGCGCCGCTGCGTCGATGGCGCCCATCTCCTGGGGAGTCACAATGGGGATCACTCCCCCATTGTGCGCCACTCGGAGCGGGTGTCGCGGGGCAAAGATCGCGAAGACCTCGCTCCCCGGATTGCACAAGCTCGACAGATGTACCTACCGTTTTCGTTCGTGGACATCGCTGAGATACTTCTGGAGGTTCTCCTGATCCTGGCTTTCGCCAAGATCGGGGCCGAAATCTCCGAACGCATAAATGTTCCGGCCGTCATCGGCGAGATCACCGCGGGCTTGATACTTGGACCGTCACTGCTGAACTGGGTGCACCTCAGCGAGTCCATCAGGTTCCTTGCCGAGTTCGGCGTGATCCTGTTGCTGCTGCAGGTCGGCATGGAAATGGATCTGCGCGAAATGCGCAAGGTCGGCGGATCGGCATTGGGAGTTGCCATTGTGGGCATCGTGGCTCCGATGGCAATGGGCTACGGAGTGGCTGTGGCCTTCGGCGAAGGCACCAACCAGGCCCTGTTTCTGGGGGCATCGCTCGCAGCCACCTCAGTTGGCATCACGGCAAGAGCGTTCGGCGACCTGAAGATCCTCTCCAGCATCGAGTCCCGCGTGGTGCTCAGCGCCGCGGTGGTTGACGACGTACTCGGTCTGATCATCCTCACCGTCGTGGTCGGCATTGTTGAATCCGGGGCGCTCGACATCGGCGAAGCCGGCAAACTCCTGCTTTACGCAATCCTCTTCCTGAGCATTGCAACCGCGCTGGGCATCAGACTTGCTCCACCTGCGTTCCAGTGGCTGCAACGAAACGCCCGCGGGTCCGGCACCATGCTGATCGCGGCCTTGGTGGTTACCCTCGCTCTGGCGTTCCTCGCCCACGAAATCGAACTGGCTGTGATCATCGGGGCATTCGTCGCCGGCCTTGCCCTCGGGCGAACCAAACAGGCTGAACGGATCGAACGGGATCTGTATCCGCTGGCTCAGTTCTTCGTGCCGATCTTCTTCGTGTCGGTCGGACTGGAAGTGGACGTAGGGTCAATGATCCAGCCGCAGGTGCTCGCGCTCGCCGGAGCGCTGCTGGTGGTAGCAATCGTCGGCAAGGTCGCCGGTGGTTATGTGATTCGCAACAAGGGAATCGACAAGTTCCTGGTGGGGGTCGGCATGGTCCCCCGTGGCGAAGTGGGCCTGATTTTCGCCGCGATCGGGCTCGCCACGGGAACGCTCGACAGCGACCTCTATGCCGCTCTGCTGGTGGTGGTGCTGGTCACCACCGTGATCACACCACCCCTGATCTCAATGCGCATCAAACGCCAGCGGGCCAAGACGGAAGTGCCAACCACAACAGTGGAGCCAAGAGGTGGCTGGTTGAAGGTGCAGGAGGGTGTGGTGGAACTCAACGCCGCGCCCGCTGATTCCGCGGCACTCGGAGTTGCGCTCGAAGCTGCCCGGCTCGTTGCCGAGAACGAGCCGGACTCTGCGCTACTGGAGTGGATCGATCAAAGCTCGGATGGTGAGCACACCTGGACACCGGATTCCCGCAGACGACTGGTGAGGCTCCTGAGTGAGGGCAATCGCAGATCCTGGCGTCTGCTGGATGCGACAGGATTTCTGAGTGCCACCCTTCCCGACCTGGCCGACGAACTGGACCATCGGCGCCACGACACAACTCTTCTGGATCCTGCGATGCTGATGCGCCTGCCGGTGGTCGAGCGACTGACAGAACTGATCGGCCCTGACGGGGACGCGAGAGCTCGCAGCGAGGTGGCCCTGCTCGAGGACACCGACCTGCTGTACCTGTCGGCCTTGGCACTGGATCTGGCGTCCGGATACGAAGATGCCCCGATAGCAGCCAAGGACCTGTCGCTGGACATTCGGATGCCGCAGGGGGAGTCGTTCAGGATGATCTCGAGTGCGGAGGATGCAGCAGCTTTCCGCATTGCATCAGCTCAGGTGATGGGATTGGCCGAAGGCATGCAGTCAGAGGCCATGACAGAGATCGACACGGTCGAGAGGGCAAGACGTGGTTACCTCCTGGCGCTCGCACTCGGTTTCCTCAACACGGTGCACCGCAACGCGATCGACGAACTCTACGAAGGTGTGCTCGACGGCGTCGAGCAACCATCGACCGACTGACCACAAGGTCCATCAGAGCGAAGTCAGCACCGATCAGACCGAAGTCAGTGCCGAATATGCCGTGTAGCCGCCGACGAGTTCGGACACATCGCTGAAGCCGTTTGCACGCAGAATGCTCGCAGCGAGCGAGGACCGGTATCCGCCGGCGCAATAGATCACGACGGGAAGGTCCGGATCGAGTTCGTCCATGCGGCTCGGGATGGCGGAAACCGGAATCTTCAAAGACCCGTCGATCTCACCTTCCTCCACTTCCGCGGGATTGCGGACATCAACGATCTGAAGGTTGTCGGTTTCGGCTGCCAAGCGGTCGATTTCAGCCGCGGGCACTCTGGATGACCGTGCGACCAGATCTGGATTGTCGAACATCGCTGCCAGCGGATTGGCCACGTACCCGACTACATGATCGAAACCAATACGACCGAGGCGATTCTTTGCTTCCAGCTCCAGTCCGGGATCGACAACCAGAACGATCTCGGTCTCCGGGGAGACCGACGAACCCACATACTCGGAGAACCGACCCTCAAGGCCCACATTGATCGAACCAATCAGGTGACCATGGCCGAAATCTTCAAGGTCGCGGCCATCAACGAGAAGGGCACCTTCGGACACCTTCTGCATGGCTGTCGCAAGGCTCAAGGGTTCGGGAATGTCAGCCTCGTCCAGAAGAGGGCGATGTTTCCGATTGAGCACGGCGTCATAGACGAAGTAGTCCGGAGCGGGCGCCTGACCCTCGGTGACCAGCTCCAGGAATTCCGAGCGGTCCTTGGCCTGCAACGCATAGTTCGTGTCCATCTGTTCAGCGATCGTGGACCAGGTTTCGGTGGAGAGATTCTTGCCACACGCAGAACCTGCACCGTGAGCCGGATACACCCGCGTTGCTCCCGGCAGCGGCATCAACTTGGTGTGCAGGGAGTCGTAGAGTTTCTCGCCCAGTTCTTCACGTGTGAATCCGATGGACGCGAGCAGATCCGGTCGTCCGACATCGCCGATGAAGAGAGTGTCCCCGGTGAGGACTCCATAGGGAACCTCATCGCCGGCATGTTCAGACACAACGATGCTCATCGACTCGGGTGTGTGACCCGGAGTGTGGAGAATCTCCAACTGGACTTCACCGAGCGAAATGATTTCCCCATCTTCGAGTTTGCGAGATGGAAACTCGGTCTCGGCGACCGACGAGAAACCGATTTCAGCACCCGTAGCCTCGGCCAACTCCAAGTGTCCGGACAGGAAGTCCGCATGGAAGTGCGTTTCCAGAACCAGTTCGATCGTCAAGCCGGCTGCTTCGGCGTCAGCAACGTATTCATCGATGTCGCGTCGCGGATCCACCACCACGGCCCGGCCGGTGGTTTCGTCACCCACCAGGTAGGAAGCGTGGGAGAGACAGTCGAGGTAGTACTGCACGAAGATCATGTCAGATTCCTTCCGTTCGGGGCATCCTACTATACCCCCGGGGGTACTAGGACATCAGTTCCGCAGTCACAGCATCCACCCACTGTACGGGGCATTCCGTTCAGGTATCCGCAGACCGCTCCGAATCCACAACATCAGCAATGGCAACCTCGTGGATTCCGCTACCGCGCTGGTCACTCGGAGCGGGTCGGCCGGCGCGGATCGCGTCCACCGCATCCTGGGCACACAGGTGGATCCGCCCGCTCATGCGATCCCACAGTCCAGAACGAATCATCACATCACGCACCGGGCCCTTCACATCAGCCAGGTGGAACCCGACACCGCGATCGGTCAGCTCTGTCAGCAGATCGTCGAACATGTCAGCACCCGTTGCGTCCAGATCATTGATCCCCGAAGCATCCAGCACCAGAGCCTCCGGCGCGGGCGAAGCAGAATCAACCTCGGAGTCCGTCAAGAGCGTGGACTTCAGTACCGAGGCGTTCACGAACGAAACAGCATCGTCAATTCTCACAACTCGAATACCGTCAACCGTCTGAGCCTCGGGGAAGCGTTTGAGGTTGCGGTAACTGGTCGTTCCGGCGATGCGTCCGAGGTGAGCCGTATGGGGCTTGGAGATCCGGGCGAACACAACCAGCATTGATGCCACCACCGCCACGAAGATTCCCCACTCGATACCGAGAACCAGAGTGGCGACGAATGCAACCACCAATCCGATCAGATCCGTTGGTTTCACCCGGGCGATGTGGCGAATCTCCGGCACATCTATCAAACCGAGCACGGCCACGAGAATGATCGCGCCGAGTGCGGCGTTGGGCAGAGACTCGAACAGGCCGGTGAGGAACGCCACAGTGGCGAGGACAATTCCTGCCGTGACTACCGACGCCAACGGAGTTCGGGCACCTGCTGCGGAATTCACAGCCGTTCGCGAGAACCCTCCCGTGACGGGAAAACCGCCCGTGAGACCGGCCCCCACGTTGGCCGCGCCGAGAGCCACCAGCTCCCGATTGGCGTGCACTTCATACCGGTTCCGACGGGCATAGACCTTGGCCACGGCGATGGACTCCATGAATCCGACCAACGTGATCACCAGAGCAGCAGGAATCAAACTCCCCACCAACCCGGCGTCGACCGATGGAATCGAGAAACCGGGCAAGGTGTCGGGCACGGAGCCAACCACCGCGACTCCCTTGGACTCGAGATCGAGACCCCACGTGAGAAGAGTCGTCACCGCGACGACCACAAAAGGTCCCGGGACCTTCGGAGCCCATCGCCTGATGCCCACCAGAATCACCAGCGACACGACAGTGAGGACAATCGTCCAGAAGTTGGCGTCGCCGGCGTTGGCACCGATCTCCGCCACGGTGTCATAGAAGTGATCCTGGCGATCGAAGGAAATCCCGAGCAGGTTCTTCGCTTGCGAGATTCCGATGATCAGCGCGGCAGCTGCGGTGAACCCCACGAGCACTGAGTGCGACAGAAAGTTCACCAGATACCCCAGACGACCCACACCCATCACCAGGTGGGCTGCCCCGGCCAGCAGGGCGAGCACGGCGGCAGCAGCCAGGTATCGCCCGGTTCCTTCGGCAACGATTGGAGCCAATGTGGCCGCTGTCAGCAGCGAGACGATCGCCACCGGGCCGACAGCCAGTTGCCGTGAGGTGCCGAGCAGGGCATAAATCAGCACGGGTACGATTGAGGCGTACAAACCGACCTCGGGCGGGAGTCCGGCCAGAAGTGCATATGCCATGGCTTGGGGAACCAGCATTGCTCCGACCGCCAGGCCAGCGCCCAAGTCGCCACGCAGGTCCACCTTGCGGTATCCGCGAACCCACTGCGGAATGACCGCTTTCCAGTTCCCCATGCGCGCGGCGGAGTCAGCTGTTTGCGACATGTACTCGATCCAAGATCATGAGCGACTCGATGTCCCATACCCCCGAGGGTATTTGACGGACGGTATGCCCGAGAGTGTGCATCGCATCAAAGGTTAGTCCCGGCCCATACCCTCTCGGGTATATGCTCAGGGAATGAGATTCCCGGAAGAGTCGACTCCCGACATCATGAACCGGCTCCGCCGCCTGGAAGGACAGGTTCGCGGCATCCAGCGGCTGGTCGACGAGGGAGCCGAGTGCAGGTCGGTGATGACACAATTGGCGGCCGTGCGCGCGGCAATTGACCGCGTGGGGTTCAAGCTCATTGCGGCAGGCTTGCGGGAAGCGGAGACCGATGCCGAGCTGGACACTCTGGAGGAGATGTTCCTCAAGCTCAGCTGACGTTTCGGTGGCACATCAGCGCCGGCCGTGACGCAACAGCGAACGCTCGCACACATCAGCTCAAGCTGTGTTGCCCGGGAGCTGGCTGTGCTGTTCAGGCGCTGGCTTGTGCAGTCCAGGCATAAGCCTCTGCAAGCACGAACCGGCCCACGATTTCCACAGTCGTGTTGATCCGGGTCACGTCCAGGGATTCAGCTCGCTGCCTCGCACGGCCGCTCAGTGCTACCTCATCCGGATCAGAGCCCGCAGCAGCGGTGTCAATGTCCGACAACGATGCCTTGGCCAACCCGATCCCCAGGCTCTTCATCACTGCCTCCTTCACTGAGAAGGCTGCGGCCGCCGCGACCTCGCCCGGAGCATGAGCATCAAGGTGGTCCGGGGGCAATTCTGGTTCCGATTCGCGAGGGACTCCCGCCACGCGCAGTCGCGGGACGCCAACGAGCCGACCCTGTTCCGCCAGTTCATTCTCTGTGAGGATCCGCCTCAGCAGGCCGGGTGTCCGGAACAAGGATCTGGAGAAACGCTGCAACGAGACCACGTCGACTCCTACCCCCAGCAGCATCGGACCGCCGCTCTCGCCAGATCGCGGCGCCGGAATCATGGTCGCCAGCGGTCGGCCAGATCGAGAATCGGAACGGTCAGAAGGTCGATCATCGGCTGCTCGGCGAAGATTGCCTCATCGAACTCATCAGTTTCGGTGACCGCGTCACGCAGAGCCTGATACCGGCGACGGTATCCCTGAAGGACAGCACGTGCAGGTGCCGGGGCAAGCCTGTCGGAAATGGTCACATGCAGCAGAACCAGACCCACGGGAACGCCGTCCTGGATCTCCGGAACGATCACCACCGAACGCCCGTCACTGCGCCCGAGAGCAACCATCAGTTCCTTTTCGCGCGCGACCAGGGCTTTGGTTCCACGCAGCCGGGGATCGTTATCCACCCGGGAGGACAAGACTGAGCCGACTCCGGACCGATCAAGGATCGACAGTTCGGCGGTGGGCAGATCAATGCCGCCGCTGATCCCGTAGTGGACGAAGCCGTCCACCGAAATCACCGCTGGGTTCATCTCGGCCAGGGAACGCAACGAAGAATATGGTATGACATCACGACCAGCACCAGCCTCCATGACCGCAGCCACGAGGGGAACCTGAAGCAACGATTCGTCTCCCCGGCTGATGCCCACCGTCACGGTCTTGGCCTGATGCTTGATCGCGTCGACCGGTCGGGTCAGCTCGTCAATCGCGGTGGTCAGGGCGGCACTGAGCTCTTCGAGAATCACCCCTGCGGTTCCAACGCTTCCGAACTCGACCTGATAGGTGTCACGAGCATTCATTCCGATTGCATATCGCAACAGGGTCGTCGCCCGCACGGACGTGGAAGCCTCCAGTTGGCCGTTGTAGACACCTGAATCGAGTTTCTCCGCGAACTCCAACGCCTTTGCAGTCAGAAGCGGCCGGACCTGACGCAGCAACTCCTCGGCGTCCACCGGCTGTCCGCTCTCGTCCAGCGTGGCCGACGCAACAACTTCGTCGATCGAAGCGCTCGCTTCGCGCAACGGCTTGGCGGCAGCATCAATCGCGAGCGCAGCTTCGTATCCGAAGAGATGCCCGACCATCGTCGCCAGAACGAACGCCAACCGCTCGTCGGTTCTGGGAACCACGATGACCGATGCTGCTGCACCAAAATGGCGACCGCCTTCGGATGCGATAACGACCGGAACAGCTTTGTGAGCCGAGAATATCTCGATTTCCTTGGCCACATCGTCTGCGGTGGAGCCAACCAAGCCGGCTGCGCACACAAGGATCATCGGTTCGGCGGAGAGGTCGATGTGTTTCTTGTCTTCGGTGGCATCGCAGGCAATGGATTTGTAGCAGAGTTCGGAAAGTTTGATCCGCAACTCGCGTGCGGCGATCTGATTCACTCCGTTGCCCACGATCGCCCAATAACGGTGACCGGGCGCGTGGTCGGACGCAGTAGCGGCGATGTCGGCCCGTCGCTCCAGTGTGCGCTGCATGAGAGCGGGCAGGTCACGCAAAGCCCTCAGTAGATCCTGTGAGCCGCGGGACTCCACTGGCTCGGCACCCTCGACATGCTCGGCGATCGCGAATGCCAGGAGAATCCCGGCTGCGACCTGAGAATAGAAGGCCTTGGTGGAAGCCACGCTCATCTCGACATCACGACCATCGGAGGTGTACATGACGCCGTCCGACTTGTCAGTTAGATCGCTACCTCGACGGTTCACGATCGAGATCACCTGGGCGCCGCGTGAGCGGACCAGATCAACCGTGCGGTTGGTGTCGGTTGTGGTGCCCGACTGACTGATCGCCACGATCAGTGTGTCCGACATGTCAGCCCGCATCTTGAAGCCGGACAATTCGGTGGCCGGAAGCGACTGCACCCGGACATCGGTATCGGCCAGGAGCCCTTCGAGCTGATAGGCCAACGACTGACCGGCGATCGCGGCCGTTCCCTGGCCAATCACGAGAACCCTCTGAATCTGCTTCGCTGCGAGGCGTTCCCTCACCACGATGGGCAGTGTCTCCTCGCGCAGATGCACCCTCAAGTCGCCGTCGACTTCGAGGAGACGTCCGCGCAGGGTCGTGCGGAACGAAGTGGGCGAATCGCTGATCTCCTTCAGCAGGAAGTGTGGATAGTCGCCACGGTCGATATCGCGGGTAGTGATCTCCGCGGTGGCGAAATCCGCATCCGTGACCGGCAGCTCAGTGCCGTCGTAGGAGTATCGACGTACGCCTGCAGCGGTACCTGCCGAGGACATCGACAGTTCGATCACCTGACCGCGGCTGCCCGCGGGATTGGTCGGATCCGAGGGCGTTTCGCCGTCCATCCGCAAATAGGTGTCGGTCTCCTCAACCACGCCGTAAGGCTCGGAAGCCACGATGAACAGATCCTCGGCCATGCCCACATAGATGGCCTGTCCGCTCCCGCGCAACGCCAACTCGAGCTTGCCGGGCGCCGCGGTGGTGGTGGCAGCGATCGCCACGGATCCCTCAAGGCGAGCCACGGTCTCGCGAAAGGCGTCCGTGGGATCCACGCCGGCCGAGACCGCCCGTCGGTGCAGAGTGGGTATCACCTTGGCGTCAGTGGTGATCTCCGCTGGGACGGACAAGCCCTCCTCGGAAATCAGCTCTGCGTAGTTGTCGACGTCGCCGTTCAGTACGGCGGTGGTCAACGATCCATCGATCAACGCCGTTTCGTCCGAGGACTGGGGATGCGCGTTGGGCTCGGACACCACCCCAATGGATGCCCAGCGGGTGTGGCCCAGGACCAGGCCCTGCACTTCTGCAGACTCCAGAACCTTCGCCAGCACCCGATCTTCACGGATTGATCGACGCAGTGCAGCGGTGTTGTCGCCGAGTTCGCCGATCTCGGCAGCCACTTTGTAGACGATCACCAACACGTCACCAACCAGGCGAACGCTGCGGTTCGTGAACGAAGCGCTCTCGCGTTCCATCATCATCCCGGCAAGCTCTGCCGAGTCCGCCGAAATGTCATGGCCCGTCAGTTGAACCTCGATGCCGGCGCTGTCACGGCCGCGGACCTCGAGGCGGTCCAGTGCGCTCAGAGCTTGATGCAGGCTGAGCAGAACGGCCTGACCGGCCCGGCCGGGCAATTCGCCGGTGTGAATGCTCAGAACGCCTGTTGCGGCTCGAACGCGGTCCCGCCCGATGGCCCACAGCGCATCCTTGCATCGCAAGAGGGCTGCATTGGTACCCTCCAGGTCCTCCAGGGACGGATCATCACCGGACTCGTCCAGGAACTGCTCCGTCTCCGAAAGCCTTCCGGAGGCAGCTTTCACCTGCGCCGCCAAGCGGTCACTGGATGTCGGATCTGCCAGCAATCCAGCCAGACCCCCCACACCCCGCAAGGAAGCGTCGACATCTTGCAGAATGTCCGCCGCCACAACAAGCGCTCCGGGCCAGTGCTGAGACCCGAGCGCCAAGCGTTCGACCACTTGATCCATCTGCGCACACAACCCAGCCACATCTGCGGCAGGCTGATCATTGGGTTTTCTGACGACGGCGATGATGCCGCACATGGATCCACCTAGGTTTGCGGCCCGCCACCTGCGGGCCGGACGTGTATTCGGGTTATTCGTGCAACTGGCGAAATGTAGGGCGCCCACCGCCGAAACGAACGTATACCGCAGGGAAACACTACCGGAGGGAGGGTCCCTGCCAGAATGCAGACTCTCCGATTCTCAAGCCGCTTCGATTCTCAACCGGGAAGCGCCCTGACCTTGTCGGCAAGGCGCTCGGCCACTGATCGCGCCTGATCCTCAGTGGGTGCCTCAACCATCACCCGGATCACGGGTTCCGTTCCAGAAGGGCGCAACAAGATCCGGCCCTCACCAGCCATCTCGTCCTCCATCAAAGCCGTATCGGATTTCAAGCGCTCTGCCACATCGGGAATTCGCGATGGGGTGACCACATTCACCAATACCTGCGGGAGTCGGTTCATCGCCGATGACGCAAGGTCGCTCATGGCCCGCCCGGCTCGCGACCGGAGGTCGAGGAGCATCAGGGCGCTGAGCAATCCGTCGCCGGTGGTCGACTGGTGACGGGCGATGATATGGCCGGACTGCTCGCCACCAAGGGAGAATCCTCCGGACGTCATTGCCTCAAGGACGTGCCTGTCACCGACCGCTGTGTCGACAACCTGAACACCCTTGGCCGCCATGGCCTGGCGAAACCCGAGGTTGGACATCACGGTGACCACCACCGTGTCAGCTGTGAGCAGTCCCCGGTCGCGGAGATCCACGGCAAAAAGGGCCAGCAGCTGGTCTCCATCCACCAGGTTGCCCAGCTCGTCGACGGCAAGAAGTCGGTCTGCATCGCCGTCGAAAGCAATACCCACGTCGGCCTGCTGGTCCACAACGGCTTGACAGAGCGATTCAGGATGTGTCGATCCACATCCAGCATTGATGTTTGTCCCGTCGGGTGAATCGTGCAGGGCAACAACCTGCGCTCCTGCCTTCGTCAACACGCTGGGCCCAATCGAGGAGTTGGCCCCGTTGGCACTGTCGACCACGACCTTCAGACCACTCAGGTGCCGACCCTCCAGCGCTGCCAGCACTGAGGTGACGTACGCATCCAGCTCACCATCAGGATTTAGCTGGATCCCCATCGCGGCCCCGGTCGGGCCCAGCTGTGCCGAGCCATCCAGTAGCCCCGCAAGCACTTCCTCCATCTGGTTCTGCTCGAGGTCGGTCAGCTTTCGGCCGCCCGGAGCAAACACCTTCAGACCGTTGTCGTCGAACGGGTTGTGCGACGCCGAGATGACCACTCCAGCCGAGCCCGCGCGCGTGGCGTATGCAACTGCCGGAGTGGGAACAACTCCGAGGTCGATTGCATCCGCACCTTCCGCGCAAACTCCAGCGATCACGGCCGCGGCGAGAGCCGGACCAGAGACTCGCGTGTCGCGGCCCACATGGATCCGGTCCACGCCCAGAACGCGAACAGACGCCCGCCCAAGGGCAAGCGCCAGCTCTGGAGTTACTTCCCGGTTTGCGACACCACGAACACCATCGGTGCCGAAGCTGACGCGCACTGGATCAGCGCTTGGAGTACTGCGGAGCCTTGCGGGCTTTCTTGAGGCCGTATTTCTTGGATTCCTTCTTGCGGGAATCACGAGTCAGGAAGCCGGCCTTCTTCAAGGTGCCGCGAAGCTCAGGATTGAGCTCGATCAAGCTGCGGGCGATCGCCATACGAATGGCTCCAGCCTGGCCTGAGGTACCACCGCCCGAAATGTTGGCCTCGATGTCGTAGGCCTCGTCCAACTCGGTGATGCGCAGCGGCTCAGTCAGGATCATTCGGTGCGTGGCATTCGGGAAGAAGTCTTCCACCTCGCGGCCGTTGATCGTGATCTTGCCACTGCCGTCACGAAGATTGGCACGCGCCACTGCACGCTTGCGGCGACCGGTGGTCTGGGTGAGAGGGATGGTCATCGGATGATCTCTCAGATCTCTTTGGTACGGACCCGGGCGCCAGGGATTTCAAGCGGCTCGGGATTCTGGGCGGAATGGGGATGCTCGGATCCTGGGTAGACCTTGAGCTTGGTCAGCATCTGGCGGCCGAGACGGTTCTTCGGAAGCATGCCGCGAACAGTACGTCGCACGGCATCTGCCGGTTTGCGATCAAGCAGCGCACCGTAGGACTCGCTCTTGATCCCACCGGGGTATCCGGAGTGGGTGTACACCATCTTCGAGTCGCGTTTGTCCGCAGAGAGCACGACTTTGTCGGCGTTGATGATGATCACATGATCGCCGGTATCCAGATTCGGTGTGAACGTGGGCTTGTGTTTGCCACGAAGCCGACGCGCCACCTCGGTGGCCATGCGACCCAGTATGAGGCCCTCGGCGTCGACGACGTACCAAGAGCGTTCGATCTCTGATGCTGACGGTGTGTAAGTACGCACTACGTTCTCTCTGATTCCTTCTGTTGGCCGTGGCGCCTCATGGCTCGCACGACTTCGGTCCCATTGCCGGAACCCCGCTCCGGGAGCGTGTAGCCGACACCGGATCGCCAACGCGATCCAAGCAACGGCCGACGTGCCAGCGTAACGGGCCGTTCTGTACCCGGGCAAGTGCGCTGGGGCCCAACGGTGCCCACAGCCGCAACGGTGTCCGGCTCGGGCAACATCGCGTCCACAGGGTTCAGTAACCAACCTCCCAGAGGGTGAGCCCCGACGGAGACCCGAGTTTGCCATCCAAGGCGCGCTCTGTGTGGAGCAACGCCTCGGTCAGATCCTCAACGGTGCATTTGCCCAGTCCGGCCTCGACAACCGCACCCACCACGGATCGGACCATCTGATGACAGAACGCCGAGGCGGAGATACCAAATGTGAGCAGTCGCCCCTCCGGATGATCTTCGAGCTCCCACCCAACGCAGTCGACCCGACGAACCATCGTTGCGTCGGGTCTGTCCTTTGCACGACGACAGAAGGCCGTGAAGTCGTGCGTACCCACGAACAGCTCGGAGGCAGCGCTCAAGGTGGCCACATCCAGATCATCACGCACCAGCCACACTTGGCCGGCCAGGAATGGATCCGGCGTGTGTGAATTGAGGATCCGGTAGCGGTACGTGCGCGTGGTGGCGGAGAATCGGGCGTGGAAGGACGGTTCCGCGATCTCCACCCGGCGAATGGCGATCGACGGAGCCAACATCGAATTGAGTCCGTTCCGCATCGCCTCCGGATGGAGTCGCTCCGCTCGAGCGTCGAACGAAATCACCTGACCCCAGGCATGGACTCCGGCGTCGGTTCGCCCGGCAACAACAATCGCGACCCGATGGCCAAGGATGGTCTCCAGTGCCTCCCGGAGCACCCCACCAACGGTTCTGACACCCACATTTTCAGCGAATCCTCGAAACGTCGAGCCATCGTAGGCGAGCAGCATTCGCACGCGCAGGAATCCGTCAGGTGGTCCGGGAGCAATCGGCTTCGGCGACTCTTGCGACACGTCGATCACGTCAGGAAACCTGCCGTCCACGGAGTGGCGGGAAGAGGGAATCCGAAAACGAGCCCCGCCGCCCGAAGGCGGCGGGGCAACGAACCATTGGGCGGCGACCAAGCGACCCGCGTTTCATCGCTCAGACGAATTCCACCTTGGCCATTGGAGCGTTGTCACCCGTGCGCTTTCCCAGCTTCAGGATACGAATGTATCCACCTTGCCGATCCGCGTAACGTGGTCCGACGTCGTCCATGAGCAGCGCAGCTATCTCCTGGTCCCCAACGTAGGCAAGGATCTGGCGGTGATTGTGAAGTCCGCCCTTCTTGGCCTTGGTCACAAGCTTCTCGGCAATCGGCCGCACGGCCTTTGCCTTGGCTT
This sequence comes from Microthrixaceae bacterium, assembly GCA_020027475.1. Classification (GTDB taxonomy): domain Bacteria; phylum Actinomycetota; class Acidimicrobiia; order Acidimicrobiales; family Microtrichaceae; genus JAHRAZ01. Next base: position 25,729 of record JAHRAZ010000139.1, read on the forward strand.
CAGTGGTGACGATTCCCGTGGGCGAAGCCACGAGTGAACTGACCAGGTTCGCCATCATGAGACGCTGGTGTTTGGCGCTGCCGCCAAGTCGGCGGCCCTTTTTCGGAGTGGCAGGCATTGGTGTTCCTCTGGTGTCGTTTCTTCTCTGGACTAGACCTGATCAGTCGGTGCCGCGCAGCTTGAAGCCGCGCTCGTCCAGTTTCTCCATGATCTCATCAAGTGATTTCTGGCCGAAGTTCGTGATCGCCAACAGGTCGTCCTCGCTCTTCTGGAGCAATTCGCCGACCGTATTGACCTGAGCACGCTTCAGGCAGTTGCGAGGACGCTCGGAAAGGTCCAGGTCCTCGATGGTGATCTCGAGATCCGGTGAGGCGGCGACCGCTGTGGCAGCCTCGCTCAAGATCAGGCCCTCGGGCTCGTCGCTCATGTTCTCCACAAGTTCCACCAGCGAACGCAATGTGGCCCCGGCTGACGCAAGCGCATCGCGGGGAGTGATGGATCCGTCGGTTTCGACCTCAAGGATGAGCTCGTCGAAATCAGTCGACTGCTCGACGCGGGTCTTGCCGACAGTGAACGACACACGGCGAACGGGCGAAAAGATCGCATCGATCGGAATCACGCCGATTGTCGAGGAGCTGTGACCGGAGGAAGCCGTATAGCCCTTGCCGCGACCAACTGTGAGGTCAAGGGAAAGGCGTCCCTTGGCACTGAGCGTGGCCAGATGAAGGCTCGGATTGAGAATCTCGACTTCGCTGCTGACTGCCATGTCACCGGCTGTGAGGTCGCCGGCACCTGACTTGTCGATGCGAACCGAAACCGGCTCCTCGAGTTCGGATTTGAGCACGATGTCCTTGAGATTCAGGATCAGGTCGGTTACGTCCTCGGTGACACCCTCGATCGTGTCGAACTCATGAAGCGCCTCATCGAAGCGAACTTCGGTGATTGCAGTTCCTGGAATGGAAGAGAGCAGTGTGCGGCGCAGGGAGTTGCCGAGCGTATGGCCGAAGCCGGGCTCGAGCGGGGAGATGGCGAAGCGCTGGGTGTTGTCCTCTTCTTCGTCGACGGTCTCAACTGTCGGTCGCTGGATTACGAGCATTGTGCGGGTACCTCGGTAGCGGTGTTCGTGTGCAGTGATTGGGTGGCGCGGATTACGTGGGTGCGGATCGGGTGGTTGTTACTTCGAGTAGAGCTCGACGATCAGGTGTTCCTTCACGGGCACGTCGATATGCTCGCGCAGCGGGAGCTCCCGAACCGTGACTTCCTGACCGCCGTCGGCGGAATCCATCCAGGGAGGTGGGGTGCGACCGTAGTGCTCCATGTTCCAGGCGATGACACCCATCTTTCGGGCTTTCTCATCGAGGCGGATCACGTCGCCCTTGCGGACTCGGTAGCTCGGAATGTTGACTCGCTTGCCGTTGACCTCGATGTGGCCATGAGTAGTGAACTGACGGGCCTGAGGACGAGTGGCGGCCCATCCGGCCCGGTAGACCACGTTGTCGAGACGCTGCTCACAAAAACGAAGCAGGTTTTCCCCGGTCACACCCTGACGTCGGTTGGCCTCGGCGTACAGATTGCGGAACTGACGCTCGGTGAAGCCGTAGGTGAAACGAGCCTTCTGCTTCTCCTGTAGCTGGAGCAGGTACTCGCTCACGTTGCCGCGGCGGCGGGTACGGCCATGATCGCCGGGAGGGTAGGGCCGCTTCTCCATGGCGATGTTCTCGCCATTGGTACCCCAGATGTTGGTGTTCAGACGGCGGGAAACCCGGGCCTTTGGTCCTGTATATCGAGACATCTCTGACTACATCCTCCGCCGCTTGGGAGGGCGGCAGCCGTTGAAGGGGACCGGCGTCACGTCTTTGATGCCGGTGACCTCTATGCCCACATTCTGGATCGAACGGATCGCAGTCTCACGACCGGACCCGGGGCCTTTGACGACCACGTCGACCCGACGCACGCCGTGTTCCATGGCCTTGCGTCCCGCCTGCTCCGCCGCAAGCTGCGCGGCGAAAGGTGTGGACTTTCGAGAACCCTTGAAGCCAGCATTCCCGGCAGAAGCCCAGGCGAGGACGTTGCCCTCCTGATCCGTGATGGAAATGATGGTGTTGTTGAACGAGCTCTTGATGTGAGCAACGCCATGGGTGACGTTCTTGCGTTCCTTGCGGCGGGGCCGGCGACCGCCGGCTGTCGGAGTTGCCATTACTTGCGGACCTTCTTCTTTCCGGCGACGGTCTTCTTGGGACCCTTGCGGGTGCGGGCATTGGTGTGGGTGCGTTGTCCGCGAACTGGCAGTCCACGGCGGTGACGGAGGCCCTGATAGCAGCCAATCTCCATCTTGCGTTTGATGTTCTGGCTGACCTCACGGCGGAGGTCACCCTCGATTTTGAAGTTTTCCTCTATGTAGGAACGCAATTCCGATACCTCGGAGTCGGTCAGGTCCTTCACGCGGGTGGTGGGAGCCACACCCGTTGCAGAGCAAACCTGCTCGGACTTGGATTGTCCGATCCCGTAGATATAGGTGAGAGACACCACGAGTTGTTTCTCCCTGGGAATGTCAATGCCGGCAATACGTGCCATCGTCGCCTTCCTAACCCTGCCGCTGCTTGTGGCGCGGGTTCTCGCAGATCACCATCACGCGCCCATGGCGGCGGATGACCGTACATTTGTCACAGATTTTCTTGACGCTTGGTCGAACTTTCATGATTTCTGCTTCTTACTTGTACCGATAGGTGATTCGACCCCTGGTGAGGTCATAGGGAGTGAGTTCCACCTGAACCTTGTCGCCGGGCAAGATGCGGATGTAGTGCATTCGCATCTTGCCGGATATGTGTGCCAGTACTTCGTGGCCATTGTCCAACTCCACGCGAAACATGGCATTCGGCAGCGACTCGGTAACCTTGCCCTCGAGGACAATGGCATCTTCTTTGTTCTTGGGCAGAACATTCCTCCTGGTCGGATCCCGCGGCCGCAGGGGCAACGGGATCACAGCGATCTTCACCCCCTGCACACGCAGACGCGCTTCACGGGGCGACGAGCCATCTTAGATGCTGTGGCTCACAGTGGCAAAGGAGCCGTTCGTCGATCCCCTGCCAACTACCATTGTGGACGGGTCTGCTGAGCTGAGCCCCTGAGAGTGGTCCGGTTTGGCGTGTCCCCATATGTCGGACCTGGGTTGGGCGACAGGGTCATCCTCAAGCGTGGCACCGGATACCGAACTGCGTTGATCGCCGCGTTCACCAGAGTCCAAAATCGGAGGAATTCCGTAACCGGAGATCAGATTCGCTTGTCGATCTCGGCGATGATCCCGGCTGAGATCTCGTCGGGGTCGCCCACCCCGTCAACCTCGAGCAGGAGCCCTTCTGCGCGGAACCAGTCCAGGAGCGGAGCGGTCTGATCGTTGTAGATGGCCAGACGTTTGCGCACGGCTTCTGCAGTGTCGTCGCCACGCTGGGACACCACGCCCCCGCACTTCGCGCACTTCTGGGTGATGCCGGAGGAGTCAGAGACCGAATAGATCGTGCCGCATTCATTGCATGTCCGACGCGAGGAGATCCGTTCGACCACAACGTCCTCCGGAACCTCCAGGTTCACCGCTGCGTCCAGCCCGGTGCGGCTCACAAGGCGCTGGAGATCGGCCGCCTGGCCCGCAGTACGTGGGAACCCGTCGAGAAGCCAGCCTCCGGCGGCATCGGGTTCACCAAAGCGCTCTTCGATGATTCCCAGCATGACGTCGTCCGGCAGGAGGTGGCCGGCATCCATGTATTCCTTGGCCCGCATGCCGAATTCGGTGCCGTCGTTGACCGCAGCCCGGAGCATGTCTCCTGTGGATATGTGAGGAATGCCGTAATAGGTGGCGAGCCTCGTTGCCTGAGTTCCCTTGCCGGCTCCCTGACGCCCGAAGACGACGAGTCGGACTCCCTTTGAAGTTGGG
>JAHRAZ010000143.1 GCA_020027475.1 Microthrixaceae bacterium
CCCGGTGCAGTACATGTTCAAGGACGTTCCCAAGGCTGAGACCGATGATCCCCTGGAGCACACGCTCGCGCTCATGGATCACCATGGGATCGAGCGGGCCCTGATCGGCGCGGGCAGCGAGAATCAACTGCGGGCGCTGAGGGATCACCCCGACAGGTTCCTGCCATCAACGGGTGTGGATCCCAACGAGGGTATGGCAGCGGTTGAACAGATGGTCCGGACGTACGAGACCATTGGGCTCAAGGCGATCGCAGCCTTCCCAGCAGGCTGTAATCCGCAGGTGCCGATCAACGACAAACGTTGGTATCCCGTTTACGCGAAGTGTTGCGAGTTGAACATCCCGGTCTTCATGTGTGTCGGTGTGCCCGGTCCGCGTGTGCCGATGGATTCCCAGCGCGTCGAACTCCTCGATGAGGTGTGCTGGTTCTTCCCTGAATTGACGATCGTGATGCGCCACGGCGCAGAGCCCTGGGAGGATCTGGCCGTGAAGCTGATGTTGAAGTGGCCGAACCTGTACTACTCAACCTCGGCATTCGCTCCGAAGTACTACCCGAAGGCGATCATCGATTTCGCCAACACCCGTGGTGCGGACAAGGTGATGTACGGCGGCTACTTCCCGATGGGTCTGACCCTGGACAGGATTTTCTCCGAAATGCCGGACGTACCCCTGCGCGACGAGGTATGGCCCAAGTTCCTGCGGGAGAACGCCACGAGGGTTCTGGGTATCGACTCCTGATCGATCAGAGCTGGGCGAACGTTGTGCTCGTGGCAACGACGTCGCGCTGGCGGTACTGATGAACCTCACCCGGTAGATCGATGGTCGCAGTCAGTTTCGGTGTTCCGGCGTGGCCTCCCACCTCGAGATCGAACGCGCCGGGTTCGACAACGAAACGGAAATCCTCGTCGTAGAACGCGAGTCTGCTCGGGTGAATCTTGAAGCTGACCGTGACGGATTCGCCCGGTTCCAACCGTGTCCGACCGAATCCCACAAGCTGTCGCTCCGGTCGCGCAACTGACGCAATCTCATCTGAGGCGTACAGCTGGATCACCTCGGATGCTGCCCGGGATCCGGTGTTGGTCACCATCACCGACATGCTGCTGTATTCCTCAGTTGAACCGGTCTCAACCTGAAGATCCGAGTACTCGAAGGTGGTTGTGGACAAGCCGAACCCGAAGGGATGCAACGGGGCGGCGGGGGAGTCGGTGTAGTCACCCCAGAATTGGCTTCGAGCTCCGCCGCGACGGTAGCCGTAGTGGATCGGTGTCTGTCCGACATGGTGCGGAAGAGTGATGGGCAGTCGACCGGATGGGGCCACATCGCCGAAGAGTATGGATGCGATTGCGGTGCCACCCTCCACCCCGGGAACCCACGCCAGGAGTGTTGCCGCCGATAGCTGCTCCAATTCTTCGAGGGTATGCACGCGACCGGAACAGATCACGGAGACAACCGGTGTTCCGGTTGCGGCCACGGCTCGGAGCAAGTCCATCTGGGAACCGGTCAGATCGAGGTCGGTTGCATCACGTGCTTCCCCCACCGTGGCGGTCGGGGTGAGACCTGATCGTCCCCCCAGGCAGAGGATGACGATGTCGGATTCGCCGGCCAGAAGGGCGGCCTCGGCGATCATGGCTTCGTCTTCCGGCTCGGCGGTGACACCGCACCCGGCTGCGTGTGATGTCTCGACACCCGATGACTCGAGTCGGTTCCGGATGCCGGCCAGCGGAGTGACGATCTCCGGGAAGTAGGGCCCGGGCTTGAAGGCGCCCCCGGCTTCGGGAAGAAGAGCGGACTCGACACCGGAGTCGTAGATGATCTCGAGGTGGGCGGGATAGTGGTAGTCGCCCTCCATGAGTCGCGGATCGTTGGCCGCCGGGCCGATCACTGCCACCCTGGAGAGGGCACCCGTGGTGCCGAGGGGAATCAGGCTCTGATCGTTGGCTAGGAGAACCATCGATTCCTCGGCTGCTCTGCGGGCGAGATTTCTCCCCATTGGTGTGCCGAACATGGCGCGGGCCATGTCGACGTCTGCGAAGGGTTGCTCGAACAGGCCGAGTTCCACCTTGTGGGTCAGCACACGTGTGACAGCCATGTCGATGATCTCCATCGGGACCACGCCGGCATCGACAAGCGGTCCGAGTTCCTCCGGCGAGAAGCAGTCCAGTGCCGGCAGCTCCTGATCGAGGCCGGCCAATAGGGCCTTTGCCGCCGCAACTCCCTTGGTGGGTGCCACTCGATGATGTGTGCGTAGAAGATCGACGGCGAAGTAGTCAGCCACCACTGTTCCCTCGAAGCCCAACTCATCGCGAAGGAGTTCGGTGAGCAGTGCGCGCGATCCTGCTGGTGCAAGGCCGTCGACCGAGGCATAGGAATTCATGATCGACTTGAGGTCGGCATCACGGATGGCCGCAGAGAAAGGTTCCGCGTGGACTTCCCGGAGTTCCCGGGATCCGATGTGCGCCGGCCCGTGGTTGCGGCCACCATCGCTGGCCGCGTAGCCGAGGAAGTGTTTGCCGGTGCAGACCACGCCGCCGATCAATCCGCCCCCGTCATTGTTCTGTAGTGCGGAGACAAAAGCGGAGCCCAGAGTGCCGCAGAGCACTGGATCTTCGCCGTAGGTCTCTTCCAGTCGACCCCATCGCGGATCACGTGCGACATCGAGAACGGGACTCAGGGTTTGGCGTGCCCCGATGGCCAGCATCTCGGCTCGAATGTGGGTAGCCACTTGGCTGAGGAGTCCAGCATCGAATGTGGCGCCCAAGCCGATCGCCTGGGGAAACTGCACTGCATCCCGGGCGCACAGTCCGGCCACTGATTCTTCGTGGATCACTGCCGGAATGCCGAGGCGGGTGTTGGTGATGAGCCAGCGCTGGATCTCGTTGACGAACTCAGCGATCTCGGGGGGACGAAGACCGGTGCTCGCCGCAATACGCGTGATTTGTCCGGTGCCGTCAGGCATGACCTCGGTGGCAGCCTCAGCAGAAAATCCGTCAGTCCCATCGACAGATCCCACCAAGTCGGTGCACCAGATTCCACCAAGTTGGGCGAGCTTTTCATCGAGAGTCATCTGTTCGATGAGGAACTGGATCTTCCCTTCGTCATCCTCGGGGAGTTCCGGAATATCAGCCTTGGCCATCACACAGCTTGGTTCATGCGGGCGGGCGCGTGATCGCACCGATCCTGTGTAGGGGTCGGTGTTTCTGTTGAACGGTTTGGTTGTTGGTTGGTGTTCAGGCCGCGTTGTGGCGGCCTGGTTGTTGGGGCGGGTGATGTCCTTGGGTGCTGTGATCTGGCTCACCGGTGCCGGAGTCCGAGCGTGGTTGTGATGTTGGTGTGGGTTTGCCGTGGCGTTGGCTGGCGATGTTGTGGCTGGTGGGGGTGGTCCAGGTGAATGTTTGGTCCGAGTGCGTTTGCATGGTCCAGTTGTTGGTGTGGGTGATGCCGTGATGGTGTGGGCAGAGCATGGCCATTTGGTCGATGTCAGTGTTTCCGCCAAGGTGCCAGGGTGTGACGTGATGGATTACACACCAGGAGGCGGGGGCGTCACAGCCGGGGAACACACAGCCTCCGTCGCGCACAGCGATGGCTTGGCGTTGGGTGGGGGTGGCGAGTCGTCGGCTACGCCCGAGGAACAGCGGTACACCGTGTTCGTCGATGGTGAGGGTTTGTAGACGTTGGTCACAACACAGCGCGGAGATCGAATCGGTGACGTGTTGGTGGCCGTCAGCGGTGTATGCGCTGCGGGGATCATGGTTGTGGATGACCAAAGTGGTTTGGGTGACCGGCGGTTTCGAGCTGTTGATGTCCACGCCTTGGCTGCGGCGGCAGATTTCGATGAATGCCTGGGCTTGCAGCGCGGCCCGGTCAGGAATGGCCAGTAGCGGGTCATGGGTTTGG
>JAHRAZ010000060.1 GCA_020027475.1 Microthrixaceae bacterium
CGGTAGAACAGCGCCAGCGTTCCGAATCCAGCGAACAGCCCGAGCCCTGCGGAGATTCCAAAACCGGTCCAACCGCTGAGAGTGTCCTCGAGGCCGAGCAGTCCGTCGAGGGAGTAGGCACCTCCACCGAGCGTGCCGACTGCGATTGCAACGAGTCCGATGAAAACGTTGTATTCCCAGCCATCCTTGAACACGAAGAACTCGCCCCTGTGGGTGAACCAGGCCACAACCATCACGCCGACCATTCCGGCAGCGGCGAAGGGAGTCAGCAGGCCGAGGATCATTAGGATTCCGGTGCCCGTTTCGGTGAGGGCGGCTGCCCAGGCATTGAGCTTGCCGGGCTTCATTCCCATCGATTCGAACCAGCCGGCGGTTCCTTCGATTCGTCCGCCCATGAACAGTTTCTGATAGCCGTGGGCGAAGAGCATTGGGCCGAGGGCGATCCGCAGGATCAGCACGGCGATGTCCAGATCGGTACCGGATGACTGTGCCAGCAGTGAACTCATGGCGACAATCCTAATCCCAACACCTGATGAGTCGTCAGACAGAGGACCGTTCAGGACGTTGTCAATTGCGCGTTGGGGGTGTCGTGGTCGACCACGGCACACGGGTTGCCTGCACTCCCGGCAATCGTCGACTTCGTTTCGCAGGGGTTTGCTCCGGTAACCTGCGTGCCGCGAGCGTGGAGCATCCGGCCCACAGAGGCGGGCCGAATACCCGCTCCGCGAACACATGCGACCGTGGAGGCTGCCGTGGCCCAAGAGGCCCAACCGACACTTGCCGGAGATTTTGAATCCGCAAGCGAAGAAGACTGGCGTAGCGCCGTGGACAAGGTCCTGAAGGGAGGATCCTTCGAGCGACTGGTCACGACCAGTGCCGATGGCATCGAGGTTCAGCCTCTCTACACCGAGGGGCCCGATGAATCGGTTACCGGAGCACCCGGTTCAGCGCCCTTCACCCGGGGGTTCTCGACTGCTCACGGAACCGATGGCGCATGGGATGTTCGCAGTCAGATCACTGAGAATGACGTGGACGAATTCAATCGAATCGCACTCCGGGAGCTCGAGCGCGGAGCGACTTCACTACAGCTCGCCGGCCCGGTGATTCAGGATCAGGCGAAGCTGGCGCGGGCACTCGACGGAGTGTTCCTGGAACTGGCCCGAATGGTCCTGCAACCGATGGGTCCTTTTGGTGACCCGGCTGGCAGACTCACTGAACTCTGGGAGTCCAGGGGTATCGCACCCGAGTCTGCGCTTGGGAACTTCGGAGCTGATCCGCTCGGGCTTCTGGCGGCAACCGGTCAGCTCTGGGCACCCGTGGATGACGTGCTGGCCGAACTCGGAGAACTCGCCAAAGTGACGTCGGAGAAGTACCCGTTGGTGCGGGCCGTCACCATCGACGCCACTCCGTACGCCGAGGCCGGCGGCAGTGAAGGCCAGGAGTTGGCCGCGATGCTGTCCACGGGTGTCGCCTACCTCCGCGCGATGCAGAGTGCCGGAACGAGTGCCGCGGGCGCCGGCCGGTCCATTGAGATCGTTCTCGGAGCAGATGCCGATTTCTTCACCACGATGGCCAAGGTCAGAGCGGCCAGGCGACTGTGGTTCACCATGGCGAGTGCGAGTGGGATCGATTCGTCGGTCGCTCCTCCCACGATCACCGTACGGACCCTCGACCGCATGATGACCAGGCGTGATCCGTGGGTGAACCTGCTTCGGGTCACCTCTGCCAGCTTTGGAGCCATTCTGGGCGGTGCCGATTCGGTGATCAGCCGACCCTTCGATTCCCGGTGGGGAGATCCCGTGGAGTTGTCCCGACGCATGTCGCGCAACACCCAGCTCCTGCTCGGGGAGGAATCAGGCGGCGGACGAGTCCTCGATCCCGCGGGCGGATCCTGGTACGTCGAAACCCTGACCGAGGACCTGGCTCAGGTGAGCTGGGAGTTGTTCCGAGTTCTTGAGGGCGCTGGTGGAATGCCGGGGATCCTTCTGGATTCGACGCTACAGAAACGAATCTCGGAGGTCCGCGAGGATCGTTTGAGAGCGGTGTCACAGCGGCGGCAACCGATCACGGGAGTGTCGGAGTTCCCTGACCTCTCCGAGCAACCGTTGGCCGACCGTTCCTCAGCCGAATCGGCAGACTCTGTCACCGATCCGGCCGTAATCTGTGAACCGCTCACGCCGATGTGGTGGAGCAGCGGCTTCGAAGATCTGAGGGATGCCGCCGAGATCGGTTCCCGACCGACGGTGTTCCTTGCGAACCTCGGTCCCGTGGCTACCCATACTGCCCGAGCCACCTTTGCAAGGAACTTTTTCTCCGCAGGCGGTTTCGCGGGCGTGACCACAGACTTGGGATCGACCACCGGTTTCCAACCCGACGAACAACTCGCCGAGGACTTCCTGGAAAGTGGTGCCGAACTCGTGTGCATCTGTTCATCCGACGCGGAGTACTCGGCCTCTGCCGTGCAAGCCGCGAAGATCCTGAAATCCGCAGGTGCCGAAGGTGTCTACCTGGCCGGCAAGCCGGGAGACGATGAGACGGAACTCACCGCCGCAGGTGTTGATGAATTCATTCATGTCGGTTCCGATGCCCTGGCGATCCTGACAGATGCCCACAAGCGGATCGGAACACTCTGATGAGCGAGACCACTGTGGGCAGCGAGGGCACCGAGGGCACCACGAAGAGCGAAGGTACTGCGGGCAGCGACGATTCCGTCGGCAGCCGGCTGAGCGTGCCCGACTTCTCCTCCATGGCACTTCCAACGCCACAGCCGGAACCCGCCAAAGCCTCGGAGGGTGAGGCTTTCACGATTCCCGAAGGCATCGAGGTGAAGCACACATACGGGATCGGCGATCGCGAAGGTCTGGACTTCCTGGACACCTACCCGGGAATCGCACCGTATCTTCGCGGACCCTACTCAACGATGTACGTCAACCAGCCGTGGACTGTTCGTCAGTACGCCGGATTCTCCACAGCGGAGGATTCCAACGCCTTCTACCGCCGCAATCTTGCTGCAGGTCAGAAAGGTTTGTCGGTGGCGTTCGATCTGCCCACCCACCGTGGATACGACTCCGACAATCCGCGGGTGGCAGGCGATGTCGGCATGGCCGGCGTGGCCATCGACTCGATCCATGACATGCGCGTGCTCTTCGACGGCATACCGCTCGAGCGGATGTCGGTGTCGATGACCATGAACGGCGCCGTGCTCCCGATCATGGCGCTCTACATCGTGGCGGCCGAGGAGCAGGGCGTGAAGCCGGAGCAACTCGCGGGGACGATCCAGAACGACATTCTCAAGGAGTTCATGGTTCGCAACACCTACATCTATCCGCCGGCACCTTCGATGCAGGTGATTGCCGATATTTTCACTTACACCGCAGCGAGGATGCCCAAGTTCAACTCGATCTCGATCTCCGGTTACCACATGCAGGAGGCTGGAGCGACGGCTGACATCGAGTTGGCCTACACACTTGCCGACGGCCTGGAATACGTGAAGGCGGGGATCGGCACCGGCATGACCGTGGACGAGTTCGCGCCCCGCCTCAGTTTCTTCTGGGCCATTGGAATGAACTTCTTCACCGAGATCGCCAAGATGCGCGCCGCCCGCTTGCTCTGGGCGAAGTTGATGAGGGAACGGTTCAATCCGTCCAATCCCAAGTCGCTGAGCTTGCGCACCCACTCGCAGACGTCCGGCTGGTCGCTCACGGCACAGGACGTTTACAACAACGTGATGCGAACCTGCATCGAGGCGATGGCCGCAACCCAGGGTCACACGCAGAGCCTCCACACCAACGCTCTCGACGAGGCGCTGGCTTTGCCAACCGACTTTTCGGCTCGAATTGCCCGCAACACCCAGTTGTTCCTTCAGCAGGAATCCGGTACGACGAACGTGATCGACCCGTGGGGTGGCAGTTACTTCGTTGAACGCCTCACGGCTGACATAGCAGGCAAGGCACTTCGGCTCATCGAAGAGGTGGACGAACTCGGAGGTATGGCGGCCGCCATCGAAGCCGGCATTCCGAAGCTGCGGATCGAGGAAGCAGCGGCGAGAACCCAGGCCCGAATCGACTCCGGCCGTCAGAGCGTCCTCGGTGTCAACAAGTACCGACTCGATGAGGACGAGCAGATTGACGTGCTCAAAGTGGATAACACTGCGGTGCGCGAAGGACAGATCCGCAAACTCGAGCGACTCCGCGCTGAACGCGATCCCGATGCCGTGGAGTCCGCTCTGGAAGCATTGACCAACTGTGCTGACGGCCGAGGTGGCAACCTGCTGGATCTGGCCGTTGATGCAGCGAGAAAGATGGCAACCGTGGGTGAGATCTCAGACGCACTCGAGAAAGTGTATGGGCGTCACCGTGCCGATATTCGGTCGATCTCCGGCGTTTACAAGAGTGAGCTTGGTTCCGCCGAGGGGATAGACCAGGTTCGCACGATGGTGGAATCCTTCGAAGCGAAGGAGGGTCGTCGTCCCCGGATCCTGCTGGCAAAGATGGGTCAGGACGGTCACGACCGCGGGCAGAAAGTGGTGGCCACCGGGCTCGCCGATCTTGGTTGGGACGTGGACATCGGGCCGTTGTTCCAGACACCCGCGGAGGTGGCTCGTCAGGCGGTCGAGGCCGACGTTCACGTGGTTGCGGCCTCGTCACTGGCGGCCGGCCACCTGGTGCTGGTGCCCGAACTGAAGGCTGCGCTGGCCGACCTCGGCCGACCGGACATCGCAGTTGTGGTTGGTGGAGTGATCCCGCCCCAGGACTACGACGAACTCTATGCCGCAGGAGCTGAGGCGATCTTCCCTCCGGGCACGGTGATTCACGAATCAGCGCGCGAACTGCTGGAAAAGCTGTCCACCGACTGATTGGCGCGCCGAACCTGATTGGCACGTTCACCCGGATTGCCTGATGGTTGGTAGGCACGTCCGCGGAACTCGTCGTGCTCGGCCGTGTCAGAGTTGGGGGATGGCCATTGCGTTTCGATCCCGCAGGGAGTGGGTCTTCGATTCCGGACCCGACGAACTCTGGGATCTGATCACGCGTACGCAGGACTATCAGACGTGGTGGCCCTGGCTGCGGGGATTCGAAACCTCGGATGGATTCCGACAGCACTCCCGGTGGGAGTGTCAGGTTGCCCCACCACTGCCCTATGTGGTCCGGTTCGCGATCTCCTTCGACGAGGTTCAACCGGCTGAACGTGTTCGGACCACGGTTTCAGGCGATGTTCGAGGTGTTGCGGAATTGAAACTGAGCTCGAATGGTGGTGGCTCCGTGGCCACCCTGAGCTCGGAGCTGGCACCCGCGAACGTGTTGTTGCGGCGTGTGGCCTCGGTTGCGCGGCCGCTTGTGGAGTGGGGCCACGATTGGGTTCTCGACACCGGACTGCGTCAATTCCTGGAGCACTCCCGGGCGCTCTGAACGAGTCAGCTCACCTACGGAGGCAGCGTCGCGCCGCCACGGCCACATCCACAACGCTTGGGGTGATCGGAGCCTGAGGGGGCTTGGCTACTCTCCGCCGCTCTGGGTCTTGACCAGTTCGATCAGGTTGCCGATCGTCATGTTCACGTCGGAGAGGTGTGTGCCCCACTCGGGTGTGAGTCGCCCACCCACATCAGCTGGACGTGCGTCGCCCTCCTGATGTGTGTTCGTTATCTGTAGCCAGTCAAAATCTTCACTGGACGCACATTCGGAGACCAGCAGGCCTTCGTAGTGGACCCACGGAGTGGTCACCGCCACGGTCTCGGTACCGCCCGCTCCATAGTAGGAACTGAGGGGACCCGACCCGCCGGCGAGATTTGCCGGATTGGAGCACAGGACGCGCGCTCCGTCCTCGGGGTCACGTCGGCCGAAAAACGAACTCTCCGGGGGCGGCTCATCCTCATAATAGGTGGCGAAGGAGATCACGCAGCCGGTCTGATCCGGTGATTCACACGGTGGGATGTTTGCGAATTCCGGGTCACCCTCGCTGTCGGAACGCACCGAAGCGCCGATCATCATCGTGGAGAGCAGCTGTGAACGGACCTCATCTTCGTCGTCGATCTGTTCCGACACCAGGGTTCGCATCATTCCCGACCCTTGGGAGTGGCCAACGAGAACGAACGGCTTCCCGTCGTTCTCCTCGGCCATGTAGTGCGCAAAGGCGGCCTCGACGTCGGCATACGCGAATTGGGCAGGGGCCGGTTCCGAGCTGTCAGCGGCTTCCTCGTCCCCTTCGTCTTCGGAGGATCCGGATTCATCGTCTTCCTCTGCCTGGCGTTCTTCGATCCGGTCAAAGAGGGCGCCGAGCGGAATGGACCGGTACATGGGCGCATACACGTTGCACACCTCGGCGAATCGGGCGATCTGGTTATGTGCCATGGCAGCTTCCGAGTCCGGCACGAGATCGGAGTTCTCTCCCGGGTCGGTGGAACTGGTCGGATAGAGATAGAAACAGTCCACGGGTGCATCCGCCAGCGGTTCGAAAGGTTCGACGGTGGTAGTGCCGTCGGCAGCTATCAGGGTGGCGTCAAGATCGATGTCACAGGCGTCGCCATCAACTGCTGGGTGGCAAAGCCAAATGGACTGATCGGAATAGTCGGCGTCGCTGACGTACTCGGCCTCTTCGGGCGCTTCGTCGCTGCCGACGGTCTCCCCTGTGTCCTCTGTCTCCTCCACGTCTTCGTTGGAGGAACCGGAGTCATCCGTTGAGGTGCAGGCTCCTGCGAACAACACCAGCACGGCGAAGGCTCCGAGCAGCCGTAGCCGATTCATTCGTGATGTGGACAATGCCAGTGATCTGATGCGCGGCAGTTTGCCACGCGAATCTTGTTGGTGCCCATCGGGAGTCAATCATTGCCGCCGACCAACCGCGGGTAATCTCGCCGGTGATGACAGTTGTTCTCGGAGTTCCCGAGTATGTCGAAGGTGTGCTCTCCCGAGACCCTGCGGTGCTCGCACGTGCGATCACGCTTGTGGAGTCGCGCAACATCGAGCACCGTGGGGTTGCCCAGAAGGTGCTCAAAGACCTCCTCCCTCACGCCGGTGGTTCCCACCGTGTGGGGATCACCGGCGTTCCGGGTGTCGGCAAGAGCACCTTCATCGATCAGCTCGGGGTGAACCTCACAGCCCGGGGACTCAGCGTCGCCGTGCTGGCCGTCGATCCCACCAGCTCGAGAACTGGCGGTTCGATTCTTGGCGACAAGACGCGAATGGAGCGCCTGGCGGTTGACCCCGATTCGTTCATCCGACCTTCACCGGCTGGGGACACCCTTGGTGGAGTCGCCAGGGCCACAAGGGAGACGATCCTCATCTGTGAGGCCGCCGGATTCGATGTGATCCTCGTGGAAACGGTGGGCGTCGGCCAATCCGAGCACATGGTGTCGCAGATGGTCGATTTCTTCCTTGTGTTGATGCTTGCCGGTGCCGGCGACGAACTCCAGGGCATCAAGAAGGGCATTCTCGAGTTGGCCGACATGATCGCCGTGAACAAGGCCGATGGCGACAATGTCGCTGCGGCTGAGCGGGCTGCGGCTGACTATCGGATGGCAATGCACCTGATGTCGCGGGCCACGCAGACCTGGATTCCTCCGGTGATCACGTGTTCGGGTCTGGACAATTGGGGTCTGGATGAACTCTGGGAAGAAATCGAGTTGCATCGGGAGAAGATGGAGGCCACCGGTGAACTCGATCAGAAACGGCGCGATCAGCAGGTCGGCTGGATGTGGTCGATGCTCGAGAGTCGACTGCATGATGATCTCGCCTCCCGTGCAGACATTGCCGGGTTGTTGAAGGCGAGCGAAGCCGGCGTTCGCAGTGGTGACATCACCCCAACTGCAGCCGTCGATGAAATCTGGGCCAAGTATCGATCTTCGACCTGAATGTCGGACCGGCTCCCTCAGCCGGATCCGGGCCGGTCTGATGACGCCTTGCGAAGATTGCTTTGTCGTATCGATTTCAGTCCGATCGCCAGCAGGGTGAGTCCCGTCATGGGCAGGACGAACACTCCCATCACCACTCCGAAGGGATGCGTCAGTCCGCTCCCTGTGGCATCGAGCACAATGAACGTCAGGTACGCAACGTAGAAGGCGAAGAACACCGCACCTTCCCACCGACGAATGATGAAGCCATTGAAGAAGATGGGCAGGCATGCCAGCGACACGGCGAGCATCACCGGCATGTCGAGTCGGAGGGCGTCATCGGGGATCGCCAGTACGTCGGGTGCCAGAAATGCAGTCAGGCCGAGGACTGCCAGCAGGTTGAATATGTTGGAGCCGATCACGGTCCCGACCGCCAGGTCACCTTTGCCTTTGCGGGCAGCCACCAGCGAGGTGGCCAACTCGGGAGCACTGGTGCCAAAGGCGACCACGGTGAGAGCGACCACAAGATCCGAGACGCCCAGGGAGTTGGCGATTTCCGAAGCCGAATCCACGAGCCAGGTTGCTCCGATCGCCAAGGCCACAACTCCGCCCACGATCTGGGCGATCTCCCTGGGCAAGCTGACAACCTGGATGCCGTCCGGCGGTTCTGGGTCCGAAATGCTTTCGGATCTGGCTCTTCTGACGGTCCAGATGACGTATACCACGATCCCGCTGAACAGCGCAGCGCCTTCAAGGCGACCGAGGTAGCCGTTGAGTGACATGACGAACACCACAAGTGTGGCCAGGATCATGATTGGAACGTCGGTTCGCACAATCTGTCGGGCAACGTGAATGGCTCCGCCCAAAGCGGCTGACAATCCGAGCACCATGAGGATATTCGTGATGTTGCTTCCGATCACGTTGCCCACGGCGATCCCGCTCTGGCCTTGCCAGGTTGAGCGGATGCTGACTGCCAGCTCGGGTGCGGCCGTGCCGAAGGCCACCACGGTCAGCCCGACAACCAATGGCGACAAGCCCGTGCGCACGGCCAGACTGCTGGCACCACCGACCAGAAACTCGGCCCCGGCCAGGAGCGCCACGAATCCGCCCATGAGCAGTACGTAGGTCAAAGCGGTTCGATGCTCAGGCCCGGACCCAGCTCTGGGTCACGGTCCCCACACTGGGGTCGGTGAATGTGAGTTGCAGCGTGTCACCGTCGACCGAGTATTCAAAAACGCCGTCGCCGACACCGGTGGGAGCGGGCAGACTGACTCCGCCCATCTCGATTCCACCTGTGGTGACGGTTTCGGAGATCGCCACGAGTCCGGGTTCCGTAACGGCCCATTTGCCAGTGCTCGTAACTGAACCAACAGCGGCGACTCCGCCGACGCTGCACGAGATGTCACCGGTGTTGGTGAATCCGGAATCGTCCACGAACGTGAGCAGGAGCGTGCCACTGCACTCCATTGCGGCCACTCCACCGAGGTTCGCGGTGTTCGCATTGACGATGTCCTGGGCCCCGGCGGTCCAGGTTCCCACGAGATCGCCCCCAGGTGCAGTGGTGGTCGTCTCTTCAGCAGTGGTGGAGGACTCCTGCGTGCTCTCGGTGCTGTTCGAGTTCGTGGGTGAAGCTGTGGTGTCGTCTCCATCCGAGCAAGCTGCGACGGACAATGCCACCGCGGATGTGACGATCAACAGGATTCGTCTGCTTCCGTGGCTTCGGCGATTCATGCGTTCATGCTCGCAGGTCGCCGCACAAAGGTCGATACCCGAGCCCAGGCGAGACGAGTGGTGCGCGAGGAGGGACTTGAACCCTCACATCCTTTCGGACACAGGAACCTGAATCCTGCGCGTCTGCCAATTCCGCCACTCGCGCGAGTGAACGGTCGATGGTAGCGCACAGCCTCAATACAGCCTCAACCGTCGGCATCGGGGAATTCCGAAGGCAACCCGGCGGGGCGATTCCGTCGGATCAGGCGTCTATCGTTTGGGCAATGGGTGTCCGTGGCTTTGAGAGCCGTCTCGAACAAGCCGTTGAAGGCGCCTTTTCGCGCGTGTTCAAGAGCACCGTCAAACCCGTCGAATTCGGTCGGAAGCTCGAACGCGAAATGGACAACAATCGATCTGTGTCAGTGGGAGGCAGCACCATCGTTCCGAACCAATTCAGCTTCATGCTGTCCGCGGCGGATCGTGAACAACTCGACCCGATCTCCCAGACACTCACGCGGGAGCTCGCCGATGCGGCAAGGGAACATGCCCGGGACGAGGGATATGCTTTCGTGGGTGGTGTTGAGGTCGAGCTGATCACAGACGAATCACTTCGCCAGGGGGTTCTGCGGGTTGAGGGCGCGTTCCATGAGTCCGATGGCGCTTCGCCGCCCGGGTCGCTGCGGCTCTCAACCGGTGACCGGGTTCCACTGGGTGAATACGTGGTTTCGGTTGGCCGCCAGAACGACTGCACGATTGTGTTGGCCGATCCCAACGTGAGCCGCCATCACGCCGAGATCCGTCCGACCAGCACACACTTTGAGGTTGCCGATCTCGGGTCCACCAACGGCACCAAGGTGAACGGTGTGAAGCTGAACGCCCCGCACGCCCTCTGCGATGGTGACGAGGTCAGGTTCGGAAACACGGCTGTCACCTTTGAAGCGTCCTAGGGTCATGTGATGCCGGAGCAGCTGCTCACCGTTCTGAAGTTGTGTCTCCTGGCGTTGTTGTATCTGTTCTTCCTGCGCGTCCTTCGAGCTGTCTGGGCCGAAGTCACACCGCCCAAGGCCGCGGCCGAATCGGCCGTCGTTCCGCCGCCATCGAAACCACCGAAGATCAAGTCGGTTCGGGCAAGCAAGAAGGGATCGGTACCAACGAAGCTGACGGTGGTGGAACCGATCGCGCGGGCCGGAGCGGATTTCCCCCTCGGTGGGGACCTCACGTTGGGACGGGCGCCGGGATGCTCGGTGGTGCTTGATGAGCAGTACGTGTCCCAGGTGCATTCGCGTGTGTTTCAGCGCGACAACTCCGTGTTCGTGGAAGACCTGGGTTCAACCAACGGAACTTGGCTCAATGGTGTGAGAGCCGTGGGGCAGATGCACGCTCGGCCAGGCGATCGGATTCAGATCGGCAACGTCATTCTGGAGTTCCGATGATCCGTCTGGAGATCGGTTCCACTTCAGAGGTCGGACAGGTTCGAGAGGCCAACGAGGACTCGTATCTGGCTGCAGACGGACTGGCGGTCGTCGCCGATGGAATGGGCGGCCACCGTGCTGGAGAGGTTGCCTCGGCAGCCACGGTGGAGATCCTGTCAGCGGTTGAGGGCAACCGTTCACTCGACGACCTGGTCCGCGCTGTCCATCGGGCGAACCGAAAGATTTCCGAACAATCCGCACAAGACCCCGATCTGCTCGGCATGGGGACCACAGTCTGTGTGGTGGGCTTGGTTCGACGTGATGACCGGGACGAGGTCGCGGTTCTCAATGTCGGGGACAGCCGCGTCTACTTGTTGGCCGGCGGCGCCATGACCCAACTGACCGAGGACCACTCTCTGGTGGAGACCCTGCTTCAGGAGGGTCGAATAACCGCGGAGGACGCGGAGGATCACCCGCAGAAGAACGTTCTCACCAGGGCCCTCGGGGTGGAGCCACTGGTGGTCGTCGATGCCTGGTTGTTGGAACCCCGCGAGGGCGACCGGCTGCTCCTGTGCAGTGATGGCCTGACCAATGAGATCGATGACAACCGGATATCCGAAATCCTCGGCGCGCAGGACGAGCCAGATGTGGTGTCGAGGCGACTTGTTGCCGAGGCTGATGCCGCGGGTGGCCGCGACAACATCACAGCGGTGGTCGTCGAAGTTGCGGGAAGCGGCACCGAGAGCGCGCCGGTCGGCGACCGCTGCCGTCGGATAACAACACCAGCAGTCGATCTATCGGATGAGCATGGTCCGCACACCGAAACGGTTCTGGCTGTTGTTGCCACGTCCGACCCCGCTGCTGCAGGCTCACCAGGGTCCGACGACAGCGCGGATCCGTCCGACTCATCGGAGACCGACCTTCCGTTGGCGACGGACCCTTCCGCATCGGTCGACGGGGATCCAGAGATAGCTGCACTTGCCGGCGGCCCATCTGCCGGCCAAGGCGATCCCTCCTCGACCGAGGCAGAATCTGCCAGAGCGAACCGTTGGCGGACCGCGGCGTTCGCATTGGCGCTCTTCGGAATCGTTGCCTTGGCCGTTGGTGCCATTGCGTTCACGTCAAAGCAGGGCTGGTACGTGTCGGAGAACGACGACGGTTTCCTGGCTCTTTACCAAGGCACCCCAGTGCTCTGGATACATCCCACCGAAATTGAGGAAACAGATCTGTTGGTGGCCGACATGACGCCGTCCGACCGCGCAGTGGTGCGCGAGGGGAGCACATTCAGCAGCGAGGCAGCGGCAGTGCGGCGACTCGAGAACTTCAATACCACCACAACCTCGACGACTTCGACCACTTCGACCGCACCAACCACCACCTCCCAGCCACCGACAACCGCGGCTGCGCCTCCCGGTCCGTGACTGTTCCCACCAGAGCCGCCAGCAAAGATGCGGTCGCCCTGGTTTCGGGTCGAAGACGTACCACCGAGCTGGGACTTCTGATCTTGGCGTTCATCGTGATCGTCGGGCTGTACGCACTGGCGAGCTTGGGCCGAAACGCGTCCGTTCCGGCCAACATCGGTCCGTTTCTGGCAGCAGTGCTGGCTCTGGTCCTCGTGGCTCACCTCGTGGTTCGCAAGGTGGCTCCGGCGGCCGACGCGCTGTTGTTGCCGCTGGCGGCGCTTCTCAATGGCATGGGCTACGTGTTCATTGCCCGCCTCAACGATGACCTTGCCGGGCTCCAAGCCGCTTGGACCGCCGCGGGAATCACCTGTTTCGTGCTCACTCTGGTTCTGGTGAAGGACATCAAGGTTCTCCAGCGGTACCGGTACACCTTTGGGTTGATTGGCGTGTTGCTCCTGTTGATGCCACTGCTGCCGGTGCTCGGAAACGAGATCAATGGGTCCAGGATCTGGGTAAGCCTCGGTCCGATCGGATTCCAGCCCGGCGAGTTCGCCAAGATTGCATTGGCGATCTTCTTTGCCGGCTACCTTCAGGAGAACCGGGAACTGCTGAGTGTGGCAACGTTCCGACTGGGTCCATTCAGCATTCCCGACCCGAAACACTTTGCGCCGATTCTCCTTGCTTGGGGAGTGGCGCTCGCAGTGATGATATTCCAGCGAGATCTGGGTTCGGCGCTGCTGTTTTTCGTGTTGTTCGTAGTGATGCTGTGGGTCGCCACGGGGCGGGCGGCATATCTGGTTGCCGGGGTGATCCTGTTTGCGACGGGGGCAGCGCTGGCCTACAGCCAGTTCAGCCACGTTCAACAGAGAGTTGAGGTCTGGCTCGACCCGTGGACAGACCCACAGGGTGTCGGATATCAGATTGTGCAATCTGTGTACGCGTTGTCCTGGGGCGGGGTTGTCGGCACGGGGCCGGGTCTGGGGATTTCCGGGCGCATTCCATTCGAGGAGACCGACTTCATTTTCGCGATCATCGCCGAAGAACTGGGTCTGCTCGGATCAACGGCGGTGTTGTGTACATTCCTGTTGATGGTGGGTAGTGGATTACGAATAGCCCGTCGTTGCAGCGACGGCTTCGGGTCTCTGCTGGCAGTCGGACTGACCACGTTGATCGGCGTTCAAGCGTTCATCATTGTCGGCGGAGTCATTCGTTTGATGCCTCTGACGGGCATCACACTTCCATTCGTCAGCTACGGCGGATCTTCCCTGGTTGCCAACTATGTGCTCCTCGCGCTGCTGTTGAGAATCTCCGATGGTGCATCGAGGCGAGTCCCCCAGCCGGTGCTGGCCCGATGAATCGCCAAATTCGTATTCTCGGAGCCGGCATTCTGATCATGTACGTCGCGCTGTTTCTCAAGCTGAATCAGGTGCAGTTCTTCCAGGCGCAGGAGATCAACGATCGGCCGGAAAACACCCGTGCCCTTCAGCGCGACTTCAACCAACCGCGGGGGAGCATCGACTCCGCCGACGGGGCAGTTCTGGCCTTCAGCGAAGCGCGGCGAGAGGCCCTCAGCTACCAGAGGGTGTACCCGGAACGCGATCTTTTTGCGCACGTCACCGGCTACTACTCGTTCAACCTCGGATCCGACGGTGTGGAGCGTACCTACAACGACGACCTCGCGGGAAGGACTCCGGCGCTGGAACTGAATCAGCTCGACAGTCTGTGGACCGATGAATCCACGGAAGGTGACGTGGTGTTGACGGTGCGCAAGGACATACAGAGTGTTGCCAGGGACGCCCTGGACGGTCAACAAGGTTCAGTGGTTGCACTGGATCCTGGCACTGGCGAGATTCTGGCTCTCTATTCAAATCCGACCTATGACCCAAACCGGATTTCGAGCAACGACACTGAGGCCGCAGAAGGTTCGAAGGGGCTCTACGGCCTCGCCGAAGGGAAACCCCTGTTGGCTGACACCTACAGAGAGCGATATTTCCCCGGTTCAACCTTCAAAGTTGTGACGGCCGCCGGCGGTCTCACCCAGGGAACCGTCACTGAGACCGAGCCCGCATATCCGGTGGTAAGGCAGTACACACCGCCACTGACCAACCGGCCGATCTTCAACTTCGCGCAATCAGAATGCGGAGGAACCCTGTTCACGATCATGGCCAAGAGCTGCAACTCTTCGTTCGCCCAGATGGCGGTTGAACAGGTCGGAGCGGACGCAATGATCGATGCGGCCGAAGCCGCCGGATTCAACGACATTCCACCGTTGGATCTCCCGAATCCAGCTGAATCCAAGTATCCGACCGACTTCGGTGCCGTTGTTTCCGAACCAGAGGGAAAGGCGCCGGTGGTGGAAGACGCTCCCCGGCTTGCCCAGACTGGCATAGGTCAGAACGACGTTGCCGCCACGCCGTTGCAGATGGCACTTGTGGCCGCAGCGGTGGCGAATGACGGTGAGATCATGGCGCCCCACGTCATGTCCACGATTCGTTCCCGCAATGGGGATGTGGTGGATCGGTTCGATCCGGCAATCTGGCGCACTGCCTTCAACCCGAATGTGGCCACGACTCTGCGGGACGCAATGATTGGTGTGGTGGAGAACGGCACTGGCGCAGCCCTTCGGATTCCGGGCGCCGAGGTTGGTGCCAAGACCGGAACTGCTCAGCTCGGAACCGTGCCACCCAAATCCCATGCCTGGGTAATTGCATTTGCGGGGCCACCCTCCGAAGAGCCCACGGTGGCGGTGGCGGTGATCGTCAACAACCTCGATGGAGACTCCAGCCAGACCGGAGGAAAGGTTGCCGGACCGGTCGCCAGAGCTGTGATCGAAACGTCGCTGGCTGTGCGCTGATGCGGGAGTTCTACTCTGTTGGCCCAGCCGGAGCCTCTGGTTCTCTCGAAATCCCCGGGAGCCGGGCGCCGCATGAAGGTCAGCGGATGCCCGATTGGTCAGCTCGTTGGCGCCTATCGTGTGGTTTGTATGGCTGATGAAGACCTCCGGGTACTGGGGGGCCGATACGAGGTTCACAACCGGCTGGCCCGTGGAGGCATGGCTCAGGTCTACTTGGCACGCGACCAGATGCTGGACCGTCCCGTGGCGGTGAAGGAGCTCGTCCCGGAGTTCGCAGTGGATCCCACATTTGTGGAGCGCTTCCGCCGCGAAGCCCAAGCCGCGGCAGGTCTTGCTCACGCCAACATCGTGGGTGTGTACGACTGGGGCACCCACGACGGGACCTACTTCATCGTGATGGAGTACATCGATGGTCCGTCGCTGTCTCAGGTAATCCGACGCGATGGCCCGCTGCACCCCCGCAGAGCCGCAGAAATCACCTCCGATGTGGCGGCCGCCCTTGGCTTTGCACATGCTCGCGGCATCGTTCACCGTGATGTGAAGCCGGGCAACGTGCTCCTCACAGCCAGTGGGGATGCCAAGGTCACGGATTTCGGCATCGCCAGGGCACTGTCTTCAGTTGACGAAGATCTCACCCAGACCGGGTCGGTGATGGGGACTGCCACCTATTTCGCTCCGGAGCAAGCCCAAGGACTTCCGGTCGACGCACGCTCGGACCTGTATTCCCTCGGAGTGGTCTTCTACGAAATGGCGACAGGCCGCACTCCCTTCACGGGCGACTCACCACTTGCCATCGCGTACAAACATGTTCAGGATGATCCGCCCGCTCCGAACACGATTATTCCTGATCTCCCGGATCCGGTAAACGCCATAATCATGAAACTGCTTCGCAAGGATCCAGCGGAGCGGTACGCATCGGCGGAAGACCTCCGGGCTGACCTCGCGCGGTACGCACGTGGTGAACCCACGAATGCCGAGCGGGACATGATGGCCTGGGTGGCCGGTGCTATCGCTGCTACAGCAGCGGTGGAGACCGCAACCGTCGTGCAGCCTTCGGTGGAGCCGCAGCCCGAGGAGCTGGAAGACCATGAGCCGACCAAGTCGCGAACCACCTGGTTCCTGGCCGGGCTGTTCGTACTTCTGGCGCTGCTCGCCGGATTCCTGTTCTGGTTGGCGAATGGCCTCAGCGAATCCCAGGTCACGGTGCCTGATGTGATCGGCCTGAACATTGCCGAAGCACGCGAGACGCTCGAGGACGTCGACTTCGAGGTGGAGGTCGTCGACGATCCGGAATCCGATGTGGAACCGGGCTTGGTCACCGATCAAGATCCGAGAGAACGTACCGAAGCAGACAAGGGTTCGACTGTGGTCCTCACGGTGAGCGGGGAACCCGAGGTGGTGGCCGTTCCCGACATCTCGAACATGCCGGAGACGGAAGCCCAACGGATCCTGACCGAGCATGGCCTTCGCTGGACCGTGGAATCCATCGAGGATCCCGACCGCGAACCAGGCGTCGTTTCAGGTCAGGATCCCGCGCCCGGAACCGAGGTCGAAGTCGACTCCGCGGTGAAGATGTACGTTTCCAAGGGCGCTGGGGAGGAAATCGTTCCCGATTTGTCAGGTTCCACGCTGTCTTCTGCCCAGTCCGAGCTTCAACGTCTTGGATTCCTCGTCGGTGGTCCGGTCGAGGAGTCGAGTTCATCGGTTTCCTCGGGTCGCGTAATTCGGACGGACCCTGCCGCCGGGTCGTCGGTGGACAAGGGCTCAACAGTCACCGTGGTTGTGTCCAGCGGTTCTCGGACCGTGAGCGTTCCGGACGTGCGCAATCAGGAAGAGGCAACGGCTGTGCAGACCCTGTCCAACAGGGGACTGAACTCCACTGTGGCTACACAGACCGTGCCTCCGGGTGATCCAGCGGTCGGGCGGGTTCTGTCCCAGAATCCCACTGGTGGTACCAGCGTGGCGGTGGGCTCTACGGTGAAGCTTCTGGTTGGTGTGGCGGGTTCGACCACCAGCTCCTCGTCATCAACCACTACCTCCTCCCCCTGACATGGGGTGGCCGCGCGGAACCGTGGCGGTGGTCATGGCTCTCCTTGTGGCCACCGGTGGAGCCCTGCTTTTCGGGCTCTCGCCGACACTTCATCCGATCGATGCGATTCTGGGTCGAGCTCCGATTGTCGTCGTACCGGATCTCGGTGGTCTGGCCCAGCCACGCGCTGAGGCGGATCTGGAATCGGTGGGATTGGTGAGTGAGATCTCCACGTCCTTCAGCTTGAGTGCACCTCGTGGCTCGGTGATTTCACAAAATCCCGCGCCGGGAGTCGAGGTGCGATCTGGCGCTGAAGTCGAGGTCGTTCTTAGCGCCGGCATTACAAGGGTGGAGATGCCCGACGCGGTCGGCAAACCGATCACTGAGGTGTCTGTACCGCTGGAGGACGCCGGCGTGGAGTTCTCCGTGGAAGAGACCCTCAGCGAGGAGTTCGCCGCTGGATTTGTGATCGAACAGACCCCAGAGCCCGGCAAGGTTGTAAAGGCCTCGGACACCGTGCGTTTCTTGGTCTCGCTCGGCCCGGTTCCCCGCGAGGTTCCAGACCTACAGCGACTGTCGGGTGAGGGCGCGGCCTACGCGCTGGGTGTGGCCGGCCTTGCAGTCGGCGACGTCTCCGAAGAAGCCTCTGATGAGGTGCCGGGAGTGGTTCTGGAGAGCTCTCCGCCAGCGGGTGAAACCGTGGCAAGGGACTCAGGGGTGAACCTGATCATTGCGGCCGGCCTTGCCCCCGTGGTGATTCCGGATCTGGTCGGGGCGCCCCAACCCGAAGCGGTGGGCTCTTTGCAGGCGGCGGGGCTGGTTGCCAGCGTGATCAACGCCGAAACAGCTCCCGGAGTGGTGTCCGCGCTGGATCCGGCTGCCGGAATCGAAGTCCCGGCTGGGACTGTGGTGAAGATCGATGTGTCCCGTGGCTGACAAACAACCTCGGGTGACCGAGATCGGCCGACCAGAGGATGTGGATGGTCGCCGTCATCCGGTGGCCACCGGCATTGCGATGGCAAGCCTGCTGCTGGTGCTGGGCCTCACGTGGGTCGGCTTCACCTCGGCGGTCGACGATGCGGACAAACAAGTTGAGGTCACCGACGTCGAGGTCCCTGTTTTGTGGGGTCGCACGGAGGAGGAGGCTCGAAAGATGGTGGAAGGAACAGGGCTCATCATGGTCGTCGAGGAGATTCCCAACGATGTGTTCCCGCTCGGCGTCGTGTTTTCGCAACGGCCGATTGCCGGCGCGATCGTAGAACAAGGTTCATCGATAATCGCCATGGTCTCCACCGGATCCGCCGGGCCGATCGTTCCCGAGACCGTCGGTCAGCAGGCCGCTGAAGCTGCTGCGCTGTTGGCGGCCAACGGACTGATATCGGAGACCGACTCGGTGAATTCAGAAGAAGTCCGTGTGGGGGAGGTTGTGGCCTCGAGCCCCCGGGCGGGTGAGCGGAGTGGACCTTCCATGACCGTCGTGTTGAAGGTTTCGATCGGCCCGGCGCCCCGAGTCGTTCCTGCCGCCGTGGGGCTACCCGCAGAGGATGTGCTCCAGGAACTGGGCCGACTCGAACTCGTTCCGGTCGTGACCCACCGGTATCAACCCGGCACCGAAGTGGGGACCGTGGTGTCCGTCAGTCCCGTTGCTCAGAGCAGCGTTCAACGGGGCTCCGATGTGAAGCTGGTCGTGTCCTCGCCGAAACCCACGGTGCGTGTACCCGGTGTCACCGGTCTGCTCGAGGAAACCGCAATGGAAGCCCTTGTGGAGGCGGACCTCCAACCGGTGGTCCGCAGAGTCCGGATCCCGTCCGGCGACACGCGCAACGGACGTGTTGTTTCTCAGGGAATCATCCTGGATTCGGATGTTCCGGCTGCCACATCCGTGGAGATCTTGATCGGAATCGACCCGACTCCGCCGCCCGCGACCACGTCCACCGTCGCCCCGCCCTAGGTGGTGCGGGTCCCCCGGTCACCTTTTTGAACAGGAGTTGAGGAAATTGCGGATCATCTCGTGGCCGGCCACGGTGAGCACGGATTCCGGGTGGAACTGGACTCCCTCCACTGGCAGCTCCTTGTGCCGAAGACCCATCACCAATCCGTCATCGGTTTCGGCCGTGATCTCCAACGTGTCCGGAACGGAGGATCGTTCAACGATCAGCGAGTGGTAGCGCGTGGCTTCCAGGGGATCGGGAAGACCTGAGAACACACCTTTCGAGTCGTGGCGGATGAACGAGGTCTTTCCGTGAACGATCTCCGGAGCCCGGATGACAGTGCCGCCGTAGGCTTCACCGATGCACTGCTGGCCGAGGCAGACGCCGAACACCGGTACGCGCTTGCCCCAGTTCAGGATCAGCTCCTTCGACAATCCAGCATCGGCAGGGGTGCCAGGTCCCGGGCTGATCAAGATGCCGTCAGGTTCGATGGCCTCGACCCCGGCGAGGTCGATCGCGTCGTGGCGGTGGACTACCGGTTCCGCACCCAGTTCGCCGATGTACTGGACGAGGTTGTAGACGAAGGAGTCGTAGTTGTCGATGACGAGTATCCGGGGAGCCACCGTGACGAGGCTACGACGTGTTCCGAACAGGACCCAGCCAGTAAGTTGTGAGCCATGGTGAAGCAGGAGTCGATCGATGGTGACGACGATGTGATCGCGAGCGAATCGTCGCGAGCTGGGGCCTCCCATTCGGGGTCCGGGCATTCGGAATCCGAGAAGGTGCTGCCACCTTCGGCCAAGCGCAAGAAGAAGGTGGTCAAACGGACTGCTGACACCAAAGGGCGCTACACGGCACCGGTACCGGCATCCAAGAAGGGTCCCTCACCTCGGTGGGTTCCGATTCTCATGTTCGCCCTTTGGGGAATTGGCCTGGCGTTGATCATTCTCAATTACATGGGGGTACTTCCGGGATCAGAAGGGTCGGGCAGCGGCTGGTATCTGCTGGCAGGCCTCGGATCGATCCTGGCCGGAATCGTTGCGGCCACCCAGTATCGCTGAAGGTGAACGGACAGCGATTCCGGATGGACAGAAACCCCGGGTGGACGCGGGTAGGGTGACTCTCGCCAGCGGCGCACCCGAGGGAATCAACAGCGCCCTGGCCGACGACCCTTTCGACCTCTGTCCCTCAGAGAGAAATCCCACTCGGGGGACATATCCACAGGGTGTGGACGGAATCGTCCTCCCAGCGGGTTACCTGATCACAGATCGTGGTGCACAGAGCCACAATGTCACTTCGTGTGGCGATCTGATTACCGTGAGTAGGTCTGGCATGTCATTTTAGTGACCGAGTATGTACTTCAGGTGACTACTCCCAGATTTGTCCACAAGCTGTGGAGAACCACTCCCTGTGGGTAAACCGATGGAATTGGAAGCAGTTGAGTGCATGGAACAAGCAGATGACACCGCCAAGTCGGCCGAGGCGGCGGAAACCGGCAGCCCTTCTCCGGACCTGGATCCCCCAGGCGCCACCGAGCGGAGGCCATTCCTACTGACTGCCGGATTGGCAGTTGCGTTGATCGTCGCCCTGCTGATCTTCACCGGCATCGCGGCGTTCACCGTTATCGGTGCGGTTCTCCTGGGTGTGTTGATCATGTCGGTGGGCGTCTTTTTCCTGCGTCAGTTCGCCACACCTCCCCCGCCTCCACCGGATCCCGGGACCCTGAGACGTGTGCGGCTCACATATCGTTGTCCGAGCTGCGGAACCGAGGTGCGGATGACATCCGCGGCAACTGAAGACCCGGAACCTCCGCGGCACTGCATGGAAGACATGGAGCTCGTTTCCAGTGAATTGTGAGTGTGTCCGCACCGGAGGCGCGCTACGCAGGGGACCGCGTGCCGCTTCGCGGATTCGCTTGGATCTGATGCGAACCGACGGGACGCCGCAAACCCACGGGATACGCAGAGGGACCATCCACCCGGATGGTCCCTCGACGCATTCTGGAACTGTGTTGTTCCCGGTCTACCCCGGGAGTTCGCCGCTCAGCCGAGGCGCTCGATGATTGTGGCATTGGCCATGCCGCCACCTTCACACATCGCCTGAAGGCCGTAGCGACCACCGGTGCGCTCGAGTTCGTTGAGCATGGTGGCCATGAGCTTCGTGCCGGAGCAGCCGAGAGGGTGTCCGAGTGCGATGGCGCCACCGTTGGGATTGACCTTCGACATGTCCGGTTCGTAAACCCCGGCCCATGCGAGCACAACCGATGCGAATGCCTCGTTGACCTCGAAGTGGTCGATGTCGTTGACGCCCAATCCGCTCTTGTCGAGTGCCTTGGCCGTGGCAGGGATCGGGCCGGTGAGCATCCGGACCGGGTCAACTCCGGCCAATGCGAAGGTGCTGAATCGGGCTCTCGGGGTGAGGCCCAGTTCCTTGGCCTTTTCTGCCGACATGATGAGTGCTGCGGAAGCACCGTCGGTGATCTGGGAGCTGTTTCCAGCGGTCACCTTGCCATCGGGTACGAATGCAGGCTTCAGCTTCGCCAGGCTCTCCATGGTTGTATCGGGCCGGATGCCCTCGTCGCGGGTGACCATCTCGCCGAGCATTTTGATCTCGCCGGTTTCCTTGTCTTTGATCTTGGAAACAACCGGGATGATCTCGTTGTCGAATCGACCTTCGGTGGTGGCCTGTTCTGCCAGCTTCTGGGACCGTACGCCGAAGGCGTCGAGGTCTTCGCGGCTGAGTCCAGCCTCGTTGGCGATTATTTCGGCGGACACTCCCTGACCAACGAGACCCTTCTGGCCGGGATACAACTCGACGTCCTTGTACCGCTGGAATGCTGAACCAAAGGGGATTCCGAATCCAGAGCCGATTGAGGCTCCCATCGGAACGAGGCTCATCACCTCCACGCCTGCTGCCACGACTACGTCATAGGCGCCGGCCATCACACCTTGGGCAGCGAAGTGCGCCGCCTGCTGAGATGAACCGCACTGGCGGTCCACGGTGGTCGAAGGGACTTCTTCAGGCCAATCGGCAGCGAGAACGGCATTGCGTCCGACATTCAGGGACTGCCCTCCCGTCTGCATGACACAGCCCATGATCACGTCTTCAACCAGCATCGGGTCGAGGTCGTTGCGATCGGCGAGAGCCTTGAGGGTCTCCGCCGCCAGATCAACCGGATGCCAACCGGACAGGGCGCCGTTGCGTCGCCCCCCTGCTGTGCGGACGATGTCGACAATTACTGCTTCGGGCATGAACTGCTCCCTTGGTTTGGTTGTTGCAGCCAGAGCATCTGCGCTGCGTGCCTTTGTGCCTCGGCCAGTTCGTTCGGTCGGAGGCAACAAAGTTGACCGACTGGTCAAGATTGTGATGCGCGAGCGGCGGCAGGTCAATGTTGGACTCCGAAATGCGGACCCGGCTGCATGCCGTTTTCACAAACCGACGCTGCATTCCGAATTGACGATGCCTTCTGAGGAGCCGAATAACCAGCGCATATACGTGGTTCGGTCCCCTACGCTGTGGTCACTGACGCACTTGTTGCGCCGACAAGAAAACAATCAGGGGATCAAATGTCAGCTACGAAGGAAGAACTCGACGCCGGAGTGCAAGGCCGCACGGTTGCCACCGACTTTCTCAGGACCGTCGAGCGTTTGGGCGACCAGACTGCTCTGCGGTGGATGGACGGTGACACCTGGAAGTCGATGTCATTCGACGAACTCGCGGAGAACGTGGCGAAGGCCGCGGCTGGCCTGAAGGAACTCGGAATAGGTCCTGGCGACCGCGTGGTTCTGATGATGCGAAACATCCCCGAGTTCCACTGGTGCGACGTCGCGGTGCTGGCGCTCGGTGCCACCCCGATCTCGATCTACAACTCGTCCGCACCTGACCAGATCGACTACATGGTGAACCACAGCGGAGCGAAGTTGGTCATCCTGGAGGACTCCTCGTTCCTCAGCCGATTCCTCGAGGTGAGGGACAAGCTCACTTCGGTGGAGAACATCATTGTTCTCAATCGTCCCGACGATGCTCCGGCCGACGTTCTCGGTCGCGACGACCTTCTGGGCGAGGGATCAGTTGACCTTGCCGAGGCGGTCAAGGTCGGCAAACCTGAGGACCTCGCAACGATCATCTACACGTCGGGTACAACGGGTGCTCCCAAGGGAGTGATGATCTCCAATCGAAACATCGTGTGGACCAGTGACTCGATGCTCGATTTGTATGGATGGACCGCTGAGGATTTTGCCGGTAAGCGGGTGGTGTCGTACCTGCCGATGGCTCACATTGCTGAACGAATCGTTTCGCACTATTCCCTGCTCGGATTCGGTCCTGAGGTCTCGACGTGTCCTGAGACTTCACAGCTCACCAGCTATCTGGGCGAGGTGCATCCCAACATCATGTTCGGCGTCCCGCGCGTGTGGGAGAAGTTGTATGCGGGAGTCACCGCCGCGTTGTCAGCGGACCCGGAGAAGGCCGAGAAGTTCAACGATGCCGTGGCCGCTGCGGAACCGATTGCCGAGAAGATGACCTGGGGTACGGCCACCGAGGAGGAGATCGCCACCTACAACTTCCTGGACGACGTTGCCTTCAGCACCGTCCGCGAACTTGTCGGGTTCGATCAGGTGGAGATGGCCATCACTGGCGCTTCGCCAATTCCGGCCTCTCTCATCACGTGGTTCCGAACCATCGGCGTGCCCCTCGCTGAGGTTTATGGCATGAGCGAGAACACTGGTCCCATGACTTTCGAGCGACTCAAGGTGAAGGCCGGAATGTGCGGAGTTGCGATCCCCGGATCCGAAGTCAAGATTTTCCCAGACGGTGAAGTCTGTTGCCGAGGCGGCCACGTGTTCGAGGGTTATCTCAATGACCCCGACAAGACCAAAGAGGCTCTTGACGAGGATGGTTGGCTGCACACCGGTGATATCGGCCAGATCGATGAAGACGGATACCTGAAGATCGTCGACCGCAAGAAGGAATTGATCATTACCGCTGGAGGCAAGAACCTCTCACCTGCCAACCTCGAGGCGGCTCTCAAGACGGTTCCCCTTATTGGCCAGGCAGCGGCCATAGGCGACAATCGTCCGTTTGTATCGGCCTTGGTGGTCATCGATTCAGAGGTTGCCCCGGGCTGGGCGGCCCAGAATGGCATCGAATTCACAACTCTGGAGGAGTTCGCCGAGGATCCGCGGGTGATTGAAGCGATCAATGACGGAGTCGGGAAGTCCATGGAGGCATTCAACAGCGCCGAAAGTGTCAAGAAAGTGAAGATTCTCACCCAGGAGTGGATGCCCGACTCCGACCTTCTGACTCCGACCTCCAAGCTGAAGCGCCGGGGCGTGAATTCCACGTTTGCGTCGGAGATCGAGGAGATCTACGCCTGAACCTTCGATCCGGGGATTGGTGGATCGCAGCGGCGGGTGGATCAGTCCAACAGGTCCGGGTGCACCGTGACGCCTATCAATTCGAAGAAGTCACGGAGTCCCGGAGCATCCATGTTGGTCAAGGAAGTCAGCATCAGCGCCGCCATTCCGGTGTATATCGACCGGGGATCACTGCCGAAGGATTCGGGAGCCACCAACTCGGCGAGCCCCGGAACCATGAGCACGAATGAACCAAACATCGTTCCCATGACCACCGGATCCGAAACTGCGATCTCAACGATGTCGGCGACAGCCGGACGCGTGAGCAATCCTACGGCCGCGCCGAGGGCTCTCAGGGTGTTGGGTCCAAGGATCGTGGTGACTCTGTTGATCTGCGCCACGAATTCCGGTTCGAGGGTGGTTGCCAACCTGGCGAGGGCTCCCACGACTCCCCTGAAGCGAGGATCGATATCTGCGGCGTTGGCCAGATTCTCGAGTACCCCCGCGTCGCCACCGATCACGGCGGATAGCAGAATCGTGATAATCGCCAGAGTGCCGTCATCACCGGCGAACTGACCCAGACCCTCCGGATCGAGCACGGCCAGGAGTCCACCGACTTGGTTGACGACTGCTCGGTCTACAGTCGCTGCGGTTCCAATCAGTTGTGCAAACACGGCGGGTTCGGCTGTGGTGAGCAAATTCGCGCCTTGGGCCGTCAGGGCTCCACCACTGACCAACACTGAGTTTGCGAGCTCAGTGTCTATTTCGCCATCATCGTCCTTTCCTCCACCGACAACCTTGAGCGCCGAACCGAGCGCCGTCACCGTCGCCGGGGTGATCCCGAGTTCGTCCAGCTCATCTGTGGTGAGGCCTGTGAGTTCCTCCAGTTCTTCCGGTGTCAGGTTCTCGAGTTCGCCGAGCAACTCGGGGTCATCGGCGATCGCGTCCAGCAGGCTCTGTGTTGCGCCGGCTCTCTTGCTCGCGTTGCTGGACAACCCGCGGCTCTGTGCGAAGGCACTTATGCCGTCGATCGTTGTGCTCGTTTCGAGGCTTGCCCCGTACTTGCCGCTGGCAGCGTTGACTTCTCCGAAGTCGCCTGCCTTGGCACACGATGCTCCCAGGAGCGCGACGAGTACAGCCCCGCCAATGACCGCCAGGTGTGCACGCCTAAGCGTCATTCTCCGCCCTCCAACGGTTCGAGAAGTGTCGAACGACACAAAAGCTACGGATGTTTGGCGCTCAGGGCAAGGGAACCCCATGGGCAGGTCTGCCCAGCGTGGTGCAGGTGTTCTCGCTGAGGGACCACCGCAGCACCCTACGCGAGGTCCGACCCGGAAACTACAGGCCCGTTGGATTGTCGCGATAGGGATCGTTCACAACATACCGGGGATCGATCTCCCCGGGTCGCAGAGGTCGCATCAGCAGATCGATTGCCGTCCACAACATTCGAGCAGTCTTGTAGAGCACCAGGGGACCTACCACGGCGATGCCCACCATTGCCCAGATCAACCACGATCCGGGGGGATCCGGGTAGGACAGCAGCGTCACGCTCATCAGCAGAATGAACATCAGGCCGAATACCAGCACCGTGTTCGTGCCCAGGAATCCGATCCAGTGGCCCTCGACACGCTCGAACTTAAGTGTGCAGCGATGGCAGCGATCGGACATGTGGATCCAGCGTGTGAAGTTCTTGCCGGCTCCGCAGGCGGGACAGCGACCAAAGGTTCCCCGCACCAGCATCCGGGTGGAGGATGTTTCGAGTTGTTTGACACTGGGGATCTCACGGGTGGGCACCCAGGATTTGCGGACACCCGGGCGACGATTGACCCGATCGTTCGACTTGCGGGGCGTGTTCGGTTCGGACGGGTTCTCTGGCTGCTCAGTCATGCGTTGGCTCCCCGGTAGGTCGGGTGGTGGGGGGTTTCGTCATGACTGCGATGGTCTGGTTGTCGCGTATCCGGGCCTCGGGAAGGCGATTGCCCGGGAACTGGGTAGGACCAATTCCGAGCATCACCCATTCGGTGTGATCGTTCATCTCCACCACGTAGACCCGCCAAGGACCCTTCCGAATGTGGACAGACAGGATCTCGGTTCGGGCGCACCGGTGTACCGGAATCCATGCCACGAGATCGGTCAGCCG
>JAHRAZ010000008.1 GCA_020027475.1 Microthrixaceae bacterium
CGAGGGGATCCGCCGTGCCGGTGGGAAGAACGTCCACGCTCGAAAAGAAGACGAGGACCAGCAGCGGTATGCCCAGACTCACCAGCAGTTGTTCACCCTGGCGCGAACCCAGCCTCAACTCGGTGCGGAGCTGTCCGCGGAACGCGCTCACGACGGCTCGCCTTGCTCGGGTGAGACCCCTGAGTGTTCATTCGCCGCAGGGTCCGGGTCAGGGTCAGGGTTCGGCAATGCGCCCGGGACCTTGGCAGTGACGGCCCGGAATACATCCTCCAGGGTCTGGTTCTCCGCCCGAATGTCGCCAATCGTCTGATCGTGTTCGGCCAGCCAGGAGGCGACCGAAGCCACGAGGGTCGGTTGGGGTGCCGCCTCCACCACGTATCCACCCGGAGTCGTTTCGGTCACGGTCGCGCCGATGTGATCTGACAGTGAGGACAGGTCGAGGCCTGGGTCGGCCGAAAACCGCAGCGTGTCCGAGTCCTTGGAAACCAATGAGTTCGGGGATCCGTCTGCAACCACCAAGCCCTTGTGCAGAATCACCACGTGGTCGGCGAGTTGTTCGGCTTCGGCGATGTCGTGGGTGGTGAGAACAATTGATCGTCCGTCGCCGGCCAGATCCCGTACGAGGCTGCGGATCAGGTCCCTTCCCGACAGGTCCACCCCGGCTGTGGGTTCGTCGAGGAAGAGAAGTTCGGGTTTGCCGACCAGGGCAAGGGCCAGTGACAGGCGCTGCTGTTCGCCGCCGGACAGGTTTCGGAACGTGTTCCCGGCTCGTTCTGCCAATCCCACTCTCTGGAGGAGTTCCTCGGGTGACTCGGGGTCCCCGAAGAACGACGCGTACTGCTGGAGCAGCTCCAGAGGCCGGATGGCTGGTTGGATTCCGCCGCCTTGGAGCATGACCCCGACCCTTGGGCGCAGGTCTCTGCCGCGGGTCTGCGGATCCAGGCCAAGTACGGTGGAGGTGCCCGATTCGCGGCGAAGATATCCCTCGAGGTGCTCGATCGAGGTGGTCTTGCCGGCACCGTTGGGGCCGAGCAGAACCGTGATCGCCCCCAGCTTGGCCCGCCAGGTGATTCCGCGCACCGCGTCGTGGTGTCCCCGCCGTATGCGCAGGTCGGTCACCGTCACTGCGCTGGGAGGTGAACTCATGCGGCGACGATACATGAGCTCTCCTTGCAATCCCGACGCCGGCCCGGTGTTGTCACGCGGCGAGTCCGGTGCTCCACCCATCGAGGTGGTGAACGATGGTGGGTCCGGAAACGAATCGCAGACCCAGCCTGCGATGGGTACGGTTTGCACATGCTCGACCTCCGATTGATCCGCAACGACTATGAGGGCGTGGCAGCGGGTCTGGCGAGGCGGGGAATCGATCTGGCTCAACTCGAGGCCGTTCGGATTCTTGATGCTGAACTCCGGGAACTGACCGTGAAGCGCGATGCGTTGCGAGCCGAGATCCGCACGGTGTCCAACGAAGTCGGCAAGCTGTTCCGGGACAAACGTGGCGATGAGGCCAAGGACCTGCAGGCACACTCCAAGGCGCTGGGTGCTGATGAAAAGGATCTCGATGCCACAGCGGAGCAGATCTCGGCCAAGCTGCGCGACCAACTTCTGCGCATCCCGAACATCCCCGCCGTTGACTGTCCCGACGGGTTCGCCGAACAGGACAATGTGATCCTCGAGGTGAAGGGTTTCGACCCTGATGGATATGCGGAGTGCCAGCGCATGCCCCATTGGGAAATTGGCGAGGACTTGGGAATTCTTGATGTTGAACGCGCGGTGAAGATGTCGGGTTCCATGTTCGTGATGTACCGAAAACAAGGGGCACAGTTGGTGCGGGCGTTGTGCCAGCTCGCGCTCGACCGCAACTCGGATCTTTACGAGGAACTTCGACCCCCGACCCTGGTGCGAACCGACACGATGGTCGCCACCGGTCACCTGCCGAAGTTCGCCGAGGAAGCCTATGAGGTCGACCATGACGGTCTATGGGCGATTCCCACTGCGGAGGTACCGCTGACCTCGCTCGGACGCGACGAGGTGTATCCGGAGGCTGTGCTGCCGCAACGATTTGTTGCGCACACCTCCTGTTTCCGGCGCGAAGCCGGAAGTGCAGGCAAGGACACCCGGGGTCTGTTGCGGGTGCACGAGTTCGACAAGGTGGAGCTTCTTTCCTACTGCTCTGCACCGCAGGCCACTGATATACATGCGGAGATTCTGGAGCGTGCTCTTGCCTTGATCTCCGATCTGGGTCTCCCGCACCGGATCCTGGATCTGTGCGCGGGTGACCTCGGGGCGTCGGCCAAGCGGACTTTCGACATCGAGGTGTATGCCCCGGGCGTGGACAACTGGCTCGAGGTGTCATCCGTTTCCTGGTTCGGTGACTATCAGGCTCGACGTGCGAACTTGCGTTACAAACCATCGCAAGGTTCGGGTACCGAGATACTCAATACCCTCAACGGTTCGGCCCTGGCCGTACCGAGGGTCTGGGCTGCCTTGGTGGAGACGTATCGGCAGCCCGATGGTTCAATCGAGATTCCGGATCCGTTGCGGCCCTACATGCGCGGGCGGACCCACATCACCGGGGACTGACTCGCTCAGAGGGTGACTGATCCCCTCAGATGACGAGGCCTGCCCAGGCTCCACCAACGGCCAGAGCTGTGGTGAGCAGCACATATGTGGCGGCGAGCACCCGTCGATCCTCATTCCACATCGTTGTGGTGTCCACCGCGAAAGTGGAGAACGTGGTCAGTGTCCCCAGCAACGCCACGCCGAGGATCAGGGCGATCCATTCGGACCATCCAGCCACCACGCCAAGTGCGAGGGAGCCGGCAGCGTTGCCGAGGAGCGTTCCCCAAGGCATTCCGGGGCCGTTGAGTGACTCAGACAGCCCAACACGCACCAGAGCACCACAGGCGGCCGCCAATACGAACACCAGGACAGTCATGAGGCGGCCTCGGCATCCGGCCGGCCCGATATCTGTGGGCCCCGCTGGGTGCCTGGCCGCTCGGGACGTCTGAGCTGCATCCATCTGGCCA
Organism: Microthrixaceae bacterium; assembly: GCA_020027475.1. Lineage (GTDB taxonomy): Bacteria > Actinomycetota > Acidimicrobiia > Acidimicrobiales > Microtrichaceae > JAHRAZ01. The sequence continues at coordinate 3,030 of JAHRAZ010000008.1, forward strand.
TCACGGCGGCCGCCAAACCGATCCCGAGGTTCGCCGCCAACCAACCCCCGGCCTCTGCCGGTCGACCACCGTCGAGATGAGCGGCAGTGAGCAGGGCCAGGGAGGACCAGGTTGTGAGTGCTCCGCAGAACCCTGCGGTGAGCAGGGCTCGCAACGCCTCGGATGGTGGCCGACCGCGCCAGTGGGCGATCGACGCCAACAGGAAGGCCCCGAACACGTTCAGGCAGAGGATTGTGACGTCCACATCCTCAGCGCCACCGAACTCAAGAGCGGCCCAACGCGCACCGGCGCCGACGGCAGCACCGGTGGATACGGCGGCGAGCTTGCGGATACCCATCGGAAGAAATGTAGGTCTTGTGGTTGACTGAACACGTGTCTTACGAGTTGCCGGACCTGAATCCTCGATACGAATACGACGTGGGCGAACTGGATGAAGCGGCACTGGGTTCAGATCCGACATCCGGTCTGCGGCTCTGGTTGGCCGAGGCCGGTGAGCGGGATCCCCTGGACTTCAACGTGATGGTTCTGGCCACGGTGGATCCGGATGGACGGCCGGCGGCCCGAACGGTCCTGCTTCGAGGCGTGGATGATTCAGGAAACCTGCGGTTCTTCTCCAACACGCAGAGTCGAAAGGGTCTCGCCATTTCCGCGAATCCCCAAGTCTCCTTGCTCTTCGCCTGGGGAGCAGCCCACCGCCAGTTGCATGTGGAGGGCATCTGTGTGGTTGCCACAGCAGAGGTCAGTGATCGGTACTGGGCGTCGAGACCGCGGGACAGTCAGTTGGCCAGCTGCGCGAGTCCGCAGTCTTCGGTGATTCCCGGTCGGAGGTGGCTGGCGGATCGGGTGGCCGAACTGGAGGAGGAGGTTGCCGGCACTGAAGTACCGCGGCCCGACAACTCGGTGATGTTCGAGGTTCGGCCCGTTCGATTCGAGTTCTGGCAGGGCCGACCCCATCGCCTCCATGACCGGATTGAGTTCACAAAGACCGCAGATGGTTCCTGGACGCGGAGCCGTCTGGCTCCTTAGGTCAGGCCGCGAGTCGAATTCGTGAAGCTACTGGCAAGGCCATTTCTCCATTGTCCAGCAGGTGGATTTGCACCGCTGTGAATACTGCCAAGTCCACATGCTTGTCGGGGTCGGCGCGTTCCAGTTGTCTCCAGACAGCGTCGTCTATCAGGTGGGCCGACTCTACGGTGAATTCCGTGAAGTCCGCCGAGTCTGCGGGTTCCAGGATCTCGCGCAGTCGGGCGAACTCTGAATCGTGGTGATGATCCTGAGCAGCGCCCGATCGTGGGCGATTCGTCAGTCTCGGGAGGTGGGCCTTGTTCAGCGCTCCACAGCACGGTCGGCCGGCAGCATCTGGAAGGTCGGGAACTGCACCGGCAGTTCCGTCCGCCTGCACTGCAATGTGGGTGAATACGAACACGGCCATCCTCAATTGTTCGGCAAGAGGTGCATGGGTAAGGGCCGCGCCCCAGCCGCTGTCTCCAA
>JAHRAZ010000022.1 GCA_020027475.1 Microthrixaceae bacterium
GAACTCCAGATCGACCTCACCACGCCGGCCGAGGCCGTCGCCTTCATGGAGTCCGACGCGTTCTCCGAAAACCCCCTCGGTGTCGTCTTCGATCCCGAAGAGATGGCGAGACAGCACCGCAGCGGGCAGCCGGTGACGGCCCTCGGCGTCTTCGGGCCGAACGCGTGATCCCAGCGACATGACCGCGGCGACATGATCCCCAAGGACATGATCGCCAGGGACATGATCCCTGACGAGTTCGGCCTGCTCGTGGAGTCCTCCGGCGTGGCCACAGGTCGTATTGTTGCGACCAGGAGGCTCGGCTGTGCCCGCGGTCAATCAAGCGGTCACGACAGCGCCGGCTTGAGTCAACTGAATGGAGTCCGCCATGGGTACCACCACAGATGAACTCGCGGGACACCTGGAACGCATCGAGACGGACGGCTACACGATCCTCGAAGGGGTGATCGACGACGAACTGCGCCTCGGCCTGCTTGATGACCTGCACCGGATCGAGGCCGAGCTCGGTATCCAACCTGCCGGGAATCGTTTCGAGGGCGCAGCCACGACCCGGGTCTACAACCTGTTGGCCCATGGCTCGCTCTGGCAACAGGTGCCGGTGCAACCCGATGTGCTCAGCGTCATCGAAGGGGTACTCGACGACGGTTGCCTGATCTCGTCATTGTCCTCGATCGCCATCGCTCCCGGCGAGATCGAACAGCCGATACACGCCGATGACCAGCTCCAACCGATCGCAAAGCCGCATACGGCCACGGTCTGCAACTCCATGTGGGCCCTGACTGACTTCACTGAGGCCAACGGCGCCACCCGCCTGGTTCCCGGCAGCCACAAGCTGGACCACAACCCTCGATACGGCGAAGCACTGGACACTATTCCTGCCGAAATGAGCGCCGGCAGCGTGCTCATCTGGCCGGGGAGCCTCTGGCACGGGGGTGGAGCCAACTCCACTGATGAGATCAGGGTCGGCGTAGCCATGAATTACTGCGCAGGGTGGATCCGCCAACAGGAGAATCAGCAGCTGGGATTACCCACTGATCTGGTGGCCAGTTTCGGTCCCCGCCTGCGCGAGCTGTGCGGATTTGGCGTGTACGGCGGCCTCATCGGCCACATCGACAAGCACTCCCCCGCCGAAGTGCTCTTCGGGGACGCGACTCCCGAGAACCTCTGGGACGCCGCCGACCGGCACTCGAAGAACTGACAATCGGTGAACTGACAATCGGTGAACTGATCGGGCGCGCAGGCGCTTCCAGCGAGCTTGTGGGAGCGCCCAATGCGAGGTTGTAGGGTGCGGCCCATGGGGAGGATGCGGTCGTGGGCGGTCAAGCGGTATGCGGGTTTGGCCTTCATCGCGCTTGTCGCTGCTTCATGTGCGGTACCGAGCGGGTCAACACCGGAACTCATGGGTGACTACGTGTCAGTCCCACCGGTTCCATTTCCTACCGCAAGTGCATTCGCCGTCGACCTGGACCGTCTCGACGACCTCGCATGCCTCGAGTGCGCAATCGGAGATGCGGACAACACCCGCTTCTTCTTCGGTGGCCTGCCGCTCGCGGCCACCGATGCCCTCCACGGAGACCCAGACGTGCGCGAGGAGCTCGGCAATCTGTTTCTCTCCGGGTACTTCGGCGGGCTCTACCTTCGTGACAGCATGGGCTCCAACGAACCCGAGGACGAACCCGAGGACGAATCCGAGGACGAATCCGACGGCGATGAGAATCCGATGTCCGCTGCTGTGAGCGAGGCCATTGGAGGAGCGACACACGCCGCTCTGGATGGCACCGTGCAAGGCCTCGTGCACACCGCCCGGCACGGCACGCCGAATGAGGTTCGTGTGGCCTCGCTCGCCCTGGCTCCCATAATGGCTGCCATCTACGGTTACAACCGCGGCTACCTCGAGGTGGCGATCGAGAACCCTCCCGACGCAACGGTGGCCCCGCCGGGACTCGAATGCGAATCCTTCTTCACCTGCCGAACCGATGCCTTCCCGCTGGCCGCTCTCGATGCCCTCGAACCGACCGCACAAGCTCTGGCGTCGCCTCCTGACGCGCCCTGGTCGGCTGTGGCAACAGGCCTGCACGACACCGGTATGCGATCTGTGCAAGGTGGACGCCAGGTCTGGGAGCGCCTGCTTGACGGCGCGGATTTCGACGCCGAGGCGTACACCGCCATCATCGACCTGTCTTATGGATTCCTGGAAGTAACCGAAGCGGCCTTGTTGGGTCTTGCCGAGGGTGTGGTCGGTGACGTCGAAGTGGGACGAACCGGCCTCCTGGCAGCATCCGGATTGCTGGTGTGGGCCGGGTCGTACTTCCTGGGTCTTCAGGCCGACGCTCCGTCGCAAGAGCTGCCCGCACTCCTGTGCGCAGGCTCCGGGACTTAGGACTCAGCCGTTCTGTGATGGTCAGGTCGCGGTTTTGCGCGACCTGACCATCACAGAACTACGGCGGGCGGAGGCCGCCGAGCAGCGAACCGATCTTCCGCCAGATCCGGCCAAACAGGGTTGCCGGCATCTCGACGTTGGCGTCGGTGAACAGCACCGTGCCGGTGAGGATGACGGAGGAAGAACCCGACTGCCCCACCTTGCGGCTTCCGGCGTGACTCTGTGTCGCGCGGATCGACCTACGCTTGCACCATGACGTCAGAGGCCCAGCGGCAGGCGGGTTCGGATGGCTCCGATCAACTTCGCGGCCATGGGTGACTTTCTGACCGACACGATGCCCGTCGCGGACCCTGCCATTGTGGGCAGGTACTCGTC
>JAHRAZ010000053.1 GCA_020027475.1 Microthrixaceae bacterium
CGATGGCGAACGCCACGTTGTAGACGTCGTGCAGGTGGCCTCCGGTGAAGTCCAGCACAGCCTGGCCGATCCGGGTCACTGGATCGCGAAATCCGTCGCGGAGCTGGCGCTGCACGTCGATCGGCGCAAGGAAGTCTCCGCTGGAGTAGTTGATCACTATCAGGGCAGTCATCAATCCCACGCCCGGCGCCACGATCGGTGCGATCCACCGCAACAATTGTCTCTTCGGCAGGCCTGCGGTGAACTCGGCCCAACCAGTCAGCACAATGGGCACGGCAAGCAGAATTCCGGAAGGCCTGAGAAGTCCGGCGGACAGTCCCAGTGCAGCGGTTATTCCCAGGCGTTGTCGGTTCAGATAGAGCAGAGCGGCCGAGGTGATCACCAACATGAGTGATTCCGAGTAGGCGAACACGTAGACGTTGGCCGCCGGAATGATCCCGACCATCCACGCCGCTCTGTTGGCCAGGCGTGCGTCTGAGGTCTGGTCGTTCACGAGTTGCCAGATGACCACCGCAGCGAACAATGCCGCCACATTGGCCACCAGCAGCAGCGGAATGTCCACGCTGAAGGTTCCACCCAGCGACAAAACCCGGCCCAGTCCGGGAAACAACGGGAAGAAGCGGACCGCGTCACCGGGTGTTCCGGAACCGGTGTACCAACCCTCGGCGAGGACCCGGTAGTAGGTGCCATCCCAGGTCATCAGGCCTTCATCGAGATGAAGCCGGCCGTCCGGCAGGGTCAGGGATCCGGAGAGAACATGTGCCAGCACGAAGCCGGAGAAGACGGCGATTCGCGCTGCCACCCAGCCCAGCAAGGCCGGCCGCCATCCCTGGCGCCAATCAAGCGGTGCGGCCCGGGGCCTCAGGGATTCGGCGGTGCTGACCACAGTCCCATGGTTTCGAAATAGTCCTCGCTGGTGCTGATCACCTGACTGAGCGGGACGCCGGCGTTTGTCAGAGCGGCGAGAAGTTGTTCACATTTCCCCTCGAAGGTGAGGTAGCTCGGATTCATCACGAAGTACACGGGTTCATCTTCGGGCAATTCGCTCAGAACTTCCTCGGCGAAAGCTGTTGGATCTGCCGCAGAATTGCGTTCCTCGTAATCCACCCAGTCAACAAATTCCGGATCTTCGCCTGTGGGAAAGGGCACGACCCGCGCATCCACTCCAGCATTGTCCAGGGCTCTTGCGGTGGCTGGTGCCAACTGATCCGGACACGAGATCACTGTTCCGGTTTGAGCCCCGGCCGCCACTAGATGCTCCTCGATGCTGTCGGCGACCACACCTGCCTGTGTGCGGTCGGTACCGATTTCGTAGATGGCGCCGGCGAGTGATGCCACGAGCGTGATGGCAACCAGGAGTGCGGTTACCTTCGTGCTGCGGGCCATGGCGAGGCCGGCTCCAACCATGAGGACGAACAGCGGGAAGATCACCGAGGCGTACCGCGATGCGTAGGTTGCGGACGCGGCCACCGAAACCCCCCAGGCGATCACCATCGTGGTGAGGAACACGTACAACTCGGGGGCTATGCGCAGTTGGGCCGTTGCGGTCAACTCCACCACCTGCCTGCCGGCTCGCTGCCTGAGGACCCCAAACAGGGCCACCCCGATTGCAGCGATGAGCAGGTAGGTGATCACCTGGACCTCCCCGAATCCGCCACCGACGAAATCGGTGATGGTCACGACCAGAATTGTTGCCGGACGGAAAACCTCACCCCATGGCGTTCCCGTGTGTTCGGACTGAAACACCATGTTCGGCACCCAGGGCAGAAAAAGCAGTACCCCGACGATCAGTGAGCCGACACAAGCGAGCGCGCGCCTGCGCAGTCGGGGATCGAGCGCCTTGACCGCCTGTGCCAAAGCGAGGATGCCGACTGCGGCGCCGATCCAGATTGCCCAATAGTGCGAATAGAGAAGTGCGGCCGAGGTGAGGGCCAAAGCAGTTGCCGGCAGCCAGTATCCGCGGCGAACCCGCGACTCGGAAAGGAGTTCGTCGACCAGCAGGTACCCAACCAGAATGAGAAGGGACATCAGTGAGTACATGCGTGCTTCGCTCGAGTAGCGAACGCCATATGGCATCACGGCGTACAGAGCCAACACGATCAGTCCGACCCGTCGGGCCCCGAGGCCTGCGGCTGAAGCCCGGTCACCGATGCGGGTACCGGCCACATAGGCCAATGGGAGTGCTGCAAACCCGATGAGCGCCGAGAAGAGACGAATCCACCAGTCGCTGTCGCCCAGCAACATCCAGTAGTGAAGGAGGAAGTAGTACAGGGGCGGGTGACCGTCGTGGCGCAAGGCTTCGGGGATGTCTTGCACCGGCAGCGCAGCGATGTTGACCGACAGTGCTTCGTCAAGCCACAGGCTCGTCCTCGGCCAGAGCCGAAGCGCCACTCCTGCAATCACGGCGATCACGGTGAGGGTCTTCAGCATCCAATCGATGCGCGGGGCAGGAATGTCCGCAGTTTCTGGTGTGGGACTCATTCGGTCATTCCCGGGGACGGGAAGTCGATCGGGGAGACGTCGGAGAGGCTGCGCAACGCGTCTCCCATGGCCATCGCCGAGTCGGACCATGTAGGTGCTTCGTATTGTTCCGCGCGCTCCACCAATTCACGGTGATGCTCAGGGTCGAGAAGATGCCGCTCGATCATCACGCAGAGCGCGTCAAGGTCCTCGGGATCGAATTCCGAGGTGCACCCGGCGCCTGCCTCCGGCAGGGCCCCACCGGTGGAGGAAATGGTCGGTGAACGGTATCTGAGTGCTTCCATCACCGGGACGCCGAGGCCCTCGTACAGACTCGGGGCGACAGTGAGAAACGCGTTCTCGTAGAGCCATGCGAGCTGTCCGTCGTCGACTGTGTCCGGCCAGAGGAGCCTGCGGCCGAACAGTGGATGTGCCCGGATGCGGTCGGCCAGATCTTCGGTGAGCCAACCTTGGCGGCCCACGAGTATGAGCCCGAGGTCATCGTGGCGTCGGCTCAATCGATCGAAGGCATCCAGCAGGAATTCGTGGTTCTTGCGCGGCTCAAGGGTGCCGACGGTAAGCAGGTACCGGCCGATTTCTTCCGGCAGATCCGTTGTTTCTGTTGATTTTCGGGGACCGTCAGCTCCGAGGGGCACAACCACGGTGTTGAGTTCACCGGTGAAGCCCCGACGTCGGGCCACGGTCTGAAGGTCATCCGCGGTCCTCTGCGAGATGCAGACAAACAGCGCGCTGTGTTCGAGGTGGGCCTGCAGCCAGTCACCGAACCTGCGCACCTGGTTCGGATCGAACCACTGTGGATTCAGTTCCGGCATCACGTCAGCAATGAGCGCGGCGGTGATTACACCTTCAGCCCGTAGCCGGGCGAGCAGTTCCGACCGTGGTTCGGGGTCATTCCAACTCGGTTCCAGGTCGAACCACACGGATCCGTACCGGGGGAGCCCCATGTTGAGGGCCTTCATGGCTGGTGAAACCATCCAGCGGCGGCGCTGATTCTTCACATATTCCCGAGTCGGGCCGACTCCGGGGAGCGCCGCCACCCTGCGCAGCATCGGGGTGAGTGCTCCGTAGCGGTCCGCGCGGCGCCTGTTGGTTCCACCCGGAGGATGGGTGCCGAGGTAGGCAAGTTCCGAGTCTGTCAACCGGCGGTAGCCGCCACCGGTCCAGGTAGCTGGGGTGACCGTGAGATGCCGGCCTGCCTCGGAGTCCTGGAGTCCGATGAGGGTGGACCTGACAAGCCGCTCGAATCCACCGGTGAAATCGGCTGCGAGTGTTGTGGTGACCTCAACGTGGATCTCCAGCGGCGGGGTTGACTGGTTATGCGGGTGCAACGTCATGTGGGTGGTCGCTCCTCGTCGATCTGTTGTGATTCCCGTTGGCGATCCAGGACGGCCGTGACATCGGCGGCGAACTGGGCGCCAATTGTGGTCCAGTCGAAGCGTTCTTCCACCATCGTCCGTGCCTCCCGAACCATTTGCCGGTTGTCCGAGCCGAGCGTCTCCATGATTGCCGCCGGGAAGTCTCCGATCGACGCCACGTTTGCGAACTTGGCGGGCTCGTCAATCCCGCGTACGCCGGCAAGGGTCGACACCACGGGAACTCCGGCCGAGAAATACTCCAGCACCTTCAGGTTGCTTCCGCTGCCGATTGTCATCGGGTTGAGCGCCACGCTCGCCCCGGCGAGAAGCTGCGCGAGTCGAGCGGTCGTGACTTCGCCGAGGGCGCGGACGTTCGGGTGATCCGAGGTGTCAACGTGGATCGAGTGTTCCCCGGCGAGCAGCACCAGTACCTCGGGAATCGCTGCTGTCATCTCCATGATGGATCGGGCCGCGTTCATGTTCGGGCCGTGCGCGGAACCCACGAAAAGGGCCACAAAACGCTGCGAGCCGGTTGCACTGAACTCGTCGATCAGGACTTGCGTGTTGTGCCTGCGCACATCCGGTTCCGTGAACTGTGTCTCCGCCGAATCGACTCCGTTGGGAGCCAGCACAATCGAGGTGTCATCGAGATTGTATTCGTCACGAAGCAGGGCGGCGTCGGCCGCGGTGGTGGCGGCCATCAGCGCAGAACTCGAGGCGGCGAGCCTCTCGGCATCGGCGACCCTGTGGAGCATCCAGCGGCCGGCCTCGTCGTCGGGCAACATTGCCCGTTTCAGGTCGATCTCGACATTGTGGGCGTCGAGAATGAGTGGAACGTCCGGGTCGATGGCGGCAATTGCGGGTGCCAGATAGGGGTGTTCCGCCACCGCGGCTGTGGCATCGCTGAGTTCATGGGTCAGGGCGGCGACGAACTCAGGGGTCGCCGACCACAGAACTGTGGCGCCGATGTCCGTGATCGAAACATTGGCCGTCAGCCTTCGTAGCTGCGCCTCTGCCTCGGCATGTCTCACCGACGGTGTGACGGCAACTTGTGTGAAGCCGTCATCCGGATCCGGTGCTGTCGCCACTCCCTCGGCATCCAGGCAGACCACGACCACTTCCCACCCGAACTCGGCCAATGCCGAGAGCAGATGTGATGCCCGCTGGGGTCCACCACCTCGCGCCCCCTTGACCGGATAGGTGCTGACGGCCACGATCTTTCGGGATTGCCTGCGTAGGACTGTTCCGACTGGTCGGAGGATCTCGTCGATAGCGGCATTCCAGTTGAGGTGTGTCACCGAGTCATGCGCTGCCGCTCCGAGTTGTGCAGCCAATGCAGGTGAGTCCACAAGTTGCTGCATCGCGCCGGCCAGTGCCCGCTCAGTGGGCTCGATCACCAGGGAATCGATGCCATCGTGCACGATCTCCGCCGGACCCCCTGAGTCCGTTGTGGTGATTGCCGGTGTGGACCTGCGCATCGCTTCAACCGTGACGTACCCGAAGTCCTCCTCGAGGGGTGTGACCACAGCCGCCAGCGATTCCCGCTGCAGACGGTCAACTTCGGAGTCGGACACAAAACCCCGGAACGAGATTCGATTATCCCCGCTCGCCTGATCCTCGAGAGCGCGACGTTGGGAGCCTTCACCGACAACCACCAATCGCGCTTCGGGATCCTCGACACGGCGAAACGCACCGATTGCGAGATCCACTCGCTTGGCCGGCTCCAGTCGGGAGAGCGCGAGAAACTGTGGCGGGCGCACTCCTCGCGTTCGTTGCCGTGTTTCGTCGCTGCGTTGTGAGCCATCCTCGGAGGCCGACCGATCTGATCCGACCGGCGGCGGATGAAGGACCTGGATCACCTTTCCCCGGGGAAAGTACGACTGTCGGTTGGCCACCACTTCGGAGATGGCCATGTACTTGTGGACCCGGCGGGGACTCAGCGCCCACGAATCCAGGGACTGGATGACCGATCGGGACAGAGGACCCGGAAGGCTGAGGGGACCGGACGGGGCGGTTGAATCCGGACCCAGTTCCTCTGCAACCGCACGTGTGAGGTCGATGATTTCCAGCGGATCAATTCGGGACGGATCAGCGGAGAGCGCTCGGGAGAGTGCAGGCATGCTCTGCGAGTCCGGACTTCTCCGATCCTCGAACGCTGCGGGATTGTACGTGTCGTAGAGCCCGCGAAGAGGATGCAGCATCCACACGACATGTCGTGGATGCTGCACCATCCAGGCCGGATACTTGCCGGTGATCACCAGATCTACGTGTGAGAGGTCGATGAACCGAAACGCTTCGTAGGAGTCAAGAAGGTCGGTGAGACGATCCTCCCTCACCGGGATCTTGATGATGTCGGTGGAGATTCCACGGTGTTCGAGGCCTGCCCGCAGAGCGTCCCAATGTCGCTCCGCCCCACCGAAGCGCAGTGGTACCGGACTCGGGGCAACCACGGCAGCCGTCTGCACGTCGTGAAGGTCGAGTCCGATCGCAGGATCAGCATCAGTGATCATGGCCCGGATCTCCCCGCTGTTCGGTCGGGTGCAACGGGAGTCGGCCTCGCAGGTCGATCACGGGGCAGGGAATCCGGGTGGCCCGAGCCGACGCGAGCGGATGTTGCCTCGGTCACGATGCGGTCCATCTCTGCGGAGACCGAACCACTCCTGGCGCGGGCCCGGATTCGGAGTCCGCCGCGGGCGATCTGGCGGAGCCATCGAGCAGCCGGAGCGTTTGACGTGGTGATCCAGCGGCGAAGATCGGCGGCATTCATCTTGCGAAGACTGGTGCTGGTCATGGCAGCCAACTCGAAAGTCGGGAGGCGGCTTCTGTTATCTCCTCCGTGGAGCCGGCAACGGAGAACCTGATGTGACGATCTCCGGTGCGCGAATCGAAGTCATCTCCGGGCGTGCACGCCACCCGCACATCATTGAGCAGGGCCTTGGCCGTGTCGTTCGAGTTGCCCACATGGCCAAGGTCCGCCCATATGTAGAACGCTCCGGATGCCGGGGCGATGCGGTGTACCCCAGCATTCACCAGTGCGGTCGTGAGGATGCTGCGGTTCGTCCGGTACATCGATGCGCGGCGGTCGAGCTCTGGCGTTGCGTCGAAGGCTCCCAGCGCTGCGGCCTGGGAGATGCTCGGCGGGCAGAGATACAAGTTCTGGGCCAGCATCTGGATCGGCCTGCGGAACTGCTCCGGGAGCACCAGCCATCCGATTCGCCAGCCGGTCATGCAGAAATACTTGGAGAAACTCTGGATCACGATCGTGTCGGCCAGGTCGGCGGCTGTGGGTTCGATGGTGTCCGATGTTCCGTGGTAGATCTCGTCGACCAACAGGAAGCAGTTGTTCCCCTGGCACCACTCATGGATTGTTTCGAGTTCGGTGGCGCTGAGAACAGTGCCGGTCGGGTTGGAGGGGCTTGCCACGATCAACCCGTCGAGAGGCCCGGCCGCGTCGAGGGTTTTGCGTGTGGGTTGGTAGCCGTGTTCCTCGTCGACAGACACCCGGACTACCTCGATGCCGAGTGACCGGGCGACATTCGCGTAGCAGGGGTATCCGGGCTCCACCACGCCGAGCCTGTCGCCGGGATCGAACACAGCGAGGAATGCCAGGACGCAACCGGCGGATGCACCGGTGGTGACGGCGATTCGTTCGGGGTTCAGGTCGAGATCGTGTCGCAAGCCGTAGGAATGCGCGATCTTCCGGCACAGATCTGCACGACCGAGCGAATCGGTGTACACAATTGGCGATCCCAGAGCTTCGCGAGCGGCGTCGAGAACTGACTCGGGAGCGGTTCCCGCCGGCTGGCCGACCTCCAGGTGGCAAACACCCGGATCACTCTCTGAGCGGGTCCGGTCCAGTTCCGCAGCCTCGGTGACCACATCCATCACCTGGAACGGCGGAATGTCCCGAGATCGGCGGGAAGCGCGGCGCGGGTCCTGGCCGTGCGCGGGACCTTGCATCGCGTGGTTGGGCTCGGTGCCATTCACAGTGGCAATCGTAGGACTCACGGGGGCGTGCTCAGGTGAGGCAACGAATCACCGTTCCCGGAGCACTTCAGGTGAGGCAACTTTGACGTGAGGCAACGGGGAGGGCTGCCTGCCCTGCGGCACATGCTTCGTCCGGACGTACTCAACGAGTCAGGATTCTCAACGGGTCAGGATCACCGAACTGCCGTGGCCGAAGAGTCCCTGGTTGGCCGTGATGCCCACCTTGGGGTCATTGGCCTGACGGCCCTCGGCCTCGCCGCGAAGTTGCCAGGTCAGTTCGCAAACCTGTGCGATGGCCTGAGCCGGTACGGCCTCTCCGAAGCAGGCCAGTCCACCACTCGGGTTCACCGGGAGGCGTCCGTCAAGAGTGGTCACTCCGTCCCTGATCAGCTTCTCGGCTTCGCCGGGACCACAGAACCCAAGATCCTCGTACCAGTCGAGTTCCAGCGCCGTGGAGAGGTCATATACCTCGGCGACGTCCACGTCATCCGGACCGATACCGGCCTGGGCATAGGCGGCGTGTCCGATGGCTTGTTTGAACTTGAGATCGGGCGCGGGGATTCCGGCTGCGGAATCGGTGGCGAACTCAGGCATTTCGATGATCGTGTTCGGGAAGGTCGGCGTGACCGTCGAGATCGCTGAAATCCTCACTGGGGACTTGTCGCCGAGGTGTTTTCTGGCGTAATCCATCGAGGTCAACACCATGGCCGCGCCGCCGTCGGAGGTGGCGCAGATATCGAGGAGTCGAAGCGGACTCGCCACCAGCGGTGATGCTGATACGTCTTCAGCGGTCACCTCCTTGCGGTAGCGGGCGTATGGGTTTCCCAGACCGTGGCGAGAGTTCTTCACCTTGACAGCGGCGAAGTCATCCTGCGTGGCCCCGTAAAGATCCATGCGTCTGCGTGCATATAGCGCGAAGTAGGTCGGGTTGGAGGCTCCGAGGAGCTTGAAACGAAGCCAGTCCGGGTCATCCTCGCGGCCACCCACGTTTGGCTTGAGGAAACCCTTCGGTGTGGTGTCGGCGCCCACAACCAGCGCAACATCACACATGCCCGAAAGGATGCGTTGACGGGCAGCATCGAGGGCCATTGCACCGGAAGCGCATGCACCGTAGGTGCTGGTTACCGGAATGCCTGTCCAGCCGAGTGCCTGGGCAAACGTGGCTCCGGAGATATATCCGGGATATCCGTTGCGCATGGTGTCGGCGCCGGCAACAAATCCCACGTCTTTCCAGTCGATTCCCGCATCTTCGAGGGCCGCTCGGGCTGCTGCGACTCCGTAGGTGACGAAGTTGTGTCCCCACTTGCCCCAGGGATGCATACCGGCCCCGAGGACGGCGACCTGTTCCACAGTTGCGTTACTCATGATGCGCTCCCGTCTTCGACCGGCTTCCACTTCCATATGACCATTTCAACTTCTTCACCGGTTTCTTCATCGGTTTCCACATTGAGCGTGTCGATGACGAGTTCCATCTCCATGCCGACCCGCAGGTCGGCGACAGCGACTTCGGGCACCACCTGTCCCATCACCACCATCTTCTCCTTCTCCAGTTCCACAGCAGCGATGGCGAACGGAACATGGGGGTCACTCACAGGAACGTAAGGAGGAGGCGGCTGGTACTGGGCGTCGGTGTAGCTCCAGATCTTGCCGCGAGTGGAGAGTTCCACGTCGACGAGGTCGGAATCGGAATTCCCCGGGGCGCGGGACATCACCCGTTCGGGTGGAAAGAAGTAGGTGCCGCTCGAGCGACACAAGGTGCCGATGAGGGCGGGGGACTGGTCTGATCCCGCTTCCGGCACTGTGAACCAGCCCTCGACCGCCGGCAATCTCCGGCGTGTGTTGGTTGTGGATTCTCCGGACATGATCGGCCCCGCAATCGTCTGATCCTGATCAGGTTCACTGGTTTGCGTGAACACCTGACGAGTCGTCAGATTAGCGCGCTTGGATCAGAACGCGGCAGTTGAGGCGGCCAGGACGTTCTGGTACTTCGTGGCCCTGCGGCGTCTGTGTCCCTCGTTGGCCGGGGATTGGCGAGGGATACCGATCACACCTGCTGTCTCACTCCCGCGGCGCCATCGCGGCATCCGGTTCGGGAAGCATGCGCATCACCTGATCGGCGATTTCGCGCGGGTCCCCGACTTCGAGCACCGCTTGGGCAAGCACGCAGTGGGTCAGCGTGCGCGCCAGAACCAATGCGTTGTGGTCGGGCCAGAAGCGCTCGAGTATTGGCAGCACTTCGCGAGTTACCGGCACTTCCACGCGGATGTCGCCGGTCGACACCGCTTCTCCGGTTCGCCGGATTGTGGCCAGACGTTCTGACAACAGTGCGCGGGCCGGTCCCGGGTCGTCGATGGCGCACCCCGCCAGTGCTGCCAAGGCTGCGGCAATCACTGTGAGGGCATCGCTCATGTCCTGTGGGTCTCGGCCTTTGCGAAGGGCTGCTTCGGTCGCTGCCGCAATGGTGTCCATGTGAACGGCGAAGGTGTTTGCTGCCAACGTGCGCACGTCACCGAACACGTTCGAAATGGTCTGGCTGGACACTCCGGCGTGTTCAGCCACTTCGAGTGCCGTCACCTGTTCCCACCCCGAGTTGAAGAGCCCCACCGAGGCACTCACTATCTGGGCGCGGGTTTCGGCGCGTCGGCGGGCGCCGGAACGGGCCTGTGGAGTGGCGGGTATCTCGACAGGGCGTCCGAAAGCTTCCGCCACAGTTGCCAGATCGCGGTCGGAGCCCAGTGGTTTGGACAGTCCGGCGATCAGGGTGCTGGTGAGATCGGCGAGCAGTTCCTCGTCCACGCTGTCCGGATCGAACATGTGGCGCAGGGCCAGTCCTGTGAAAATGGCCGTGACGCCGGTCGTCAGTCGGTCCGCAGTGAAGGGCTCCACCACCGTGCGCCCGACGCTGCGGAGCACGTCAGTCCAAACGGTATTGACACCTTGTTGGCGCGCAGCAAACCGGCTCCTCATCACATCACCGACCAGCCGCTGCTCGGAGCCCTGGCGGTCCATGTGGGATTCGGCCCTCTCCGGGTTCAACGCAGTGGCGGGTTGTTCCTGTGGCAGTGGCTGAGAATGGTTCAGGATGCCGAGCAACTCGTGACGGAAGTCGCTGAGTCTTTCCGGATCACTCGTGTGCCGCTTCCAGCGGGCGGTCGTGGAGTGTTTGACCAGGTCGAGGACGTTCACGTCGCGGGCGGCTTCCCCGAGCCATGTTGGCTCCGTGTATGCCCGGGGGTCCTCGGAGAGGTCGGCCAACATGGCTTCAGCCAAGGCTTCCATGCTCGTGAAATGGTGAAACAGCGAACCCGTGCTGACTCCAGCTTCGCGGCACACCTGTGCGGCGGTGAATCCCCCGAGGCTGTTGGGTAACGACAGGGCATCGATCACCCGCCATCCAGCCGCGGTCAGCTGTGCTTCCCGATCGGTGTGTCCCATGTTTGTCAACATAGCAGTTGCTACGATGTTGCATAGTAACTGCTATGTTGGCATCCCAAGTTTGAAGAAGATTCAATATGCACCTCGGACACAATGTCACTTGGAAACACATGTGAATTGCTGCGTTGATACGAGTACAGACCTTGCTTGAGGCGTATTCGATGGTTTCCTGCGTAACTGTGCTTGCCATCGCCTTCAACATGTAATAGAAAAGATCCATAGCACTTGACTGGGTTTTGAGGGTGGTGTCCGGTGCTTGTACCCCATCAGTTGGATGCGGGAGTCACCCGGAGCCCTTCGGGGCACGGTGACTCCCGCATCCCGCTCGCTTTCTTGCATTCCTGTTCACCCTTTGGGGATCGGCGATAGCGGGTAGTGTCCGCAGAATGCAGAATCCGTTCATTGACATCGGGTCCTACGGCATCTGGACAGCTGCGCTCGACTTGCAGCCGTCGGCGGTGGCGAGGGAGTGTGCCGCCGAGATTGAGCAACTTGGTTTCGGTGCACTGTGGATTCCGGAAGCGGTTCAACGCGACGTTCTGGCGCACTCCTTGATCCTTCTCGAGGCCACGGAGTCCCTCAAGGTCGCCACGGGAATTGCCAATCGGTACGCCCGGGACGCAATGACCACCAACGCCGCGATGCAGACCATCAATGAGGCGCATCCCGGCCGTTTCCTTCTGGGTCTGGGAGTCAGCCACGGTCATCTGGTGGCCGGGATCCGCAAACATGAGTATTCAAAGCCGTACACGGAAATGGTTGCGTACCTGGATGCCATGGACAAGGCGCTGTTTCTTGCTCCCACCGGAGAACCGCCGGCGCAGATGGTCCTGGCTGCACTCGGACCCAGGATGTTGAAGCTGGCAGCGGATCGCACGGCGGGAGCACATCCATACTTCGTGCCCCCTGAACACACGGCAATCGCCCGGGAGGTCATGGGACCCGAGCCACTTCTGGCCGTGGAACAAATGGTGGTGTTCGACACCGATCCCTCCACTGCGCGCGCCACGGCGCGTTCTCACATGGAGATCTACCTCGGCCTACCCAACTACGCGAACAATCTCATGCGACTCGGATACACCGAAGAAGAAATCTCCAACGCTGATGACCGGGTTGTGGACGCCGTTGTGGCCTGGGGAACGATGGACGATGTCCTCGCGCGCATTCAGGCTCACCGCGACGCCGGCGCGGACCACGTCTGCATCCAGGTCCTCGACGCCGACATGGCTCATCTCCCGCGCAAGGAGTGGACAGAACTCGCCGCAGCACTGGGCCTTGGCTGAAGGTTCAGGCGGTCAGCCGTCGACGGCGTCCAGGAATGCAGGACGTTCGCCACCGCCGTGCAGCCAGATCGAACTGCCGGTCACGTAGCCGGACAGCGGAGAAGCCAGCCACCGGCATGCCTGAGCCAGGTCCTCGGGTGTGCCAAGTCGACCCAGGGGCACTGTCGCCGCCACGCGGTCGATCGATTCCTGATCCCCATAGTGGAGTTCGGCCTGTTCGGTCTGGATCAGCCCTGCAACGATCGCTGCCACCCGCACTTTCGGTGCCCACTCGACAGCGAGGGATTCGGTCAGGCTCAGCAGACCTGCCTTCGCAGCTCCGTAGGCGGCAGTTCCGGGAGAGGGTCTGGTTGCCGACACCGAGGCAATGTTGATGATCACACCTCCGTCGGCCGACTGCATGTGGTAATTGGCTCGCTGGGCAACGTGCAGGGGAGCGAGCAGGTTGAGACGAATGATGGACTCGCTGAATCGGGGCGAGGCAGTCGCCGCCTCAGCGGGCGGTGCACCGCCGGCGTTGTTGATCACGGTGTTCAGGCCACCGAACGCTTCCACGGTGGCGTCAACCAATGCCGCGGCCTGATCGGGGTCCCTGACGTCGGCTGCCGTGAAGTTGGCGATCCGCCCGTTGGCGGTCGGAAGTTGTTCGGGTTCCGAGCGTCCGCAGGTCATCACGTCGGCTCCCCACCCGAGAAATCGCTCCACCAGGACTCTGCCGATTCCCTTGGTTCCACCAGTGATCAGAACTGCGTAGTCGGTGAGGTCTAGGCCTGCGGTCGTGGTGGCTGCTGGATTCTCAGTCATGGCGCGGACCATATACCGTCAGTGCAGAACCTGACACATACCCGCGGGCGCCGAGGACACGAGGTGGCTCTGTGGACAAGCTGTTCTGAAGGGACATACGGATGGGCTTCTCAGTTGAAATCTCCGACGGCATTGCGGAGTTGGTGATGGATCACCCACCGGTCAACGCGCTCACCGTGGCCGGCTGGTTCGAACTTGCACGGCAAATTGACGAGATCGGGGCAGACCCCGAGGTCGGGGTACTCGTGCTCCGCGCCGTTGGCAAGGGATTCAACGCCGGAGTGGACATCAAGGAGATGCAGAACTCCGAGGGATTCGAAGCCCTCATCGGTGCCAACCGCGGGTGTTTCGCGGCCTTCAAGTCGGTTTATGAGTGTGAGGTCCCGGTGATTGCCGTGGTCCACGATTTCTGCCTCGGCGGCGGAATCGGCCTGGTGGGAAACGCCGACATCGTTGTGGCGGCGGAGGGAGCAAGGTTCGGGTTGCCGGAGGTGAATCAGGGGGCCCTGGGAGCGGCCACCCACCTGGCCCGACTGGTCCCGCAGCACAAGATGCGCGAGATGGTCTACACAGCAGACACCATCACGGCCGAGGAGATGGCTCAGTGGGGATCGATCTCGCGGGTCGTTCCCGAAGGTGAGGTCCGCGAAGCTGCCATGGAGATTGCGGAAAAGATCTGTGCCAAGAGCCGCACGGTGATTCGTGCTGCCAAGGAATCCCTCAATGGAATTGATCCCGTGGATGTGAACCGCAGTTACCGTTTCGAGCAGGGATTCACATTCGAATTGAACCTGACCGGCGTCTCTGATGAAGCCAGAGACGCGTTTGTGGACAAACGTGACGTTGCGTTCACAGAGTGAACTCGACCGACCCGGTGTAGTCCGGTCGAAAATGTCTTCGTCCTCCGATCGGACTCGAGCCATGTGCCCTCTTGTTGGAAGATTGGCTCGACTCCGGGTCCGGGAAGCCAAGCGGCAGAATCCGGCTGTGCGCGACCCTCAGTCCGTCGGCTCAGCTCAGTGTGGTGCTGGTCACCGTTTGGCACATTTCGATACTTGATTCCCCATAGCCGGCGACCTTGTCGTTGAATTCGGAGGTCATCGATGTCGGACCGAGAAGGAACCAGTTCGGATCAAAGCTGTTCTCTTCGGCTTCGGCTGTCAGGTCGTCGGCAGTCTGGCGGAACAGTTCGGCACTTGGGGCTTCATCCGGTCCCATGGATTCGGCCGCCGCAAGAATCAACTCGGTCGTTACCTGAATTCGGGCACTTGTCTGTGCGGCGTTCGTGGGCTGTGGCAGGGCGCTCATGGTGGAGAATGCGGGCAAGAGCTGGCATCGGTCCGTACCAGCGCCATCTATCAGAGTGCTCACGGAGCTGACGCGCGACTCGTATTGATCGTCCGACAGGATCGTGGTGGTGCTGGAGGTGTCCACCTCGGGTGCTTGATTGCCCAGCAGGGGGGCTGCCACCGTTGCCACCACTCCTGCGAGCAGAGCCAGTGCAGCTATGGCCGCGCCGATCTTCACCTTGAGGCTCGGCGGGCGCACTCCAGACTTCGTGCTCGAACCGCTCATTTGATGGCCTCCCCGGGTGTTGGTTGCTTGCGCTGGCATTGACTGATCTTCGCAGCGCCGGTCACTGTGGCGTCCGGTTCGGCGACACTGTTCGCTGATCCGCTGTTCATTGTTCCGCCGCATCTACGGTGCATTCGGTGATCGCCGCATTCATCCATGCCTGTGTGCCGTTCCGGTAGTCCTCGGCGGCCGGGGTGTCGGGTCCGGCACCCGCCAAGTCGAGTGAGGCTGGATCGTAGGACACCTCGATTGCATAGGCCTCGAGGCCCTCTGCGGACGAGCGAAGAAGGTTGGACGTCTCAGTTTCACCTGTGGTCGATGCCATCTTGTCCAATTGAAGGAGCAACGCGTCGATGGCCATTTCCGCTTCGGCGGGCGTGGTGGGTTCGACCAGCGGAACTGCGCGAGATGCCGAGAAGACTTCACAGGTTTCCCCGGCTGCCTCCATCTGGGTCATGAAGTCGGTGACCTGTGCGGTGAATCCAGGTTCACTGCCGGGTGTTGCGGCTGAGGATCCGTCATCCGTTGGATCGTCGGTCGAATCATCACCGGCCGAATTCTCCGCGTTGTCCCCGTTGGAGGTGGATTCGTCATTGGCAGTGCACGACGTGAATGCGGTGACAACGATGGCGAGCAGCAACAACGTCACGGCTGGCCTCGTCAGTCGCCGGGCGAAGGTGGTATCGCTGTTCCTGCTTTGATTCACGTGGGTCCCTCCCATCGGTGGCCCGAGCGGGTGGTGCCGGGCCGTTGAAGATTATTGCAGGGGTCAGCCCAAAGGAGATGTCGTGTCCTGCGGCCACCGGGACTCGGGGATGGCCCAACGGGGCGGGTGACATGGCGCGACGGGGCTGGTGACATGGCGCGACGGGGCTGGTGACATGGCGCGACGGGGCTGGTGATATGGCGCGTCGGGGCTGGTGATATGGCCCAGTGGGGCCGGTGATACGGCGCGACGGGGCAGACAGTAGGGCGCGACATCGCCGGCTATATGGCCCAGTGGGGCCGGTGGGCGCTACCGTCAGGAATCTGACGGGTCATCAGATTTGGGCCCGGCTGAAATGTCCAACGAGTCGAGGAGCACATCGGGTGCCGGGTCCAGACAAACGAATGACAGAGGCAGAGGCTGTTGCCGAACTGTCCAGCGGAATGACGGTCGGCATTGGCGGATGGGGAAGCCGAAGAAAGCCGATGTCCATCGTGCGCGAAATCCTGCGCAGCGACCTGACCGATCTCACGATCGTCGCGTACGGCGGGCCGGACGTCGGGCTGCTCTGCAAGACCGGCAAAGTCCGCAAGGTCATTTCCGGCTTCGTGTCCCTCGATTCCATTCCCCTGGAGCCGTTCTACCGCCAAGCTCGACAGGACGGCACGATTGAAGCTGCGGAGTGGGATGAAGGCATGTTGCTGCTGGGCCTGACTGCCGCGGGATGGCGGGTGCCCTTCCTTCCCACGCGAGCCGGTCTCGGCTCCGACGTCCCGGTGGAAATGCCCGATCTACTCACCGTGAAATCCCCATACGCCGAACCCGACAGCGGTGAATTCGAGACTTTGCTGGCCGTGCCGGCCCTGGACCTTGATGTCGCATTCGTTCATCAGAACCGGGCGGACATGTCCGGCAATTCCGTGTGGTTGGGTGAGGATCCGTTCTTTGATGATCTGTTCGTCAGGGCGGCCAAGAAGGCATACGTGAGCTGCGAATCCGTGGTTGCCACGGAGGAACTGGCCGGGCTGGCAGACGTGACGCACCTGAAGATTTCGCGACTCGACGTGGCCGGGGTGATCGAGGCGCCAGGTGGAGCACACTTCACCGAGTGCCCTCCGGACTATGGGCGCGACGAGACGTTCCAGAAGCGGTACGCGGCCACCGGGAAATCCGAGGAGGACTGGGAGGCCTTCCGAACGGACTTCCTCGACATTGACGAACAGGGCTATCAGGCCAAGGTCTCGGAACTGCGGAGGGCGAACTCATGAACACCAGCGAAACCACTGCAACTCGACGCGCGGATGTATGCGCAGTCGCAATAGCGGACTGCTTTGCCGGCGACGGTGAGCGCCTGTGCAATCCCATCGGCAATCTTCCCCTGATCGGCGGACGACTGGCTGTGGCAACCTCCGAACCCCATCTTGCCCTCACTGATGGTTTCTACACATTGATCGACAACGTTCCACCGGTGGGGATGTCCGAGGCCGAGCGCCTGGAGAACCGTATTGTTGCCCACTGGAATCCGTACCGCGAGATGTTCGGTCTGCTCTGGCATGGCCGACGGCATGTGATGATGGGAGCCACCCAGATTGACCGCCACGGCAACCAGAATCTGGCCGCAATCGGCGACTGGAAGCAGCCGAAGAGCCAATTGCTCGGATTCCGGGGTGCTCCGGGGAACACGATCAATCACACCACGAGCTACTGGGTTCCGAAACACGGTCCAAAGGTGTTCGTGGAGTCCGTGGATGTTGTCAGCGGTGTCGGCTACGACCGTGCCGCCGCGCTCGGGCCGGTCGCCAGTCGATTCCACGAGATTCGCCGAGTTGTCTCAAACCTGGCTGTCATGGATTTCGAGTCCGACGACTCCGATGGTGTCGCGGTGATGCGATTGCGTTCTGTGCATCCGGGCGTTTCAGTGGACGAAGTTGCTGAAGAAACTGGTTTCGATCTCGTGGTTGAAGGCGAAGTGCCGGAGTCTCGAGTTCCGACCGCCGAAGAACTTTCGATGCTCGATCAGGTCGATCCGTCAGGTAACCGATTCAAGGAAGTCCCGGACCAGTGACGGATCAGGATTCAACTGGTCAGCCCCCGACTGGCCGAGGCTCACCCAACGATGTGCTCACCACCCGTGCGTGCGAGCGCTTCGGAGTCGAATATCCGATCGTGCAGACAGGCATGGGCTGGGTATCGGGCGCACAGCTCACTGCTGCCACTGCGGAAGCCGGCGGTCTGGGAATCCTGGCTTCGGCCACGATGACACTGGACGAACTCGGTGCAGCCATCGACAAGGTTCGCCGACGTACAGGCAATCCGTTCGGCGTGAACCTGCTTCCTTCCCAGCCTGACGCCAACGAACGGATCTCGATGATGATCGAGCGAACGGTGCCAGTGGCCAGCTTCGCTGCTGCTCCGAAGCCGGAACAGGTGGAACGCCTGGAGTCGGCTGGAATCGCCACGATTGTCACCGTTGGTGCACCCCGGCATGCCCAGAAGGTGGCCAACATGGGTGTCACTGCCGTGATCGCCCAAGGTGGGGAAGGCGGAGGGCATACCGGAACCATTCCCACCTCACTTCTGGTGCCCGGTGTGGTGGAGGCGGTGGCCGACACCGAACTCATCGTGTTGGCTGCAGGCGGAATGCACTCCGGTGAATCACTCGCCGGTGCCCTTGCATGGGGTGCGGACGGAATCGCAATGGGCACGAGGTTCCTGCTCACGGCGGAGAGCCAGGTGCCGGATCACGTGAAGCAGGTGTATCTGGAGTCGGCGCTCACATCCACGGTGGTCACCACTGCCATTGACGGCGCCCCCCAGCGTGTGATCCGCACGGAGTTGATCGACACGCTGGAGAGATCCAGAGGGCCCCGGCGCCTGACGAAAGCAGCGGGAAATGCTCTGGCCTTCGCCCGTCGGTCGGGCTCCTCGCCGGCGGACCTGTTCAGGACTGCAAGGTCAATGCACGATGATCAGGACCTGACGTGGGCGCAGGTGGCTCTGGCTGCCAATGCTCCGATGATGACCAAGGCATCTGTGGTCGATGGCGACCTCGAAGTTGGCATCCTGCCAACGGGCCAGGTCGTGGGGTCGATCGACGACCTGCCGAGCGTGTCGAAACTTCTTGAATCGATCATGGATGGTGCGAGTAGCTCCATCAAGAATCTGTGCGGCTGACTGCGGGGAGCGCCGCAAGGTCCAACGGGCTGATTGCACGAAGATGACCTTCCCTGAGTTCGGGGAAGGGTCTGGCACGATCGAAATACCAGCCCTGGGCCGCGTCGCATCCGAGTTGCCTCAGCAAATCGAGTTGCGTAATCGACTCGACTCCTTCGGCGATGGTGGTGAGGCCCATATTCTTCGCGAGCTTCAAAATCGACCGGACCACGAGGGTGTCCTCGGAATTGATTCCGAGTCCCCGTATGAATGTTCTGTCAACCTTGAGGGTTCGAGCGGGGTATTCCCCGAGCTGCCGCAAGGAGGAGTTGCCGGTGCCGAAGTCATCGATCGCAATCGACACACCGATTTCGGTCAGTTGGTCGATGGTGGCGCGCGTGGCGTCGTCGAGCACGACGTCCTCCGTTATCTCGATCATGAGCTGCGATGGGTCCAGGCCGGATCTTGCCAACGCTCTCGTCACGGCGCGAACAGCTTCATTCGCCACCAGTTCACTGGCGGACATGTTCACGGCAATCTGTAGTGGTTCATCCGGATTTGAACGATTCAGCTCGGCGAAGTTCTCCACCGCAGTTTCCAGTACGAAGTTACCGATGCCTTCGAGCAATCCACTCGCGTCGGCATGGCCCAGGAACTCCTTGGGTTGGAGGAGTCCCAGGGTCGGATGGTCCCAGCGAACCAATGCCTCGGCACCGATCACAGAATCGCTGCCGAGTGACACAACGGGCTGGTAGTGCACCCGGAGCTCGCCGCGTTCGAGGGCGACCATGAGATCCGGCTCCAGTTCCACTCGGCGACGAGTGTCTGCGTCCAGATCCGGAGAGTACCGGAACAGGCTCTGACGGCCGGATGACTTGGCCTCATAGAGCGCGGTGTCTGCACGGCGCAGGATCTCCTCGGCGTCGATGTCCTCGTTCCAGATTGCCAGCCCCGCGCTCACTGACGGCGTGGCCACTGATCCCCGCTTGGGATCTGCGTGGTTGATTTGGCGAGTGATCTTCAGCGCATCGTTCCAGACCTCGGGTCCCGTTCGGGCTGTGATGGTGGCCACGAACTCGTCACCGCCGAAGCGGGTGACGGTTGTTTTCCCCAACTGGTCAGTGAGCATCTCCGCAGTGTCGCGGATCAGTTGGTCGCCGACCTGGTGCCCGAGGGAATCGTTGATGGCCTTCAGGTGATCAATGTCCAGAAAGAGCACACCGATCACAGCTCTAGCCGTTGATCTCTTCCGGTTCAGGGTGTTGAGCAATCTCGATCGGTTCGGAAGCCCGGTGAGCCTGTCGTGCGATGCCTCATGGGAGAGTTCGCTCACAGACTGAGCCAATTCCTTTGTCAGCCCGCGCCGTTGGTTGAGGGTGTAAGACTGCCGTGCGATCATGAGGCCCGCAACGATCAGGAGTGCCGGAATGGTATAGGGGGCAGCGTCTGACCCCGTGGAAAGTTCTATGATCCCGACCATCATCGCCACTGCCCCCAAGGTCGCCGGAACGACGACAATCGGTGTGCTACCACCAATCTGGAGCGCCAGCTCCGGCCCCGTCATGGTGGTCGATGTCGATCGGGGTTCCATGAGGAACCCAGCCGCCGTCAGAAGGACGAATCCGGTGGCCCAGCCGGTATCGAGTACGAGCGCCGCTTCACCCCAGACGCCGGACTCCTCGAGCAGAAGGTCAGCCGACTGGGTTAGCACGATGGCCGTGAGTGCCAGACCGAGAAGCACGAATGAGCGCGTGTTCGAATCCCGGGTGGTGAATACGAGAACCACCACCATGACGATCAGGAAAGTGGTGACCAGTGGATGAAGCACATGGATTTCCGAGTGGCCGAAGTAGGTCCCCGGGCCCGACGATGGATTGATTCGGAGTCCAAGTGTCCACAGGATCAACAAGAGTGATACCGAAACCAACAGGCCGTCGATGAGGCTCCTGACCGCGCGTTCGCGGCGGCGTCCGGAAGGGTAGAGGAGGATGCCGGCAGCGATCAGGGGAGCGGCGACAAGATGCATCAGGTCTGCCGGACCTGCTGAGTCCGGTGAGATGTCGTTCAGCGCCCACGAAATCCAGACGGTCGAGCCGACGGCCCACACCGCGCCGGCGGTGGCGATGAGTCGCCACGAGGTCCGAGCTGTTCCTGTGAGCCGCTTGGAACCCAGAAACAGGGCCACCGCAGCCGCCGCGCTCAACAGGACTTCGATTGCCTGGGGTCCGAGTGCCCAAGGGTTGGTGGAGGGATCCTGGCCGGCAAGTGTGCGCCACGAGACATGTGTGGCTCCGACAGCGAAGGCAACCATCGCCGCGATCAGAACCGGCGAGTTCTGGCGAACCCAGCGGGCGCCCATCATCCGATTGGAGCGCATGGGGATTGTCACGGCGATCCTCCGGTTGAGGCACCGTGCAGGCCGCCCGAAGATCGTGCGTCGATCAGACCCAGGTCACCGGGGAGACCGAAGTACCAGCCCTGCGCCTGTTTGACGCCCAAGTCAACCAAGACCTGAGTCTGCCTTGCGCTCGCGACAGCCTCGGCTGCAACGGTGAATCCCAAGCCATCGGCAAGCTCTGAAACGGCTCGCAGAATGACCTGGTCGTCGTGTTTGCGCCCGAAAGGTCCGAGGAAGCTGCGATCCATTTTGAGAGTCAGGTTGTCGAAGTCGGCGAGGTGTCGCAGCGACGTGGGGCCGGTGCCAAAATCTTCGATGCACACCCCGATCCCGCTTGCGGTCGCCTGCTGGATCAAGCGGCGGGCAGCTGGATCGAGGACGTTGCGTTCTGTGAGTTCGAGCCGGAGTCTTGATGGTTCCGTGTTGCTGGCCTTCAGTGCCGAAAGCATCGAAGTCAGAACCGTCGGCATCGTCGATTCTTCCCTGGACAGATTCACCGCTATGAACCCTTCGAACCGAGCTGTTTTCCCAAGGGCGGCCAGGGCTTCTTCGAAGACCAGAGTTCCCAGTTGTGGCATCAGACCGGCCTCGGCGAACAGGGGAATGAAATCCGCTGGGAGGAGCATGCCGTAGTCGTTGGTGCTCCATCTGACCAGCGCTTCGGCGCCGACAACGGTGTTCGTCTCGAGGTCAATGATGGGCTGGAATTGAAGGCCGAGTTCCCGTTCATCGATACTTCTCCTCAGGTTCTGCTGGAGTGTCAGTCGTTGGTCGGCCCGGTCCTGCAACCAAGGTTCGTAACCCGCCCACTGACTTCTGCCCAGTTCCTTCGCCCGGTACAGCGCCAAGTCAGCTCGGCGCATGAGGAGTTGGGCGTCGTCCGGGCCGCGGTTGCCGTCGGTCCGAAGGCTCGAACGGGCCACTCCCACGCTGGTGCCACTGGAAACTCGGTGCAGGCCGATCTGCACCGGCGGGCTGAGCGCCGCGACGGCTGCCTCAGCCACTGTCTGGGCGCGTGTGACATCCAAGTCCTCCCTGACTGCTACGAACTCGTCCCCGCCCACTCTGTAGACCTCCCCACCCAGGACGTCCGTGAGCCGTTCAGCAAGGATTTTCAACAGTGTGTCGCCGGCCTCGTGGCCCAGGCTGTCGTTGACCTCCTTGAAGTTGTCGATGTCGATGAAGAAAACCGAAACTCCGTCGGGTGACGCGGTGCTCAACGCCACTTCCAGTCTCTCTTCCAATGCGAGGCGGTTTCCGAGTCCCGTGAGGGAGTCCTCGCGTCCAACCTTGGCCAGGTCGAGCGCACTACCTTGGAGTCGGGTAAAGATCTCGACGTTGTGCGCGTGCATCACAGCGGCCCGGAACGAACTTACTGTCAGAAGGCCCACACCAAGCGCCGCCATGATGGGATCTCGGTTGCCCAGGACTCCTTCGTGTGTAGCCACAGCGATTATGCCCACGATCGTGGCGGCACCCGGCAAGAATGCCTGGACTCGTTCGATCTGACGCAGCGATACCTCAGTTGTCTTCCCGCTGCGCTGCATGCGAACTCCGGAGGCGAACAGCGCTGCGCCCATAGCGGTCCAGAGTGCATCGGCTGTTCGCGAAGCCGGGGTATAGATGGCCTCGGGGGCTCTCGGGGCAACAATCACCATGGCCGCACCTCCGAGCATCAGGGCCCAGACGAGACCGCGAAGTTCAACATGGCGGGCAAGCATGGTTCTGACAACGATCGACGCCCCAGCCATTACGCATACTGAACCGAGCGTGGCGATGACCACGCGACTCAGAGTTGAGGAACCCGGGTTCGCATACAGAGGCAGCGTCGTGCTCCACAACACGGCCATGACTGCGAGCAGAACAGTTGCGAGGTCAAGCAGTCCCGACCGAGACAGCGGAATGCTTCCGGGCAGAGACGCGGTCCCGGCAAGGATCATCACCATGCCCGTGAGGTGCAGTCCCACGGGCACGGCTCCCAGACCAGGTCCGCCCACCGGAGAGAGGCCTGCTGACACCGCGGCGACAGCACCAGCAGCCCAGATCAGGCAACCGAGACCGATCGGAATCCAGAGCCGTGTGACCTTGGGCTTGGATCTGAGCGCTGACCAGAGAATTCGCAATCCGGCCGCGCCCACGGCGACAGCCACCATCAAGCCTGTCAGGCGAGCTCGCGTCTCCAAGCCCACAGGTGTGCCGGTCGCAAACTCCACGGCCATCGGCCACATGAGGGTGGCAGTCACCAGGCTCAGAGCCAGGAAGTAATACCAAGCGGGGCCGGCCGAACCAGGAGCGCGCTCCAACCTTGTGTTCACGCGGCCCCATTCTTGGAATTCGTGCCGCCAGTGGTGGTGTGGATCGACTCGTTCATCTTGATGTATCGCGCCGGATGGGCGGACCTCATTCTGGCTCATCAATTCGGTCGGCGTCCGGACCGATTCGGATGTCCGTTGCAACACAGGATCTGACGGGGCGTCAGAAATTCGGCAGAATCAGTGCATGGATCTCACGTGGAGCGAGTCGGAGCAACACTTCCGCGAAGAGTGTCGGGAGTGGTTGCGGGCGAACGTGCCTGCTGAGCCACTGCCGAGTGGCGACACATCCGAGGGCTTCGCCGTTCACCTCGAATGGGAGTACCTGCTGCATTCAGCAGGTTGGGCGGTTGTGTCCTGGCCCGCCGCTTATGGAGGTCGGGATGCCACTTTGTGGGAGTGGCTCATTTTCGAAGAGGAGTACTACGCCGCCGGAGCGCCCCAACGGATTACCCAGAACGGGATCTTCCTGTTGGCTCCGACGATCTTCGAGTTCGGATCCCGGGCGCAACAGGATTACTACTTGCCGAGGATGTCGGCAGCGCAAGACCTCTGGTGTCAGGGCTGGTCCGAACCCAACGCTGGTTCGGACCTCGCCGGCATCAAGTCACGTGCGGTGCGAGATGATGAGCGCGGGGGCTGGGTTCTCAGCGGTCAGAAGACCTGGACCACCCGCGGGGCCTTCAGTACGCATCTGTTTGGCTTGTTCCGTACCGATCCGGAAGCCGAGCGCCATCGCGGGCTCACCTATTTCCTGGCACCGCTCACCGCCGAGGGAATGACTGTCCGGGGATTCGGGCGACTTGACGGCGACGAGGGTTTTGCCGAGGTGTTCCTCGACGACGTCTTCGTGCCCGACGATGATGGCACCACCGAGACAATGGCGGCCGGGGGTATTCTCGGTGAGATCGGACAGGGCTGGGGAGTCGCGATGTCCACCACCAGTTCCGAAAGAGGCCTCACGCTGCGTTCACCCGGACGATTCCGGGCGGCGGCGGCCCGTTTGCTGGAACTGGCGCATGACCAGATTGCTGCAGGTGTCGACCTGGATCCGGCGGTTCTGGACGCCGTAACTGATGCCTGGATTGATACCGAGGCTTATGCCCTCTACACGCTGCGCGATGTCACAGGGGTGGTGGAGGGAACTCCTGCCGGAGCCAGGTCCTCGTACAACAAGGTGTTCTGGTCCGAACTGGATGTCCGGTTGCATGAAGCTGCCCTGGATCTCCTGGGAGCGGAAGCAGAGCTGGATGGTTCCTGGATGCACGGATACGAGTTCTCGCTGTCGGGTCCGATCTACGCAGGCACCAACGAGATCCAGCGCAACATCATCGCCGAGCGGGTGCTCGGCCTTCCGCGGAAGTAGGTCGAGATGAGATTCGCACCAACCGAAGAACAGGCCGAGTTCCGTAGTGCGGTGAAGGCACTCCTGGCGGACACTTGTGACATCGTCGCCGTGCGTGCGTCATGGGGTGGCGAGGTCGGCCGGCACACCGACGTCGGCCAGGGAAATGGTCGCGTCGAGCGGGCCTGGAAAGGGCTCGCGGACATGGGCGTCCTGGGTCTGCTGGTGCCAGAGGCTGATGGCGGAATGGGCATGACTCAGGACGCCTTCGTGGGAATTGCGGTGGAGGCTGGATATGCGGGTTTGCCCGATCCCTTGATCGAGACTGCCGCGGTTGCTCCGCCGGTCCTCGCGTCTTCCTCCGAACCACTGGCTTCGGAAATCCTCGCCCGGATCGCGTGCGGCGAGGTCACGGTGGGTGTCGGGTTCGGAGAGTCGCCGATCGTGCCCTGTGCATCAACTGCCGATTGGTTCCTGATCCTGACCGGGTCCGCAGCGCATTTGCTGGACGCTTCCGCCGCGGACATCACGCCGCTTTCGAGTGTTGACGGGGCGCGCCATCTCGGGCGGGTGAATTGGAATGCAGACGATTCCACGGTGGTTGTGTCATCTGATTCCGACGCTGTTGCGCTGGCCGCTGCCCGCAATGCCGCCGCTACCTTCTCCGCGGCAGCACTTGTGGGCCTATCACATCGAATGATCGACATGACAGTGGAATACGTGGGTGAGCGCCGTCAGTTCGGCGTGCCAATCGGGTCCTTCCAGGCCGTGAAGCACGAGCTTGCCGACGCCGCGCTCGGCGTTGAGTTTGCCGAGCCACTGGCTTTCAACGCCGCTCATCTGTTGAGTGTCGGCGAAGACGCCACTGTGGCCGCTTCGATGGCGAAGAGTCGGGCTTCCCGCTCGTCGCAGGTTGCCTCTGACGTGTGCCTTCAACTGCACGGGGCAATCGGCTACACGGTGGAACACGATCTGCATCTGTTCATGAAACGCGCATGGGCATTGTCACGCCAATACGGCGATTTCCGCACTCATCGAGCAGTTGTGAGGCGTGCCCTGCTGGAAGACTGAACGCGCTCTCGCAGGCAACTCCCCGGATTTTGTGGCCGACTTGTGAACTTCGCTGGACCAGCGCGCGCAAGGTGCTGTCGAGTAGCTACCCGTCAGAGCGGTCGGAATCGGTAGCGTTGACGTTCATGGTGCCGACAATGGATCGTGGCGACTCGTGAGCGGTGACGAGGCGGGGAACGACGAGGCAGGGAACACGGCGGCCGGCAAGTCCGGGACATCCGGCCGGCGTTGGTTCCGACGCGGTCGGTCCCGGGACTATTCGGATACGGCAATTGCAGCCCGCAGGGACCCGTGGTGGATCAACTCCGCCACTCTGAGGGGTCTGGCTCTGATTGTGGCCGGTGTGATGATTCTTTCGAGTCCGGCGACAGAACAGCTGATTCGTCCAATCCTCGGTCTCCTCCTCGTGCTCTGGGCAGGGACCGAGTTCTGGCTCACCTTTCGTGCGCGAACCAGAGCGGGTCAGTCGGCCGGGTCGGTTGACGGGTCCTCCGAAGATGGTCGTTCCTGGACCACGATTCTCGTAGCCGCAGTGGGCGGATTGATGCTGATTCTCCTCGATGACCTCGGCGTCACCGTCGTAATCGGCTTGGTCGCGATCTTCAGGGGCATCTTCGTCCTACTTCGGAATCGTAAACGGGGTGGCGGACCCGTCAACCGAAATCGGTTGCAGCTGGGATTCCTCCTCATCGTGTTGGGTGGTGTCCTGATAGTGGTTCCCGACGCCGCGATTCTGGCTGTGCGGGCAGGGATTGGCCTGGCTGCACTCGCAATCGGAGGGATCCTGTTGGCAATGGGTTTGTCGCGAAAGGATGGGCAGCTCGCGGTCGATGTGGACATCCGCTCGGGTACTCGTCTCGTG
The DNA here is from genome assembly GCA_020027475.1 of Microthrixaceae bacterium. GTDB lineage: Bacteria > Actinomycetota > Acidimicrobiia > Acidimicrobiales > Microtrichaceae > JAHRAZ01. The sequence goes on from JAHRAZ010000053.1 coordinate 26,768, forward strand.
GGGGACTGGGTCGCCAACCGGCGTTTGGAACTCGATCACCGCCGTACGATCACAGAAACCCTGTTCTTCGAACCTCCCAACCGTTCCCAGAAACTCGGTTCCTTCTGGGTGATGATGATCCTCGCCTCGACAATTGCCAGTTTCGCCGTGGTGCAGGACTCAACAGCGGTGGTCATCGGCGCGATGCTCGTTGCCCCTCTGATGACGCCGATAATGGGGATATCAGCGGCCGCAGTGAACGGTTGGGCCGCCAGGTTGATCCGTTCGCTCCTGCTCGTGTTGTTCGCCGTTGCCGCTGCAATCGCAGTTGCCTGGCTGATATCAGCGTGGTTGCCGTCAGTCGGCCAGCTGTCAACCAATTCTGCGGTCTCTTCGCGGGTCGAGCCCACCCTTGTGGATCTGGGCATAGCGATTGCAGCCGGCGCGGCTGGTGCCTACGCCACCGTCGATCCACGGGTGTCCAGCTCATTGTCGGGGGTGGCCGTTGCCGTGGCTTTGGTCCCGCCCCTCTCGGTTGTGGGAATCACTCTGGAAAGTGGTGAGTTCGAGCTGGCCAGGGGAGCGCTCCTGCTGTTCCTGACGAACTTCGTCTCCATCGTGCTCACAGCAACGGTGGTGTTCGTGCTCATGGGGTACGCGGTGATCCCGCCCAAGGGTGAACAGCGGGTTCAGTTGAGGCGGGTGATGGTTGCATTCGGGGCCGGCGCGCTCATCATCGCGGTTCCCCTCAGCCTCACTTCCCTCGAGAGTTGGGACGCGTCGGGGGAGCAGTCAGTGGCGGAGGAGTTGTTGGAAGACTGGCTGCCGACCGATGGAAGTCTCGAACTGCTCGACGTGGAGGTGGAAGATGACACCATCGACGTGACACTCACCGGCTCGGAAATCCCCGAAAACACTGATTCCGTGACCAAGGGCCTCGCACGTGAGCTTGATCATCCGGTGAAAATGACGATGCGGCTCATACCTTCTGAGGTGAGAGTGGTGGAAGGCTCATGAATGCCGGCGGCCGTGCGGCCGTTGTGCTGCTGAGTGGAGGTCTCGACTCGGCCACTGTGCTTGCCCAAGCAGTGGAATCCGGCTTCGATGTCCATGCCTTGAGCATGCGGTACGGCCAGCGACATGTGGTGGAACTCGAAGCTGCGACTCGAGTGGCTCACATGCTGGGAGTGAACAAGCACGTGGTGCTGGACTTGGATCTCACCACTTTCGGCGGCTCAGCGCTTACCGATGACATCAATGTTCCGAAGCACGATTCCGTGGAAGATCTGGGTCACGGGGTTCCCGCGACCTACGTGCCGGCGCGAAATACGGTGTTCTTGAGCTTCGCTCTGGCCTGGTCCGAGGTACTCGGAGCGCAGGACATTTTCATCGGGGTGAACGCGGTCGACTACTCGGGTTACCCGGACTGTCGCCCCGAGTTCATTTCGGCGTTCGAGGCGATGGCCAATCTGGCAACAGCAGCCGCCACCGAAGGTGGCAGGAAGATGTCGATCCACGCACCGCTGATGGAGCTGTCGAAAGCGGA
>JAHRAZ010000094.1 GCA_020027475.1 Microthrixaceae bacterium
GCACCCGCACCTATGACGGCACCGAAGGCGAGCTGTACCACACCACCGAGGATCCTCGTCAGCGAGTGAATCTGTGGAGCGACCCGGACCAGGCCGACCACATCGCCGAAATGAGCGCCCTCATCTATGAGGAACTGCTCAATCGGCCGCAACTACACCCGAAGGGTGAGGCCGGCGCGCTGATCTGAGGGGTTCGCAAGGCACAATGGAAATGCCTGCCCGCGCTCCGTGGGCGGCACCGATGCTGGCGGCATCGATGCATTTACGGTGTCGGTTCCCGCCAGTTGGGAACGTCGGGAGCATCGTCCTCCAGGGACCTCAGGTAAGTTGCGACACCCTTGATCTGCTCTGACGTCAGCGGACCAGCAAAATCCTGGGAGAAAGCCGACATTGCAGAGCCGGGGATCCCCACAGCGATCAGCAGTTCCATCTGTTCGTCGGAGGCTGACTGAAGGAACTGCTGGGAGTTCAACGCGGGTGCGGTTCCACCTTCACCGTTCTCCCCGTGACAGGACGAACAGTTGAATTCCCAGATGGACTCACCTTCGCTGGCCAGCGACGCAAGGTTTTCCTCCCGCGACTCCTCCCGCGCGTCGGGCTCGAAATACAGGTACACGGGAAAGGCCGCCGCCAGTGCCACCAGGAGTACCACGCCGATGACCATCACCCGGTTGGTGGAGCGGTCGAGTTCGGGGTCGTTGGAGTATCCGTACGGCATGATCAGTGCTCCTCGACCGCACAAGGCGGGCCAGTTGGGGGATCGTCAATCGTCTCGGTGCCCGGTGGCGGACCATCCTCGAGGTCGCCCGTGTCGATGTAGATGAGGCCGTCATCACCGATCTCGGTCGGATACCTGTCAAGGCCCCGCGGCGACGGCCCGCTGAGGATGTCACCCGCTCGGTTGAACACCGAACCGTGGCATGGACACTCAAACCGGCTCGACGAGTCGCACCACGGCACCCGGCATCCCAGATGAGTGCATTTTTCGGACATGGCGATGAGCTCATCATCGATGCGGGTCAGGTAGGCGCGCGCTGCCGGTACCTCAACCACCTCTTCACCAGCCACCGCTTCGGGCGGTACTGCCCGCACCTTGCCGCCGAATCCTTTTGTGGCCAGTGGCTGCAACAAGTCCCAAGTGGTCCAAGCGCCGGCGGCCAAGATGAGGACCAAGCCGCCTTTCCAGGCCTTGCTGAGCAGGTCCCGGCGTTCAATCTCGTTACTCATAGCTCACCATGCCATTCTTGCCACGGCCATACCCAGCCCCAGTTGGGACCTCTGAAGGCGAAGCCAATGATTGTCAATACGATCCAGATCACCATGAAAGCCGTCCACGCTGTGACCGCCACCTTGCGGTGACGGGGCTGAAGGAACGTGCTCCGGTCGATGTACGGCAGCGATACCAGACCGATGATGATCGAGGTGGGTATCAGCACCCCGGAAATCAACGGATGGAAGTGCGCCAGCAGTTCCTGCAATGCAGCGAAGTACCAAGGTGCCTTCTCGGGGTTGGGCGTGTTGGTGGGATCGGCCACCGAACGAAGTGGCGCGTCGGCGAAGATCGCAATGAACAACACCAACAGAATTATCGACATCGCCGCGACAGCCTGTCTGACCAACAGGTTGGGCCACACCATCACCAGATTCTGCTCTTCCGGCTCCTTGCGCTCGCCGGCGACCGGCTTGCCCGGGACTATGCCGAGTACCCGGCTGTCGCCGGACTTCTGCACCGAGCCGCGGCCGGGAAGGTCCACTTCGGTCTCGTCATTCATCGGGTTCGTCCCTTTCTGTGTCGAGCATGGCGTCTTTGCGCCAACGCCAGATGTGGATCATGAGCACACTCACGATGATTGTCGGCAGCACTGCGACGTGGAGTACGTAGAACCGCAACAGGGTCGCAGCCGACACCGTCGCTCCACCGAGCAGCATCCGCTGCACGTCCCCACCGACCATCGGTACGTACGCTGCCATCTCGGTGCCCACGGTGACCGCCCAGTAGGCCAGCTGATCCCAGGGCAGCAGATAGCCGGTGAACGACAGGAGCAGGGTCAGGAGCAGCAACCCGACGCCCAGGACCCAGTTGAACTCGCGGGGCGACTTGTAGGCACCCCGATAGAACATGCGCGCCATGTGCGCTGCCACCGCCAGCACCATCAGGTGAGCCGACCACCTGTGCACGTTTCGGATGTACTGGCCAAAGGTGACCTCGGTCTGCAGGGTCTGGATGTCGGTGTAGGCGCTGGCCGGCGAAGGCACGTAGAAGAACATCAGGTAGATCCCCGATGCGACCAGAGAGCCGAGCAGCACCGTGGAGATCACACCCAGGTAATAGGAGTAACGGAAGGTGATCTGCTTGCGCGGCACCTTCACCGGGTAGATGTGCAAGAAGAAGTTCGACCAGTGACCTGCGGCCCGGTCGCGGGGTGTCGCCTTCGAAGGCGTGCGGAAGATCGACCGACCAACGCGGGTTCGGCGCAGCCAGCTCTCCTGGGCGGGCCTGTCTTCATTCTGGGTACTGGTCATGTCGGCACTCCAACTCCTGTCCAGACCCCCATCGACAGCGCGTCGGGAGGGCAGCGTTCGATACACAGACCGCAGCGGATGCAGTCGGTCTCATCCAGCAGCAGCGCAGTGCCGCCACCATGGCCGGAATCGACCTCTTCTGATGGCACCAGAGAGATCACATCGACCGGGCAGACGTCTGCGCACAGCGCGCAGAGCACACAGCGGTCCACGTCCAACATGATGTTGGCGAAACAGCGCAGGCACCGGTTCGCCTCGCAACGAGCTTGTTCTTCTGTGAACCCCAGCTCGACCTCGGCGAGGCCCATCCGGCGGCCCGTATCGAGTGTCGGCACGGCCACACGGTCTTCCCGGTCGTACAGGTCATCGAGCCGGTTGAACTGTTCCAGTCGCACCATGCGCCCGGGCTCGGACTGGGCCGAGTCACCGCCAAAATGCTCGTGGATGTCCGCTGCCGACCGGCGGCCGTCTGCGACAGCTGCGATCAGCGTGCGGGGTCCCTTGGCGGCGTCGCCACCGGACCAGACTCCGGGGATCGAGGTCTCGCCCGTGTCGTCGTCGATCTGAATGGTGCGGCGCGGACTTGTCTCAGGGCCGTCTTCGCCGAGCGCATCAAGATCTATCGCCTGGCCGATGGCAAGGATGATCGTGTCCGCCTCGACGGTCTGAACATCGTCGGTATCGAACTCAGGTGAGAACCGGCCTTCGGAGTCGAACACCGAAAGCACACCATTGGTCTCGAAGCCGACAACCCGACCGTCCTCCACGAGGATCCGGCGCGGGCCACGACGGGGCATGAAGGAAATGCCCTCTTGTTCGGCCTCTTCGATCTCGAAGTCGTGGGCCGGCATCTCTTCGCGCGACTCCAGTGACATGACCGTGATCTCCCCCGCCCCGGCCCGCACCGCGGATCGGGCGACATCGAGAGCTTCGGTCATCGATGAGCGCTCCTCGGCATCCACGTCTTCTTCGGATACACCGGGAGTATCCGACTGCTTGCCGGAGACATAGTCGGCGGCACGCAGCGCCGTGCGAGCGGCATCCATTGCCACATCACCCCCGCCCACAACAATCACCTTTTCACCAATTTCGACGTCGAAGCCGCGATTCATGTTTATGAGGAACTCGATGGCCCTGAACACGCCGTCGGCCTCAGCGCCTTCAATGTCGAGTCCGCGCCCGAGGGTTGCCCCGATTGCCAGAAAGACAGCGTCGTGTTCCTCGCGAAGTTCGTCGAACGTGATGTCCACCCCGAGTTTCGTGTTGTAGCGCACCTCAACTCCGAGGTCGACTATCGCGTTGAGGTCGGCATTGAGGACATCGCGGTCGAGACGGTATTCCGGGATTCCCAACCACATTGCCCCACCGAGACGATCCGTGGCCTCGTACACAGTGACCTGGTAGCCGAGAAGCCGCAGGTCGTGTGCGCAGGCCATGCCGGCCGGCCCTCCGCCAACGATGCCGATGGACTGAGGACGATCCACGGGTATTGGCGGGGCAACCTTTTCCCAAGTCTGTCCGAAGGGAGACTCGGGGCCGTACTGCTCGGTCAGATACCGCTTCAGCGCCCGGATGGCTATCGGGCGGTCGATCTCACCTCGGCGACACTCATCCTCACAAGGTGCGGCACAAACCCGACCACAAACGGAGGCAAACGGGTTCGGCAACCGGGCCGTCAGATAGGCCAATTCGTCATCGCCATCCGCAATTGCGGCCACATACATCCCGGCGTTGGTGTGCACCGGGCAGGCCGCCAAGCACGGGATGTTTTCGTCAAAGTATTCGAGATCGCCGAGAACAGGCATCAGAATTCACCCTCGGGACAGGTCGCGGCCACCACGTCAGATCAGTTCCTTCTTCTGCGCCCACACCAGTGCAGCAAGGGACCCGAACGTGCCGACCGCCCACACACTGGCACCGACAAGATCCTGAACCGTGCGATCCAGGCTGGTAACCGCGTCAAGCTCCATCACCTTGGCGGGCAACATGATCATGAACAGCGCTATGCCGATGACGATCACAGCCGACTTCAGCCAAGCGTCTCCCCAACTGATTGTCAGCCGGCTGCGGGTACTGGGTGCACTACGCGTGCGCATGGCAGCGGCAGCCAGAAGTAAGGCAAACAGCCCGGCAAGGATGAAAATAAGCATCAGTTCACACTCCTCAAGGGTTTTTGAACTCGGCCTTGGGTCCGAGATAGAACCACCAATTCAGACCCAGACAGATGGCGTAGAAGATGGCGAAGGCAAACAGCGCGATCTCGGGGGTGCCGGCATTGATCTGCTCACCGAATTCCTGTGGAACGATGAACGCTCCGTAGGCGGCCACGGCGGAGGTCCAGCCGAGAACCGGGCCGGCCTGTTCCCTGTTGAAGACGATGGCGATTGTGCGGAAGGTCGAGCCGTTTCCGATGCCGGTTGCGGCGAAGAGGACCATGAACAACAAGAAGAAAGGCAGGAAGTAATCCTGGGGCGTCGGCGACTGATATGCCTCGCGCAGGTAATACGCCACGCCCAGGGAGCTGATGATCATGACGATCGCCACGTACTGGGTGACCCTCGCGCCGCCGACTCTGTCGGCTAGCCAACCACCGACGGGTCGGATGAACGCGCCGATGAACGGCCCGAGCCAGGCAACCGACAGCGCCGATGGCCCATCCGGATTCGCCACGTCGTGGGTGAAAACACCGTCGACTTCGATGTGCTTGAAGCCGAACACCACCTTGATGGCCAAGGCGAATCCGGCGGAGAACCCGATGAAGCTACCGAAGGTCATCGTGTAGATGGCACTCATGATCCAGGTGTGTTTGTTCTTGAAGATCTGGTACTGGCGCGCCAGGTTCGGTCTGATGTCACCCGGGAGCAGCTTCAACAGGTACACGGTGCCCGCTATCACCGCAGCCATCACCGGCCACTTGACCCACGAAGCCGCACCCAGGCCGGTCGGCTCCGGAAGGATGATGTAGAGCCCCGCCGCAGCCGTCACGAATGCCACGAGCAACATGCCGGAGATCTTGCCGAACGCTCCCGCCGTTGAGCCGATGTTGGGCGACACGGTCTCGGTGGTGATGTTGTTCATGC
>JAHRAZ010000096.1 GCA_020027475.1 Microthrixaceae bacterium
TTGCGCACGGCTTCTGCAGTGTCGTCGCCACGCTGGGACACCACGCCCCCGCACTTCGCGCACTTCTGGGTGACGCCGGAGGAGTCAGAGACCGAATAGATCGTGCCGCATTCATTGCATGTCCGACGCGAGGAGATCCGCTCGACCACAACGTCCTCCGGAACCTCCAGGTTCACCGCTGCATCCAGCCCAGTGCGGCTCACAAGGCGCTGGAGATCGGCCGCCTGGCCCGCAGTACGTGGGAACCCGTCGAGAAGCCAGCCTCCGGCGGCGTCGGGTTCGCCAAAGCGCTCTTCGATGATTCCCAGCATGATGTCGTCGGGCAGGAGGTGGCCGGCATCCATGTATTCCTGCGCCCGCATGCCGAATTCGGTACCGTCCTTGACCGCAGCCCGGAGCATGTCCCCGGTGGATATGTGAGGAATGCCGTAGTTGGTGGCGAGTCTCGTTGCCTGAGTTCCCTTGCCAGCTCCCTGGCGCCCGAAGACTACGAGTCGGACGCCCTTTGAAGATGGGTCGCTCTTTGAAGATGGGTCGCTCATTTCCCCTCCAGAATAGTCATTCCTGCCCTACTTGGAGGTCAGGAATCCTTCGTAGTTGCGCATCATCAGCTGACTGTCGATCTGCTTCATGGTCTCCAGCGCCACACCGACTGCGATGAGCAGCGAGGTGCCGCCAATGCTGAAGGCAACGTTGTTGTTGCCGCCACCGACCAGCACGGAGATGAGAATCGTGGGAATCACGGCGAGAATCGCAATGAAGATCGCTCCCGGCAGAGTGATGCGGTTGAGAACCTTTGATAGGTAAGTCTCGGTCTGGGGTCCCGGGCGGATGCCGGGAATGAAGCCGCCCTGCTTCCTGAGGTTGTCGGCCTGCTGGGCCGGATCAAAGGAGATTGCGGTGTAGAAGTAGGTGAAACCGACGATCAGCAGAGCCAGGAACACCAAGTACAGCGGATTCACTGTGTTGACGAGGTTGTCATTGATGAAACTGGACACAGTCGCTCCCCAGCCCTCAGCCGGCAGAACCTGACTCAACAGAACGGGAAGATTCAGAACGGCGCTTGCAAAGATGATCGGGATCACACCAGCCTGATTCACCTTCAGGGGAATGTAGGTGGACTGACCGGCGTACTGCTTGCGGCCTACGACCCGCTTGGCGAACTGCACAGGAATCCGGCGCTGTCCCTGTTCCATGAACACGATGAAGACCAGCAAGGCGATGAAGAAGGCCAAGAAGATGGCCAATTTCACGGTACCGTTCTCGGCGGCGTACACGGCCGAGAACGCAGCGGGCATGGTGGAAACGACCGAGCACATGATGATGAGTGACATGCCATTGCCGATACCGCGGTTGGTGATCAACTCGCCCATCCACATCAGTAGCGCCGAGCCGGCCGTGAGCGTCGTAACGATGAGGACCACACGCAATGGTGTGAACTCCGTGACCAGGCTGATGTTGTTGGATCCGGTCAACCCACCGCCACCATTGGCGAACAAGAAAGTGAATCCCGTTGCCTGAAGAACCGAGATGCCGATTGTGAGATAGCGGGTCCACTGGGTGATTTTGCGCTGGCCCACTGCACCCTGCTGCTGCCACTCCTGCAACTTTGGAATCACCACGGTGAGGATCTGCATGATGATCGAGGAGGTGATGTACGGCATGATCCCCAGCGCGAACAGCGAGAACTGTGTGAGCGCCGGGCCGGAGAAGAGCTGCAGGTAGGCGAGCACGCCGCCATCTCGGGCCTGATCGCCGATCGCACGAACCGCGTTCTGGTCAACACCTGGCACGGGCAGGAAGGATCCGACCCGGTACAACACCAACATTGCGATGGTGAACAGCACCTTGTTGCGGAGATCCGGCACTTTGACGATGTTTCCGATGCGGGACATTCACGACCTACTTCTGGAGTTCTTCTCTAGCGTCGGATCCGGTATTCGCGGTGAGTACCGGATTTCTACCTCGTCCAACGGAGCGGTGGGTGACCCCATCACCGGCGGAAACAATTCGACGACCGTACTGCAGGGAGATCACGGCCACCGAACGCGCAGATCCGATTGGGTTCACCCCGAGGGGATGCTGTGGACTACCGGTTGGTGTGAGCACTGCCCTGGAATGCAGGGCGGACGGCGAAGGGAAGCGGTTCCTTCTCGAACGACCCGCCTGCAGAAGTGATTGAGGCCTCAGCCGACCTGGAACAGGCATGCACCTTGACGGTGACTGCCCGACTCAACTCCCCGCGGCCGAGGATCTTGACAAGTGATCCCTTGGACACGAGACCCTTGGAGCGCAAGGTTTCCGTGGTCACCTCGGTGAGGCCCGACTCCTCGATGGTGTCGAGATTCACCGCCTGGTATTCGACGCGGAACGGGTTGTTGAACCCGCGCAGCTTCGGCTGGCGAATGTGCATCGGCAACTGGCCGCCTTCGAAGCCAACCGGAACCTTGCTGCGGGCCTTCTGGCCCTTGGTGCCGCGGCCGGCGGTCTTGCCGCCCTTGCCGGAGATCCCCCGGCCAACCCGTTTCGAGCGCTTGCGCGATCCATCGGCGGGTTTCAGGTCATGGACTTTCATCAGTCGACCTCCTCGAAAGATACAAGATGTGGAATCCTGGCAATCTGGCCGCGAACATCAGGGGTGTCGGGAAGCAGATGGGACTTGCCCACGCGGCCAAGCCCGAGCGAACGCAGTGTGCCGCGATGCTTGGGCTTCGATCCGATTCCCGAACGAACCTGCGTGACCTTGAGCTGCGACATCACCGCACCTCGGGTTCAGGTTCCGGACCACGTTCTGATTCCCGGTAGGCCTTGAGCAGGCCTGCAGGAATGATCTCGTCCTCAGGGAGCCCACGCAGTTTGGCGATTTCATCCGGACGACGCAGGTTCCTGAGGCCATCCACAGTGGCCTTCGCCACATTGATGTAGTTGGAGGATCCCATCGACTTGCACAGCACGTCACCGATCCCCGCTTCTTCCAGAATTGCCCGAGCAGCACCACCGGCGATCACACCGGTACCGGGCGCCGCAGGCTTGAGCATCACTCGACCGGCGCCACATTCCCCGATGATCGGGTGAACAATCGTGCTACCGGCCAGAGCAACGCTGAACATGTTGCGTTTCGCCTCTTCGGTGCCCTTCTGGATGGCCAGCGGCACTTCCTTGGCCTTCCCGTAGCCGAGACCTACCCGGCCGGCGCCGTCGCCAATCACCACGAGTGCGGTGAAGGAGAACCGACGACCGCCCTTGACCACCTTGGCAACCCGGTTGATGTTGATGACCCTGGATTCGCGTAGTTGCAGATCATCGTTTCGTCTATTCGCCATCAGAACTCCAGTCCTGCATTGCGGGCGGCATCCGCCAGAGCGGCCACACGTCCGTGATACCCGAAACCACCGCGATCGAACACCACGGTGTCGACTCCGGCAGACTTTGCCCGTTCGGCGACCAGGGTTCCCACCTTGGTCGCCGCATCGGCGGAACCTGTAGCTCCACCTGAACGTACGCTCACCTCGAGCGTGCTGGCCGCAGCCAGAGTGCGTCCCTCGCGGTCATCTATGACCTGAGCAACAATGTGCTTGTTGGACCGGAATACAGCCAGGCGCGGACGCGCAGCCGTACCCTCAACGCTCTTGCGAACGCGGGCGTGCCTGCGCTTGCGCAGATCCTGCTTCTTCTTTGCTTTGTCGCTCATAGCTACGATCTCATCTACTTGACCTACTTGCCGGCCTTGCCAGCCTTGCGGCGGACATGTTCTCCGGCATAGCGCACTCCCTTGCCCTTGTAGGGCTCGGGCTTGCGCCACTTGCGAATGTTCGCTGCCACCTGACCGACAAGCTGCTTGTCGATCCCGTGGACTTCGATCTCGGTGGGCACAGGCACCTTGAAGGTGATTCCCTCAGGAGCCTCGATGGACACAGGATGGGAAAAACCGAGCGAGAGCACCAAGGCATTGTCACCCTTGGCCTGGGCACGGAAGCCCACACCAACGATCTCGAGATTCTTCTGGAAACCCTCTGTGACGCCAAGAACCATGTTCTGGACCAAGGAACGCGAAAGGCCGTGCAGTGAACGCCCCTCGCTATCATCGATGCGCCGCTCGAGGATGAGAAGTTCATCCTCCGAACGAATAGTAATGGCATCCGGGACATCCCAGCTGAGCTGCCCTTTGGGGCCTTTCACGGAGATAGCGGGTCCGTCGATTTTCACATCAACCCCGCTGGGAACAGTGATGGGTTCATTTCCGATTCGAGACATCAGTGCTTCCTCACCAGACGTGGCACAGGACTTCACCGCCGACTCGCTGGCGGCGTGCCTCGCGGTCGGACATGAGTCCCTTGCTCGTGGACAGGACTGCAACACCGAGACCGCCAAGAACGCGCTCGATGTCATTGTGTTTGCGGTAAACCCGCAAGCCGGGCTTGGAAATGCGCTTGATGCCCGAGATGACCCGGCGGCGCTCAGGCGAGTACTTCATGTCGATGTTCAGTAGTTCGCCAGGGCGCTGCGGATCGTCGGCCACATCAAAATCGACGATGTAACCCTCACTCTTCAGAACCTCTGCCAATGCCACTTTCTGCTTGCTCGAAGGCATGCGCACCTGATCATGCATCGCAACATTGGCGTTGCGAATGCGGGTGAGCATGTCGGCGATCGGATCAGTCATTGCCATTTCAAACGCCTCCTCTCACCAGCTGGCCTTGGTCACGCCCGGGATCTCTCCCGCATGGGCGAGATCCCGCAGGCAGATGCGACACAAGCCGAACTTGCGGTACACAGAACGCGGACGTCCGCACTTCTGGCAGCGGGTGTATGCCCGCACCTTGAACTTCGGCACCCGCTTTTGCTTGTTCTTGAGACCTTGTTTAGCCATTTTCCTATAGCCCCTCACGCTGGAAAGGGAAGCCGAAGGCATCCAGCAATGCTTTGCCTTCGGCGTTGTTACGTGCTGTTGTCACGATCGTGATGTCCATTCCTCTGGTGGCATCGACCTTGTCGTAGTCGATCTCCGGGAAGATCAGCTGCTCCGTGACGCCAAATGTGTAGTTGCCCGCGCCATCAAACGATTTGGGGCTCAGACCACGGAAGTCACGGATTCGAGGGATGGCCAGAGTGACGAGTCGATCGAAAAACTCCCACATGCGATCACCTCGCAGAGTGGTCTTCACTCCGATGGCCTGACCCTCACGCAGCTTGAAACCTGCGATTGACTTTTTGGCCCTTGTGACCACCGGCTTCTGACCGACGATCAAGGTCATGTCGGCCACGATCTTGTCAATCAGACCTTTGCTGTCGACAGCCTTGCCGGCGCCGACGTTCACCACGATCTTCTCGAGGCGCGGGACCTCCATGATGTTGCAGGCCAATTCGGCCCTCAACGCCTCCTGGATCTCGTCGTTGTACTCGGCCTTCAAGCGGGGCTGGATCTTCGTTTCGGCGCTCACAGCTCATTTCCCGTCTTCTTCGAGACCCGGATCTTGGTGCCGTCGTCGGAAACCGACAGGCCGACACGCACGGGTTTGCCGTTTTCGATCAACGCAACGTTGGAGACGTCTATGGGCATCGCCTTGTCGATGATGCCGCCCTGCTGCATCGAGCGGGTCGGCTTCTGATGGCGCTTCGCCACATTGACGCCGTCGACGATGACCTTGCCCTTGGCGGGGAAGGCCGTGATGACTTCGCCTTCCTTGCCACGGTCCTTGCCAGTCAATACGACGACCTTGTCACCTTTGTGAATCAACACTCAGATCACCTCCGGGGCGAGGGACACGATTCGCATGAATTTGTGATCTCGCAGTTCGCGGCCCACAGGCCCGAAGATCCGGGTTCCTCGGGGTTGACGCTGATCATTGATCAGCACTGCGGCGTTTTCATCGAAACGGATGTAGCTACCGTCCGGACGGCGCTTTTCCTTCTTGGTGCGAACGACGACACAGCGAACAACCTCTCCGCGCTTCACCGAAGCGCCCGGAAGGGCGTCCTTGACGGTTCCCACGAAGACATCTCCGATCGACGCATAACGGCGGCGCGAACCGCCCAACACCTTGATCACCAAGACCTCGCGCGCACCAGAGTTGTCCGCCACCTTGAGGCGGCTCTCCTGTTGGATCATCGAGCACGCTCCAGGACCTCGACGACGCGCCAACGCTTGGTCTTGGACAGTGGACGGGTCTCCATCACGCGTACGCGGTCCCCGGTCTTCAGGTCATTCTTTTCGTCATGTACGTACAACTTCTTCTCGAGACGAAGCGTCTTGTTGTAGCGCGGATGGCGCTTGCGCTCGGTCACAGTGACCACAGCCGTACGGTCCATCTTGTCCGAGGTAACAATGCCCTCGCGGACCTTGCGCACGTTGCGCTCCGAGGTCTCGGTTGTCTCACTCATCGGAACCTCCGACTGCCTCAGCGGCAATCTCACGGGCTCGCATCTCAGTACTGATCCGAGCGATGTCCTTCTTGGTCTGCTTGATACGGGCAAAGTTGTCGAGCTGGCCTGTGGCCAGCTGGAACCGCAACTTGAACAAGCGGTCTTTCTCTTCACCGAGGCGGTCGACGAGTTCAGCGTCGCCCGTCTCAGCAAGAATCTGATCTGCCATCAGAAGCCCTCCTCGCGTTCGATGATTCGAGCCTTGATCGGAAGCTTCTGGATCGCACGATTCAGGGCCTCACGGGCCACGTCGTCCTCTGGGTAGGAGAGCTCGAAGAGCACTCGGCCGGGACGAACCACGGCAACCCAAAACTCCGGATTGCCCTTGCCGGAACCCATACGGGTTTCAGCCGGCTTCTGGGTTACGGGCTTGTCCGGGAACACATTGATCCAGACCTTGCCGCCGCGCTTGATGTGACGGGTCATCGCGATACGTGCTGCCTCGATCTGGCGAGCTGTGATCCAGGCCGGTTCGAGGGCCTGAATGCCGTACTGCCCGTAGGTGACCTCGGTGCCGGCCTTGGCAGTCCCCTTGAGACGACCACGATGCTGTTTGCGATGCTTGACCTTCTTTGGCATCAACATCTCAGTCACCATCCCCGGGACGGAAATGGGGAGTTTCGTGCTGCTCGCGAGTGGATGCCTCGATGGCTTCCTCCTCCGCAAGCAACTTCTCGAACGCCGGATCGGCTTCCCCGACAAGAGGTTTGATCTCGGCTTCGGCCTCTTCGGGCGCTGTCTCCTCGGCCACTGCCTCAGAAGGTGCCGATTCAGGAACTTTGCGGGTGGAGACTACCTTCGGGCGCGGCGCCTGACCGGCAGCGTCGCCGGCGGCCATCGCAGCTTCCTTTGCGATCTTGTCATCGGTGCTGGCTTTGTAGGGCAGAATGTCACCCTTGTAGATCCACACCTTCACCCCGATACGGCCGGCAGTGGTGCGTGCTTCACGGAAGCCATAGTCGATGTCGGCACGAAGCGTATGCAGCGGTACACGGCCCTCGCGGTACCACTCCGAGCGACTCATCTCCGATCCGCCGAGGCGACCGGAGCACTGAACCCGAATGCCGAGTGCACCAGCTTTCTGAGCATTCTGGACGGCGCGTTTCATCGCACGACGGAAGGCGATTCGGTTGGCAAGCTGATCCGCCACACCCTGGGCGATCAGAGCGGCGTCGAGTTCCGGCTGCTTGATCTCCTGGATGTTGAGCTGCACCTTTGGGTTGCTGGTCAGCTTGGTGAGATCTTTGCGGAGTTCGTCAGCCTGTGCACCACGGCGGCCGATGACGATTCCCGGACGGGCGGTGTGGACGTCGATGCGGAGCTTGTCGCGGGTACGTTCCACCTCGATGCGGCTGATTGCCGCATTCGGCAACTTCTCCATGAGGTAATCGCGGATCCTCGAATCCTCGATCACATAGTCCACGTACTCTTGGCGGTCGGCGAACCAACGCGACTTCCAGTCGGTTGTAATGCCGAGACGGAAACCGTACGGGTTGATCTTCTGGCCCATCAGTTCTTCTCCTCAGTCTCGGATTCACCGTCGTCATCTGCTTCGTCGGCGGCAGATTCTTCCTTCACTGCGTCCTCAGGTTCTGCGGTGGTGTCAACCGACGCGGTGTCCTCGGTAGCAGTGGTGTCGTCGGTTGTCGCCTCTTGCGTTGCAGCAATGTCGTCGGTCTGGGAATCGATTGCCTCGTCAGTCATGACCTCTGCATCGACCACTTCGGCGTCAACAGCCTCGCCATCGCTGGCGTCATCGCCCTCGGCGGACTCAGCACGGCTCTTCGCAACCCGGCGGGCACGATCGGAGCGGGCGTCACTGGTGACACGGCCCCGGCTCTCCGCTCGCTTGCGTAGTTCATCCATTTCCTCAGCTGTGTACCGGCTCACGATCACGGTGATGTGGCAGGTGCGCTTGAGGATCTGAGTTGCGCGACCCCGTGCGCGAGGACGCCAGCGCTTCAGAGTTGGACCCTCATCCGCGTAACAGGCGCCCACGAAAAGCTCTTCCGGCGGAATGTCGTTGTTGTTACCCGCGTTGGAGATGGCGCTGCCGAGAACGTTGGCGATCGGATCCGCTGCGTCACGTTCACAGAGGTCGAGCACATCCTGGGCCTCGTCCACGGATTTTCCTCGGATGAGGTCGAGGACCACGCGGGCCTTGCTGGCCGAGAATCTGGCGTGAGTCAGCTTGGCGCGCACACCCGGAGCCTCATTGGTCTTGACAACGGTGCTCATCAGCGGGCGCCCCTCTCCTGGGTGGCATGAAAGCGGAAGGTACGCGTCGGAGCGAACTCTCCCAACTTGTGGCCAACCATGGATTCGGTCACGTACACCGGGACGTGCTTGCGCCCGTCATGCACCGCGATGGTGTGTCCGACCATCTCGGGAATGATCGTGGACCGGCGTGACCACGTCTTGATGACTGTCTTCTGGCCCTTCTCGTTGAGGGCATCGACCTTGCCGAGGAGATGTTCATCGACGAAAGGTCCCTTTTTGAGGCTACGAGGCATCGTGGTTCTCCCTGCTCACCGACGCGACCCGCGGGTGCGGCGACGACGGACTATCAGTTTCTGGGACGGCTTGTTGGTGTTGCGCGTACGGCCCTCGGGTTGACCCCAGGGAGATACCGGGTGGCGGCCACCGGAGGTTTTTCCTTCGCCTCCACCGTGGGGATGGTCGACCGGGTTCATGGCCACACCACGAGTCTGGGGGCGGACGCCCTTCCAGCGGTTGCGACCGGCTTTGCCGATCTTGACGAGATCGTGTTCTGAGTTTCCGACTTCTCCAACGGTGGCTCGGCAGTCGATGGGTATCCGGCGCATCTCTGACGAAGGTAGCCGCAGAGTCACGAAGTCACCATCCTTGGCGACCAACTGGACGCTCGACCCAGCGGAACGTGCCATCTTGCCGCCGGCGCCTGGCTGGATCTCGACGTTGTGGATCACGGTGCCGACCGGGATGAAACGCATTGGCATCGCGTTGCCGGTACTGACCTCTGCCCCCTGACCGGAGACGACCATGTCGTCAACCCCAAGTCCGCGGGGAGCGAGAATGTATCGCTTTTCGCCGTCGACGTAGTGCAGAAGGGCGATGTTGCAGGTGCGATTCGGGTCGTACTCGATGGAGGCGACCTTGGCAGGCACCCCGTCCTTGCGACGCTTGAAGTCGATGACGCGATACTGGCGCTTGTGTCCACCGCCGCGATGACGACTGGTCATGCGACCGTAGTTGTTGCGGCCGCCAGTGCGATTCTTTCTGGCCAGCAGCGACTTCTCCGGCTTGGAGGTAGTCAGTTCGGCGAAGTCCGAGACGGTCTGGAACCTGCGGCCGGGGCTTGTCGGCTTGCGTTTTCTTACTGCCATCTCAGTTTCCCTCGAAGAGGTCGATGTTGCCGTCGGAAAGTGTGACAATCGCCCGTTTCTGATCCGGCCGCTGTCCATGGGTGAAATTGCGGCGGTTGCGGAAGCGCTTGCCCTTGCGGTTCAAGGTATTCACCTTGAGGACCTTGACACCTGGCCAGATGGCCTGAACAGCGTCACGGATCTCGGGCTTCGATGCGTCCGGGGCTACTTCGAATGTGTAGACGTTCTCGTCGAGAAGTGCATAGGATTTCTCGCTCACGACGGGTCGGATGATGACATCGCGTGGATCCCTCATCTCAGGCCTCCGCTTCGGTCTTGTCGGCCTCGCCGGTTGCCGGTGATTCAGCCGCAGGTGATTCCCCGCCGGGGAGAGTGTCTCTGGAGAACAAGAGGATGTCGGCCACGAGCACGTCGTAAGGATTCAGCTCGGAGGCAGTGATCACATGCACCTGTTGAAGGTTCCGGAATGACTTCCAGGTGATCTCGTCGCCATCCGCAATGACCACAAGAACGCGACCTTCGGTACCAAGGGACTCGAGGAGCGCAATGGCGCCCTTGGTGCTCGGTGTGTCGAATCCGAAGTCCTCGACCACAACGATCTTGTCCTCGGAAGCACGATCCGAAAGAGCAGACCGAAGAGCCAGCTTCTTCATCTTCTTGGGAGTCTTCTGTTCGTACGAGCGAGGCTTCGGAGCGAACGCAACACCACCACCGCGGAAGTGCGGAGCTGTGATCGAACCCTGACGGGCATTGCCCGTGCCCTTCTGACGGAATGGCTTCGCGCCACCGCCGGCCACGTCACGGCGTGTCTTGGTCGACTGGGTTCCGGAACGCCTGGCAGCCAGCTGCGCGGTGACGACCTGATGCATCACGGCCACGTTGGGCTCGATGCCGAACATGTCGTCGAGCAAGTCGATCGAACCTGAACTCTTGCCTGACGAATCATGCAGAGTGATGGATGACATCAGCCGGCACCTCCAGAAGCGTTGGCCTTGCCCTTGACTGCGTTGCGCACGATCACCACTGCGCCCTTCGGTCCGGGTACGGCTCCCTTTACGAGCAAGACACCCTTGTCGGTGTCCGCGGAAACGACTTCGAGGTTGAGTGTGGTGACCCTGGTGCCACCCATGCGGCCTGCCATCTTCACTCCCTTGAATACACGAGAGGGTGTGGCGCACTGGCCAATCGCTCCGGGCTTGCGGTGCGCCCGATGTACACCGTGAGACGCTCCCTGACCGGCGAAGCCATGACGCTTCATCACTCCGGCGAACCCCTTGCCCCTGCTGACTGCGGTGACATCGATGCCTTCACCGGCTTCGAAAATGTCTGCCGCAAGCTCCTGGCCCACCTCATAACCGCTGACGTCATCGATACGCAGCTCGACCAGACGAACTCCCGGCTCCACTCCAGCCGACTCGTAGTGACCGGAAAGACCCTTGGGCAGCTTGCGACCGTCCCGCTGGCCATATGTGACCTGCAGAGCTGCATAGCCGTCTTTTTCGGTGGTGCGGACCTGAACCACCCTGGCTGGTGCGACGCGCAGAACCGTGACGGGGACAATCTGGTTGTCCTCGTCCCAAACCTGGGTCATCCCCAGCTTTTCTCCAACAATTGCTTTCTTCGCCATGATGGCCGGTCCTTTGACGCTGCAAGCGACTCATCCCGGGGCCGAGGGCCCATACGGATTCATGCCGCTCACGCGAACGCTCCGCACGGGCAAGCCCGGCGGAGCGACGATTCGATTTTGCCGACTGGTTCCAGCTGCTCAAGTAGCAGAGGCCTTGACGGACGTCAGTTGCAGTGGTCCTCCACCCTCGACGGTTACTGGCAGCGGATTCGCTACTCGCTCAGCCTCGGGAATTGGAGCTTCGAACATCCTTCGGGGGCATCAGCCCTCAAAGACGACGTGTTGACTCTACCAGCGGCGCTGGCGAGAGCCAAATAGGTGGCACCGACCCGGCCGATCAGCCAGCGACGACCTGGCCGCTGGCCAATGACTCAGGATTCTGTGGTGCTTCAGGCGTCCTGAATCTTGATCTCGATGTCCACGCCCGCAGGCAGGTCCAGGCGCTGAAGCGAATCCACGGTCTTGGCGGTGGGTTCGACGATGTCGATCAGACGTTTGTGAATCCGCATCTCGAAGTGCTCACGTGAATCCTTGTCCTTGAACGGAGAACGAATCACGGTGAAACGGTGCTTCTCGGTGGGAAGCGGAATCGGTCCGCGGACCTCAGCCTTGGTGCGGTGGACCGTCTCCACGATCTTCTTGGTGGACTGGTCGATGACCTCGTGGTCGTATGCCTTCAACCGGATCCGGATTTTCTGCGCTGCTGCGGCCATAACAATTCCTGTGGGGGGTAAGTAGTAGCGCCAACCCGACTCGGGCGACACGGTCATCAACTGTCAAGAAACGGTGCCCTTGAGCGGACATTCCGCTCTCGCACGAGAAGCCACGTTACTCACCGGCGCCGGCCGGCGCCAGACGGTCAACGGATCAGAATCCGGGCACTCCCGTGGGCTGAGGCACATTCGGCCACTCGGCAAGCCATGATGGACTCCATGACCCGCCCGGCACCCGGCCCAGAATTCGGGCCCACGCACCTTGTACGCTGCCGACCGAGGCACCGCAGGACATCCTGGCGAGCCGCTCTGCCGGCGCTTGTCACGGTACTGGCCACGGGTTGCATCATCAGTAACCAACCCGTTGGATCGGATGCCGACGCCCCTACGGAGAATCCCACCGGGAATCACGTCAACAGGGTCCGCGTGGATCACAAGGGATCGTGGCAGGAAACGGACTGCCGGATATTCAATGGCGACAACGTGTGGCACGCCGACGTCAGCGAGCTGCCGAGCGAACCCCTCGTTGATCTCCCCCGCGAACTGATCAGTGGCGTGCGGCCCCAGCCATACGATCCATTGCAGATGCATTCGGGTTTCCCTGCTCTTGACAAGGACGGGGAGTTGGTAACCCCCGGTGGCGCCCTCAACTTCGTTGACGCCTCTGATCCGGTTTTCACGGTGGACATCTTGGGGTCAAGTTGGAATAGGGAATCGGAGTACACCGCCGCAACGTTCGCCCTTGGCGTGGCAATCGGTGGAAGGTTCGACCATCCGATTCCCCGGGAGGGAGTGTCCATGCAGCTCGACAGCACCGACGATCACGCTGTCTTCTTGGATACCGATCGCTGCACGTCCTACGAACACATCCGCTGGGACCGCTCTCCGCTGCGACATCGGTCACAAATCTTGTCGGTATTCGACCTGAATTCGAACTACCGGCGCCTCAGTTCGGAACCGAACTGGACTCAACCCCCGATCAACTCTCCACAGGGGGCAATCAACAGCCGGGTTTCAGTGGTCGCCCCCGCGAATCCGGGAATGGCCCAATTCGACATGCTTGGTGGCCGCGGCTCAATCACGGCGACCGCAGGCAGCGGGGTGGCCGCCGTGGCAGGCGCCGTCCGCATTGACGAGATATTTTCATCCCCGGAATCCGGGGACCCCAATGTGGACCCGCAGAGAGCCATCGATCACGCGATCGGGGCTGTGCTCCCGAAGTGGTGGATCACCGGCACCCCGAACTCGACGCCAACGGATGCCGTTCCGTTCGTATGGCCAGCCATCCGCTCCGATGGCTGCGCGGGCGAACAGACGATCGATTGCGGGTCAGGCGCGGTCCGCCATGGTGAGCCGTCAATTCCCATGGGAGCTCGACTGAGGCTGGGGCCCGGTGCATGCGATGCCGACTGGAAGCATCCGCAGGCAGTGAAGATCGTTGATGCTCTGTGCTCATACGGGGTAGTGGTGCTCGACTCCTCGAACCACTTCAGCCTGGGCGTGGAGAACTCCAACAAGTGGAATCCCCAAGCAGGCGCCGAGCTCAATTCCCTGCACCTGAGCGATTTCGAATTGGTCGACCTGGGGCGAGAGAAGTCCGACCGTCTCTGGGATGCTGCCCAGCACTGGGCAGCTGACCACCTGGACGCAGGCCATACTCTCGGTCAGGGCTGGTACGGCGGCACGTTCTGGGGGCAACTCCTGAGGAGCCCAACGAACCCCAACACACCCCGGTACATGACCGACACCCTTGAGTTGGTCAACGACCCGGACTGGCTCACATATCCCTGAGTCCACACACCTGAATCCACACACCTGAATCGACACACCTGAATCCACGTCCGCGTCCGGAATGGGGTTCTGTGATGGTGAGGTCGCGCTTTAGCGCGACCTCACCATCACAGAACCAGTCACTACAGAACCAGTCACTTCAAGATCTTGGTCACACGCCCCGCACCAACAGTACGACCACCCTCACGAATCGCGAACCTCAACCCCTCATCCATCGCAATCGGAGCAATCAACTCAACCGT
>JAHRAZ010000100.1 GCA_020027475.1 Microthrixaceae bacterium
TAAACGAATTCCCCTCAACACGATCAGACAACGACTTCGAAATCGCAGCCGTCAACGTCGTCTTCCCATGATCAATATGACCCATCGTCCCCACATTCACATGCGGCTTCGTACGCTCAAACTTCTCCTTTGACATGGGAGAACCGCCTTTCCTTGATATTTCGTCTACGTAGCTTGCGCCCCGACTCTAGCGTCGGTGCGTGCCGGAGGGATCCGGCATTTGTTGGTATCTGAGGTTCTTACTTCCCTGTGACCCGGGCAACGATCTCTTCCTGCACAGCCTTCGGCGTCTGCTGATAGCTGTGGAACTGCATCGTATAGGTGGCGCGACCCTGGGTCTTGGAACGCAGGTCCGTGGAATAGCCGAACATTTCCGACAACGGTACCTGGGCGTTGACAACCTGGTTGTTGCCCCGCTGTTCCATCTGGCCCACACGCCCTCGCCTGGAGTTGAGGTCGCCGATGACGTCGCCCATGTAGTCCTCGGGAGTAACGACCTCCACGGCCATGATCGGCTCGAGGAGGATCGGGCTCGCCTTGCGGGCTGCTTCCTTGAAGCCCATCGTGCCAGCGATCTTGAACGCCATCTCGGAGGAGTCAACGTCGTGATAGTCACCGTCGTCGAGGCTGACGTTGATGTCGACCATCGGGAAACCAGCGAGAATGCCGGTGGTCATCGCATCTGTGACACCGTGGCCGACCGAGGGGATGTATTCCTTCGGAATGCGCCCACCGGAAATGGCGTCGGTGAACTCGTGACCTCCGCCAGGACCCGAAGGCACCAGCGAAATGATGATCTTTGCGTACTGGCCCGAACCTCCGGTCTGCTTTCGGTGCAGGTAGGTGTACTTCTCGACGGGTTGCGAGATCGTCTCTCGATACGCCACCTGCGGCCGGCCGACGTTGGCGTCGACCTTGAACTCACGCAGCATGCGGTCAACGATGACCTCGAGGTGGAGTTCGCCCATGCCGGAGATGACTGTCTGGGCGGTCTCCTCGTCGGTGCGCACCTGGAAAGTCGGGTCCTCTTCGGAAAGTGCAAAGAGAGCCTTGGACATCTTGTCCTGGTCAACCTTGGTTTTCGGTTCCACCGCAACGTGGATCACGGGATCCGGGAAGTCGAGCGACTCGAGGACCACGACATGATTGGGGTCGCAAAGGGTGTCACCGGTGCGGGTGTTCTTGAATCCGATGCCGGCCACGATGTCACCGGCGTAGGCGGCTTCCTTTTCAATCTGGTCGTTGGAGTGCATCTCCAACAGACGGCCGATTCGCTCCTTGGATGTGCTTCGGGTGTTGTACACCTGGCCGCCCTTTTCGAGGGTGCCGGAGTAAACGCGGAAGTAGGTGAGTTTGCCGACATGCGGCGCCGTCATGATCTTGAAGGCGAGTGCCGAGAACGGGGCGTCGGAATCCGGCGGACGCTCGACCGGTTCACCCTTCTTGTCAACCCCATCAACCGGAGGCAGGTCCGATGGGGCCGGCATGTAGTAGCAGATGGCGTCGAGCAAAGGCTGCACACCCTTGTTCTTGAACGCCGTGCCGTTGAGGACTGGTACCACGCCGTGATGAATCGTGGCGTTGCGAATCGCGTTGCGAAGCTCGTCGTTGCTGAATTCCTCTTCTTCGAGATACTTCTCCATGAGGTCATCGTCGGTTGGCGCAATCACGTCGAGAAGCGCATGACGGTATTCCTCCGCCTTGTCGGCGAGGTCATCCGGGATGTCGGTGATTTCCCAAGATGCTCCCAGATCCTCGGAATTCCAGATCCACGCCTTCATCGTGACCAGGTCGACCACGCCGGAGTAGTCACTCTCGTAGCCGATGGGCAACTGGAGCACCGCGACGTTGGCGCCGAGACGCTCCTTGATGGAGTCGAGTGCGTCATAGAAGTTCGCACCCATGCGGTCCATCTTGTTGATGAAACACATGCGCGGGACGTTGTAACGGTCGGCCTGACGCCAAACAGTTTCGGTCTGCGGTTCAACCCCTGCGACCCCGTCGAACACAGCTACGGCGCCGTCGAGAACGCGCAGGGAACGCTCGACCTCAACGGTGAAGTCGACGTGGCCGGGTGTGTCGATGATCTGAATGCGGTGTTCGACGTCGTGCACAGTGTCGGACCAGTGACAGGTCGTCGCAGCGGAAGTAATGGTGATTCCGCGCTCCTGCTCCTGTTCCATCCAGTCCATCGTCGCGGCGCCGTCATGGACCTCGCCGATCTTGTAGGACTTACCGGTGTAGTAGAGGATCCGCTCTGTAGTAGTGGTCTTGCCGGCATCGATGTGGGCCATGATGCCGATATTGCGTGTGCGATCCAGCGGGTACTGCGCCATTGCTCGTTCTCTGGGGAGTGGGTTGGACTGTGGTCAGCGGGCGACCGGAGTCACCAGCGGTAGTGAGCGAAAGCCCGGTTGGACTCCGCCATCTTGTGAAGGTCTTCCTTGCGCTTCATCGAAGCGCCGATGCCATTCGAGGCGTCAAGGATCTCGTTGGCCAAACGCTCGGACATCGTGCGCTCGCGACGTTCACGCGAGAACGAGACCATCCAGCGAATGGCGAGAGTGGTGGCACGGCGGGGGCGCACTTCCACCGGAACCTGGTATGTGGCTCCGCCAACCCGGCGGGAACGCACTTCGAGCTGCGGCTTCACGTTGTCAATCGCACGCTTGAGTGTGACGATCGGCTCCTCGCCCGTGCGCTCTTCGACCGTGGAAAGGGAGTTATAGACGATCGCTTCAGCGGTGGAGCGCTTGCCGCGCTGCAACACCTTGTTGACCAACTGTGTGACCAGAACCGACCCGTAGATCGGATCAGGGCTGAGTTCACGTCGTGGGGCTGGACCCTTGCGAGACATCAGGACTCTTTCTTGGCGCCGTAATGCGAACGGGCCTGCTTGCGGTCACGGACTCCCGAGGTATCTAGGGAACCGCGCACGATCTTGTATCGAACACCCGGAAGGTCCTTCACACGTCCACCGCGAACCAACACGATGCTGTGCTCCTGAAGGTTATGGCCTTCGCCCGGGATGTAGGCCGAAACCTCCACACCACTGGTGAGTCGCACACGGGCGACTTTGCGCAGCGCCGAGTTGGGCTTCTTCGGTGAGGCAGTGAACACACGGGTACAGACACC
Source organism: Microthrixaceae bacterium (assembly GCA_020027475.1). Taxonomy (GTDB): domain Bacteria; phylum Actinomycetota; class Acidimicrobiia; order Acidimicrobiales; family Microtrichaceae; genus JAHRAZ01. The sequence goes on from JAHRAZ010000100.1 coordinate 3,136, forward strand.
ACGACGTTGCGGTGCGCCCTTGAGCGCGGGAGTGGTTTCCTTCTTGCGCTTGCTCTTGCGGCCCTTGCGGACCAGCTGCTCAATCGTGGGCACAGTTAACCTCTGTCTCGTTCTGTTTCTCAGGTCTGACAACGGGCAAGGCCAGTCATCATGCGGATAGTGGCTTTCGAGCCGTTCCGATTCGTTCGCAGTGTCCGGCGCGTCGCAACGCACCCGCGACGGCCGAAGCCGATTGACCATCGTAGAACCGCAGCGGCTCAGCGGCAAACTGCCATGGACGGGCAATGGGTCGAACCTCGGCAGTTCGCGCCGGAGCCCGTCCCATTGGTCGGTTGCGAACCCATTTCACTTCCGGCACAACGGTGGGGGAAGTGAAGTCGGTGAATCAGATGTCGTTGCTGTGCAACTGAGCCTTGAAGTGAGCCGGAGCAACTCAGTTGCTTTGCGCTCCCGGGAACTCGATCACATCGGCGCCCTCTGCAACAGGTGCTGCGTCTCCCCCCAGGTTGGCCAACCACTGAGCAGGATCTTCCTCGATCTCACTCGAGAGGAACTCTTCGGCTTCGAATCCTGGGGAGTGGGTGAGGATGTCCTGATAGCGCTGCATGCCGGTACCAGCCGGGATGAGCTTGCCGATGATGATGTTTTCCTTGAGGCCCAGCAGATTGTCCGACTTGCCCTCGATGGCAGCCTCGGTGAGGACACGGGTGGTCTCCTGGAACGACGCGGCAGAAAGCCACGACTCGGTCGCAAGTGATGCCTTGGTGATTCCCATGAGTTCCGGCCGGCCTTCTGCGGGCCGCTTGCCCTCGGAGACCATCTCCCGGTTCGTCTCGGTGAAGATGCGGGTATCCACACGCTCACCGGGCAGGAAATCGGTATCGCCTGCATCCATGATGCCCACTCGACGGGTCATCTGACGCACGATCAACTCGATGTGCTTATCGTGGATCGACACTCCCTGATCGCGGTAGACCCGCTGTACTTCGCCCACCAGATACTGCTGGACCGCACGAACTCCCTTGATTTCGAGGAGCTCCTTGGGATCACGAGCACCTTCAACCAGGGCATCACCGGCGGTGACCTCATCACCGTCGGAAACCTCGAGGCGACGTTCACGTTCGATGGAGTAGGTGTCTTCGGAACCATCGTCGGCCACAACGGTGAGATTGTAGAACTTGCCGTCTTCCTCATCGATGCGGACCACTCCAGAAGTGTGGACCAGCACGGCCCGGTTCTTCGGCGTCCGGGCCTCAAACAGCTCCACGACCCTCGGCAAACCACCGGTGATGTCACCGGACGCTGCAGCCACACCGCCGGTGTGGAACGTACGCATCGTCAGCTGTGTTCCGGGCTCACCGATCGACTGGGCGGCAATGACCCCGACCGCTTCTCCGGGTTCAATGGTCTTGCCTGTTGCCAACGATGTTCCATAGGCGGCACTGGAAATCCCGAGTTCGGAGTCGTCATTGAGGGGCGACAACACCTTTACCGCTGTGATCTCAGGGTCATCCCGCATGGCTGCCATGGATTCCATGGTGACCTCGGTGCCCTTGGGGAACACTGTGCCATCGCCGAGTTCGACGTCGGCAGCCAAGGTTCGGGAGTAGAGGCGGGTTTCGAGGTAGTACCGCTTGCCGGGCTCGTCCGGGCGGACATCTTCGATCTCCACACTGCGGATGGGGCCGTCTTCGGCAAACGGATCACGCTGGTTGATGATCAACTCCTGGGAAACGTCGACCAGGCGACGGGTCAGGTAACCCGAGTCCGCAGTCCGCAAAGCGGTGTCGACCAGACCCTTTCGAGCCCCCGGAGTGGCGATGAAGTACTCCAGCACCGAAAGTCCCTCTCGGAAGTTGGACTTGATCGGTCGGGGAATCATGTCACCACGCGGGTTGGCCACCAGGCCGCGCATACCGGCGATCTGACGAACCTGCATCATGTTTCCGCGAGCGCCCGACGAGACCATCATGTCGATCGGGTTGAACTGCTTCTCAGCCATCTCCTTTTGCATCGCAGCAGTCACTTCGCTGGTGGCAGTGGTCCAGATCTCGACCTCTTTCTGCTTGCGTTCACCGTCGGTGATGATGCCTCGGCGGAACTGCTTCTCGATCCTGTCGGCCTCAGCCTCATGGGAATCGAGGATTTCGTACTTGTTCGATGGCGTGGAAACGTCGTCGATCGACACAGTCAATCCCGAGCGCGCCGCCCACATGAAGCAGAGCGACTTGATCGCATCCAGAGACGTGGCCGCCACCCCCTTGTGGAACTCCACAGCCAGATGATCGACCACTTCGGTCATCTCCTTCTTGCTCACCACACGGTTCACGTAGGGATAACCCTCCGGCAGTGCCTGATTGAGAAGGAGTCGGCCCGCCGTGGTCTTGTGATAGGTCGCAGCAACCCCGTTTGCCGGGTTGTCGACCAGATCGGGGTACTCGCTCCCGCGGTACTCGACCGGGGCGTGAACGTCGAGCGCGCCGGACTCAATGGCCCGCTCCACCTGCTCCATATGGCGAAATACCATGCCCTCACCCTTGGCACCGGGAACCTCCGAGGTGAGGTAGAACGCACCAATGATCATGTCCTGGGTAGGCGTAACCAGCGGCTTGCCGTGTGCAGGGCTCAACATGTTGTTCGAGCTGAGCATGAGCACACGAGCCTCGGCCTGTGCCTCGGCTGACAACGGCAGGTGAACTGCCATCTGGTCACCGTCGAAGTCGGCATTGAAGGCTGTGCAGACCAACGGGTGGATCTGGATTGCCTTGCCTTCCACGAGCACGGGTTCGAATGCCTGGATTCCGAGACGGTGAAGTGTCGGTGCACGGTTCAACAGCACCGGGTGTTCCTTGATCACGTCATCGAGAACGTCCCAGACCTGCGGCTTGCGTCGCTCCACCATCCGCTTGGCGGACTTGATGTTCTGGGCCAGTTCCCGATCCACCAGCGCCTTCATCACGAAAGGCTTGAACAGCTCCAGGGCCATCAGTTTCGGGATGCCGCACTGGTGGAGTTGAAGTGTCGGACCAACCACGATGACCGAACGGCCCGAGTAGTCGACACGCTTGCCCAACAGGTTCTGACGAAAACGACCCTGCTTGCCCTTGAGCATGTCCGAAAGAGACTTCAGCGGACGGTTGCCCGGGCCTGAAACCGGGCGGCCACGACGACCATTGTCGAACAGGGCGTCAACGGCCTCCTGGAGCATCCGTTGCTCGTTGTTGACGATGATCTCCGGAGCGCCAAGATCCAACAGTCGCTTGAGGCGATTGTTGCGGTTGATGACACGCCGGTAAAGGTCGTTGAGGTCGGATGTTGCGAATCGGCCACCGTCGAGCTGGACCATCGGACGCAGGTCCGGGGGGATCACCGGCACGGCGTCGAGGATCATGGCGCGCGGGTTGTTCACCCGGTGGCCGTGGTCGTCACGGCGGTTGAACGCGGCCACGATCTTGAGGCGCTTGATCGCCTTCTGCTTGCGCTGAACCGAGAGGGGCTTCTGGCCTTCCTGGGGATCAATTGCGGCCCGAAGCTTAATCTCCTCTTCGTCGAGGTCGATGCGGTCGATCAGCTTCTTGATCGCATCGGCACCCATGCCGCCTTCGAAGTAATCCTCGTAACGGTCACGAAGCTCCCGCCACAGCATCTCGTCTTCGATTATCTGACGACTGTGTATCGAACGGAACTCGTCCCAAACCCGCTGAAGCAGTTCCAGTTCATCTTCGTAACCCTGGCGGATCTCTTCGAGTTCCTTGTCAGCGGCCTTGCGGGTGCTCTTGAGTTCGGATTCCTTGGCACCTTCGGATTCCAGGCGCGCGAGATCCTTCTCGAGCTCCTCCATCCGACCGGCGAGCTCAAGCTCGCGTTCCTTCTCGATGGCGTCGCGCTCTTCGAGCACATCGGCCTCGTTGGACTCCATGTCCTCGTGGCGCTTGTCCTCGTCGACCCATGTGACCAGGCTCGCTGCGAAATAGATGACCTTCTCGAGCTGCTTGGCCTTGAGCTCCTCTTTCGGCTCAATGCCGGAGAGAAGGTACGCCAGCCAGGACCTGGTGCCTCGCAGGTACCAGATGTGGACCGCAGGAGCGGCCAGTTCGATGTGGCCCATCCGCTCGCGGCGCACCTTGGAGCGAGTGACTTCAACGCCACAACGCTCACAGATGATGCCGCGGAAGCGGACTCGCTTGTACTTTCCGCAGTAGCACTCCCAGTCCTTGGTCGGACCGAAGATCTTCTCGCAGAAGAGTCCATCCTTCTCAGGTTTGAGTGTGCGGTAGTTGATGGTCTCCGGCTTCTTGACCTCGCCGTTCGACCACATGCGAATGGCGTCCGCGGTGGCCAAGCCGATCCGAAGCTGATCAAAGAGATTGACGTCGAGCATTTCCTGGTACCTCTCAGCCACGCTCCGCCTGGCGGCGGGCGTCTTCCTCATCAGATCCACGCTCGGGACGGGACAGGTCGATGCCCAGTTCCTCGGCGGCGCGGAAGAAATCTTCATCCAATTCACGCATCTTGATTTCCTCACCCGTGCGGGAGAGGACTTCCACATTCAGGCACAAAGCCTGCATTTCCTTTATGAGCACCTTGAAGCTCTCGGGGATACCCGGTTCGGGGATGTTGGCACCCTTGACGATTGCCTCGTAGACCTTGACCCGGCCGAGGGTGTCGTCGGACTTGATGGTGAGCAACTCCTGGAGGCAGTAGGCGGCGCCGTACGCCTCCAGTGCCCAAACTTCCATCTCACCGAAGCGCTGACCACCGAACTGAGCCTTACCACCAAGCGGCTGCTGGGTGATCATGGAGTACGGACCGGTGGAACGCGCGTGGATCTTGTCGTCCACGAGGTGAGCCAGCTTGAGAATGTACATGTAGCCCACGGTGATCGGATTGTCGTACTGCTCGCCGGTTCTACCGTTGAACAGATCGACTTTGCCGTCGTTTCCGATCAGGCGTTCGCCACCAGCGGCCTCGGGTCGAAGGTTCTCAAAGATGGTCTGAATGGTCGGATGCTTGCCCGCCATCATCGTCTCATCCCACTTCGCACCGTCGAACACCGGGGTGGCAACAAGGGTGGATGGGCGAGTGACCGGCCGGGTCTTGGTATCGGTATCGCGAACGGGTTCCTCGCCCACCATCTTGTCGCCGTCGGACCAACCCCAGCGGGCAGCCCAGCCGAGGTGAGCTTCGAGAACCTGTCCGACGTTCATTCGGGAAGGAACGCCGAGTGGATTCAGAATCACGTCAACCGGGGTGCCATCAGCCATGTAGGGCATGTCCTCGATAGGCAGGATCGTGGAGATCACGCCCTTGTTTCCGTGACGACCGGCGAGTTTGTCACCAACCGAAATCTTGCGCTTCTGTGCCACGTAGACACGCACAAGCTGGTTGACACCCGGCGGGAGTTCATGCTCGTCTTCACGGCTGAACACCTTGACGTCGATGACCTTTCCGCTCTCACCATGGGGAACCTTGAGGGAAGTGTCACGCACTTCACGAGCTTTCTCGCCGAAAATCGCACGAAGCAGACGCTCTTCCGGAGTCAATTCGGTTTCACCCTTGGGTGTGACCTTGCCGACCAGGACATCCCCGGCTCCAACCTCGGCACCCACGCGGATGATTCCGCGGTCGTCGAGGTCCCCGAGGATCTCGTCGCTGAGGTTCGGAATGTCACGGGTGATCTCTTCGGGGCCCAGCTTGGTGTCCCGTGCATCAACCTCGTGTTCGTGGATGTGAACGGAGGTGAGGACATCGTCCTTCACCAAGCGCTCCGAGAGGATGATGGCATCCTCGAAGTTGTAACCCTCGAAAGGCATGAAGGCGACAAGCAGATTCTTGCCCAGTGCCAACTCGCCGTTGTCGGTTGAGGGACCCTCCGCGACCACGTCACCCTTGCGGAGCTTCTGGCCTTCGATCACCCGCGGCTTCTGATTGATGCAGGTGTCCTGATTGGAGCGCTCGAACTTGTGGAGGCGGTAGGTGCGCTTCCCTGATTTCTTGTAGTCCACCACGATGCGACGGCCGTCGACAGCGACAACCACGCCGTCCTCGGCGGCGAGGATCATGTCGGCGGCGTCACGAGCGGCTCGGCTCTCGATGCCGGTTCCGATGAATGGAGCCTCTGCACGCAGAAGCGGAACGGCCTGGCGCTGCATGTTGGCGCCCATGAGCGCACGGTTGGCGTCGTCGTGTTCAAGGAAGGGAATGAGGGCAGCCGCCACCGACACAATCTGGCGGGGCGAGATGTCCATCAGTTGGACTTCGTCGGGAGACACCGCGGAAATCTCGGTTGTGGCGCCGAGGAACTCATTCTGCTCAAGCTGCAGGCGCAGGTCCGACAGGGAGGCGGCCTGTGGTGAGCGGCGTACGAGAACGCGGTCCGCCACGAAAGTTCCATCCTCATTGAGAGGGGCATTCGCCTGGGCGACGATGTACTCCTCCTCCTCATCTGCCGGCAACCAGACGATGTCGGAGGTGACCTTGCCATCGATCACTTTGCGATAGGGAGTTTCGATGAAACCGAACTGGTTGACTCGGCCGTAGGTGGCGAGCGCTCCGATCAATCCGATGTTCGGACCCTCAGGGGTCTCGATCGGACACATCCTGCCGTAATGGGAGAAGTGAACGTCGCGAACCTCGAAGCCCGCTCGCTCACGGCTCAGACCATCGGGTCCGAGAGCCGAGAGACGACGTCTGTGGGTGAGTCCTGAAAGCGGATTCACCTGATCCATGAACTGCGACAACTGGGAGGTTCCGAAGAACTCCTTGATCGCCGCCACAACGGGACGGATGTTTATCAGTGTTGTCGGGGTGATGGCCTCGACGTCCTGAGTGGTCATGCGCTCACGAACCACACGCTCCATCCGGGACAGTCCGATCCGGACCTGATTCTGGATCAACTCTCCAACTGAACGAATACGACGGTTGGCGAAGTGGTCCTGGTCATCGAGACGGTATCCGTGGGTTCCTTCGGCGAGGTTCAACAGGTACGTGCAGGAGGCGAGAACCTCACACCGGCTCAGAACCGCCTGATCGACATCCGGACGATCGAGGAGGTCCGCGATCATCGGGAAGGTCTCTGCCAGACGTTCGATTTCCGGACCCAGCTTGCGGTTGAGCTTGTAACGGCCGACCCGGGACAAATCGTAACGACGGGGTTCGAAGAATGCGTTGTTGAAGTAGGCGCGGGCCGACTCCTGGGTGGCGGGTTCGCCCGGGCGAGCGCGCTTGTAAATCTCGATGAGGGACTCTTCACGGGTGGGAAGCTCGTCGCCTTCCTTTTCCCGCTCCTTCTGCCACTGTCCTTCGAGGAAGTCGAAGTGCTCGACAAACGCAGGCAGGAATCCCGGAGCGTTCGTCTCATCGAAGCCGAGCGCGCGGATGAGGGTGAACAGGGAGATGCGACGCTTGCGGGCGACTCGGGTTCCGGCGGTCGGATCCTTGCCCGGCTTCTGCTCCACATCGAATTCGATCCATTCACCGCGGTAGGGGTGAATCGTGCCGGTCACCAGCTGGTGCTTGGAGAGGTTCCGCAAGCGGAATCGCTCACCCGGCTGGAAGATTACGCCGGGAGACCGCACGAGCTGGGAGACCACAACCCGCTCGGTGCCGTTGATGATGAAAGTTCCCTTGTCGGTCATCATCGGGAAATCCCCCATGAACACCGTCTGCTCCTTGATTTCACCGGTTTCGGCATTCATGAAGCGGGCGCGCGCGAAGATCGGTGCGGAGTAGGTCATGTCCTTCTCCTTGCACTCCTCAACCGTGAACTTCGGCGGGGGCCGGAGCATCTCGTCCGACGGATCGAACTCGAGCTCGAGGCTCAGGGTTTCGGTGAAGTCCTTGATCGGTGAGATGTCTCGGAAGGCATCTGCGAGGCCTTCCTCCACGAACCATTTGAAAGACTTTCGCTGAATGGCAATGAGATCGGGCAAGTCGAGAACTTCATCGATGTTCGCGAACGAGTAACGGTCTCGGATATTGGCTCTAGACGACAACGTCTGCTCCTGGGCGCTGATGGGAACGAGTCATGCCGACACACAGACGCGGACCGCCACAGGAAAAATCGATCCGAAAAAAGATTCCTCGCGGAGGTGGGAAACTGCTGGGCACGGCAACCCAACATGGTACGCGCACAGACTCCCGCCGTCAATCGCGGCGCGCGAGCGCCCGCTCCTCCGGTTGACCCATTCGCGGCTTCTGCCCTTCCGGGCGCCACAGGATCCTCAACCGAGTTCTGCGAGCGAGCGTAAAGAACTCTGCGGGTGCGGTCAAGGGTTTCGCGTTGACCGGGATCTGCTCGATCGACGCCGGGCCGGGACGCCGGCCCGCAGCCTCAGCGACGCGCGACCTCACCGACACAAGACGTATGTCTCATCGACATGACCTCCCGCAAGCCATCGGGGCAGACAGCCCAGAGGCGGAGACCGCAATGCGAGCCCCGCCCCTGGTACACCAATTGCTGGTTGCCCAGCGGTTCGGCTACTTGACTTCTGCAGAAGCACCTGCGGCTTCGAGTGCTTCCTTGGACTTCTCGGCCTCATCCTTCGGGACGCCCTCGAGGACGGCCTTCGGTGCTGCCTCAACCAGTTCCTTGGCTTCCTTGAGGCCAAGGCTGGTGAGCGCACGGACTTCCTTGATGACGGCAATCTTCTTCTCGCCTGCTTCGGTGAGCACGACGTCGAATTCGGTCTTTTCCTCATCACCATCGGCGTCGCCACCAGCGGCAGGAGCTACAGCGACTGCAGCAACCGGGGCTGCAGCAGTCACGCCGAAGCGCTCCTCGAAGTCCGCGAGGAGCTCAGAGAGCTCAAGTACGGAAAGAGCGGCAATTGCGTCGAGTATTTCGTCTTTGTTCATGATTTCTCCTCATCGGCTGAGTTTTCGGTCTCAGCTGTGTCCACCGCATCAGCGGCGTCTTCTGAATCGTTGGTTTCGACGGCATCGGTTGCCGCCTCGGGTTCGGTTGACTTGGTGTCTGTGGATGCCTCGGTGGATTCCTCCACCTTGGTGTCGTCGGAATCAGCTCCGCCTTCGGATGCTTCGCGCTCGGAAATGAGCGCCGTGAGTGCATATGCGAAGTTCTGTGGCAGAGCCTGCAGCAGACGTGCAAAGTTGGTCATCGGTGCAGCCAGGCCACCGGCGAGTTGAGCGAGAAGCTCATCGCGCGGGGCCACATCGGCAAGCGCATTGATGCCCACCAGGTCAAGAGTTTGATCGCCCAGGCGACCACCCTTCAGGACCAGGAGAGGATTCGACTTGGCGAACGACTTGATCGCCTTTGCAACCAGAACTGCGTCTCCGGGTGTTCCATCGGGCTTCTCGGTGACAAATGCCAACGCTGTGGGCCCTAGCAGAACCTCATCCAGATCAAGATCGAGTTCGCGCGTAGCACGACGCACCAAGGTGTTCTTGTAGATCTTGTACTCACCACCCGCAGAGCGGACGGCAGATCGAAGTTCGAACAAGTCACCAACGGTGAGGCCTCGGTACTCGGTGAACACAACCGCATCGGAAGAGTTGAACTTTTCGCGCACCTCTTCGACAACGGCCACCTTCTCCGGCCTTGGATTCTCCATGGCACCTCCCTTCATTCTGTTCGGGAGAAACGGACGCCCACATTCTGTGGACGCCCTTCCTCAACCGACACAGGTCGGAAGTTCCAGGTTCCACCTCTCCAGGCGAGTCAAACTCATTACGGCGCCGTTGTCGGAACCACCATGGGGTCTTCGGTGAGCGAAGTCTCTCGATTGTTTACGAGTGCTACAGCCTAGAGGTTGACTCAGTTGGCGTCGAAACCGGCGGTCTCGACCTTGATGCCAGGTCCCATCGTGGAGGAGATTCCAACCCTTCGGACATAACGTCCCTTGGCCGAGTTCGGCTTCACCCTGATGAGTTCATCCAGCACAGAGTTGAAGTTGGCAACCAATGCCTCGGAATCAAAACTCGCCTTGCCGATCGGTACGTGAATGTTGGCATTCTTGTCGGATCGGTACTCAACCTTGCCGCCCTTGAACTCACCAACCGCTTTCGCGGCGTCGGGAGTCACAGTGCCGGTCTTCGGGTTGGGCATCAGACCCCGCGGGCCAAGTACCCGGCCGAGTTTGCCGACGACGGGCATCATGTCCGGCGTTGCGATAGCGATGTCGAAGTCCATCATTCCACCCTCGACCTGCTCCGCGAGGTCCTCGGCGCCAACGAACTCGGCTCCAGCTTCCTTGGCGGCGGTCGCAGCCTCGCCCTGGGCGAACACCGCAATGCGGACATCCGTGCCTGTGCCGGAGGGCAGAGCGACGGTTCCACGAATCATCTGATCGGCCTTGCGCGGATCCACTCCGAGGCGAACGATCAGCTCGATGGTTTCATCGAAGTTGGCCGATGCCAGATTGCGAGCCAGGTCAACCGCCTCGACCGGTGTGTGAAGACGATCCCGATCGAATCGCTTCGAGGCATCGTTGTACTTCTTGCCATGTGCCATGTTCGAATCCTTCCGATTCTCCCTCATGTGGATCATGCCTGCGGGCGAGGTCCTCCCGAGGATGACTTGGCGACGACCGACCTGCTGCCGATCAGTCACCTGGGCCGACAGGAGCGTCGGCCAGAATTTGGTCAGCCGACGACCCGAATGCCCATGGAGCGGGCGGTGCCGGCGATTTGTAGCTTGGCTGCTTCAACATCGTCGGTGTTGAGGTCGGGCATCTTCACCCGGGCGATGTCGGCAAGCTGAGCCTGGGTGATCGTTCCCGCCTCTTCACGGCCCGGCATCTCTGAGCCCTTCTTCAGTTTCACGGCGTCACGAATCATCACGGGAGCCGGTGGAGTCTTGGTGATGAAGTCAAAGGTGCGGTCTTCATAGATGCTGATCTCGACCGGAATCACCGTGCCGCGATCGCTTTCCGTGGCGGCGTTGTAGGCCTTGCAGAAATCCATGATCGCGATGCCGTGCGGACCGAGTGCCGTGCCAACAGGCGGTGCAGGGGAGGCCTGCCCGGCGGGGATCTGGATCTTGACTATTGCGGCGACCTTTTTCTTGGCCATCTGGTTACCTTCTTGATTCTTCGGTCTTGGTTCTTCGGTCTTGGTTCTTCGCTGTTTGATTTCGGCGTGCCCAGCGTCGTTCCGGTGCACTTGCAGAGCCGGCCGCCGTGAGGACGGAACTCAGCGAATGAACGCCTTCTTGATCAGGTCACGCGGGACGCGATCGACCATTGTGCAACCTGAAGCCGCTCCCGGGCAACCCGACTACAGCTTCGAGACCTGGGAGAACTCCAGTTCCACCGGGGTCTCACGGCCAAAGATGTCTACCAACACCTTGAGTTTGAGCTGATCCGCGTTGATCTCCACGATCTCGCCGGAGAAGTCTGCAAACGGACCTTCCTTCACCCGAACGGTCTCGTTCATCTCGTACTGGAGACGTGGGCGGAACTTCTTGGTGGTCGTGTCTGCCTGGTCAACCTTCACTGTCAGGAACTTCTCGACATCCTTGCGAGGAAGCGCCGAAGGCTTGTTGCCCGCTCCCACAAATCCGGTCACCCCCGGTGTGTTGCGGATCACGTACCAGCTGTCGTCGTTGAGACGGCATCGAACGAGCAGGTACCCAGGGAACATTTTCCTCTGCACGATGACCTCTTTGCCATCCTTGAGGTCAACGATGTCCTCCATGGGAATCACCGTCTCGAGAATTCGGGATTCCATGTTCATCGACTGGGTCCGGGCTTCGAGGTTCTGCTTGACCTTGTTCTCATAACCCGACTGGGTATGCAGTACGTACCACTTGCCCGGACGCTTGAACGGCGGAATCACCTCAGGCTCGGCCGCCACCAGATCATCCCCTTCGACGAGTACGTCATCGGTGGCGATGTCCTCGGCGTCCGCAATGGCAGCAACGACCTCGGCGGAGTCGGTTTCTGCCTCAGTTATCACCGGCGGTTCGTCGGCGGATTCCGGATCGCCTGCCACTGGCTCATCGGACACGGGCTCATCGGACACTGGCTCATCGGAAGCCGCCGCCTCGGCCTCGGGCTCCGGCGGGGACACCTCCGACTCAGTCACATCAGCGACCGTTTCAACAGAAACATCAGCAGCGGCCTCGCCGGAAACCTCGGCAACGGTGTCGCCGGGAACCTCGCCAACAGCTCCAGCCGACTGTTCGGTTCCCGTGTCGGTTGTCATTTCTTCGGTCTTGTCTTCGTCTGTCATTCTTCGGGTCCTTAGGGGCCTGCCCGGCCTGTTGCGGGGTCGACGGTTGTCAGTGGATCAGGTTTCGAGGATCAGGTTTCGGCTACTCGCGACCTGTGCTGAGCAGAGTTCTGAACAGCTCGGCGAAGATCGTGTCGAGCAGGAACACGGCGCCCATGAACACCATGAGGGCAACGAACACGATGATCGACAGTCGGATCACCTCTGGGCGCGTGGGCCAGACGACCTTCTTCAACTCAGCGCGAACCTCGCGGAGGAACTCCGCCGGTTTGGTTCGCTCGGCCTTCACATTCTGCGCGGGAGCCTTGCGGTCCCGCTTTGGACTCGCCTGGCTGCCATCCTCGTTAAGTTGACCCGCCTTCTGCATGGCGCGTTTTTGTTCTCGGTTCATCGACACGATCGAAACCTCTCAAATTTTCTCAGCTGCGGCGTCAGCCACATCCGGGATGCGCAGGGCAGGAGGGACTCGAACCCACAACCGCCGGTTTTGGAGACCGGTGCTCTACCAATTGAGCCACTGCCCTATACCGCTTTGCCGGACCAACACCTGGTGCCTGTTCGGCGTGCGTATACGGCGCAGCTAGGACGCCGAAACGCCCGAGGGACAAGAGTAGACCCAACTGCGGCCACAGGGCTATCTCGCTTGTCGGCCCGGTCAGACCAAGCTCGCTCCGAGAATCCGTCATTCGGCTGATCCTCGGCGTTCATCGGGCGGATCCTCGCGTTCTGGGACTTGATCCTTGGGACTGAAGACCTTGGGACTGAAGAGCATGCCGGACTGAAATCCGTGTGGCCTGCCTCAGCTGACCAACCTCCGGGAACGCCGTGACCTCGTGGTCAGGATGATCGCACCAGCCGCGCCCGCCGCGCATGCGACGGCGAGGCCCGACAAATACGCCCATCGATGGCGGTGCAACAGGGACCTGACGGCGTGGCGTTCACCCGCCGCCTCAATCGTCGAGAGAATCTCGGGCAACAGTCCATCGGCAGGCTCGAGCAAGTCGCTGCGAAAAGACCTCATTGTGCGCAGAACGCGACGGTGCTGGATCATCTCGGCTTGGCACCGCAGGCAGCCCTCCACATGCCGACGGGACTCCAAGGGCAGGACGACCTCGCCCGCTGCCACCGCCTCCAGATGGTCTGCCACCTGATCACACTTCACGAGAGTCCACCTCGCCCAGATCCCCGAAGAGCATCGACCTCAACTGGTTTCTCGCCCGATGTAGGCGAACCTTTGCCGCAGTAGGGGAGATTCCGAGTTCCTCGGCAACCTCATCGTGTGGCAACTCGTAGATGTCACGCAACACGACCACAGCCCGAAGCTTGGGAGGTAGCTCGGACAAGGCATCGGCCACACGTCCACGGAGTTCGAGTGCCTCCACACACGCGTTGGGATCGGAATCCGGGCGAAGGTCCATGACTTCATCCGCGGTGGCAAGGGTGTCATGGCGATGTCGCCACCTTCGGCCCAAGTGGGTCGAGGCGCAGTTGGCGGTGATTCGGTGCATCCAGGTGGAGAAATGGGCATCACCACGGAAGGATCCGATCGAGCGGTAGGCCCGCAGATAGGCCTCCTGGGTGACGTCTCGGGCATCCTCTTCATTGCCGGTCAACCGCAGGGCCAGCGTGTAGTTGGCGCGGTAGGTCATCGCAACCAGATCATCGAACGCGCCACGATCGCCGTTCCTCGCCGTCTCAGCGAGGCCGGAGATCTGCCCACTGCTGTCAGACGAGCTGTCGGGGAGAAGCCTGAGGGCTGTCTCGGCTGGCACGGGACCAAGTCTAAGGCGCCAAGTCGTAGGCGGCGGGCACAGCCACAGGCGTCAGTCACATGCGTGGGTCACATCGGCACGCGCAGCAGGCCGCCAGTGTTTGGCGTCCTACTGGAAATTCGGGTTGGGGCGACTACGTTGAACCGGCAGAAACAGCGGCTCAGCGAGTCTCCTTGTGGGTCGTGTGCTTGCGATCCCACTTGCAGTACTTCTTCAGTTCGATTCGCTCGCGGTCATTCACCTTGGACTTGTTGGTGATGTAGTTGCGGCGCTTGCACTCGGTGCACTCAAGAGTGACATGTACTCGTTTGTCCGATGCCATCGATGCCTTCTCCTTGTCTCGACCCGCTGGCCACGTACCAGCACGGGTAATTCGGTGGCAGCGCTGAGCATTACACAGCCCAATCACAGCACCGAATGGTTGATCCGCCAAACGGCAGCAAACCATTGTGTTCAGTTTCGTCCCGGAACACAAACGCGTCCGCGTCCGGAATGGGGTTCTGTGTTGGTGAGGTCGCGATTTCGCGCGACCTCACCATCACAGAACCAGTCACTGCAGATCCAGTCACTACAGAACCAGTCACTTCAAGATCTTGGTCACACGCCCCGCACCAACAGTACGACCACCCTCACGAATCGCGAACCTCAACCCCTCATCCATCGCAATCGGAGCAATCAACTCAACCGT
>JAHRAZ010000107.1 GCA_020027475.1 Microthrixaceae bacterium
CCGAAGTGAGCCCCATTCCCTGGGCTGATGCGACTTCATCGATCATTTCGCCGGTGGCGATCATCGTCTTGGACGGGATGCAATCCCACAGGTGGGCCGCTCCGCCGAGGATGTCGCGTTCGATCAAGGTTACTTCCGCTCCAAGGCGGGCAGCGGAGGTTGCAGCTTCAGTTCCGGCAGGCCCACCGCCAATGATCACGAATCGCGAAGTCACTCCCGCAGACTACTGATAAGGCGTACCTCGCTTGATCCATACCCGCCTCTTGCCAGCCCTCCGACCGGCCCCGGAGGATCGCCAAGCCGTGAGTTGGCCACACTGACCATCGACAGTAGTTTTTGCTCCAAATGTCCGTCGCTATCACTCCAAACCACCCAGTCCGACATTTGATCGACCGGATTGGACAATGAGCGCCCTTCTGGCAGCCGCGATGATGGTCGTGGTGGCCGCCTATGGGTTTCCATGGGTTGTCTTGACCAGGTCCCATGCCCGTCCAGCCAGGGCCATGGCGGTGGCACTCGCTGGTGGAACAGCGAATCTGGCCCTGTTGAGCCTGTTGCTCATGCAGCTGCGAATACTCAATATCGCCACCATTTTGGTGGTTGCCGGAATCCTGGTTCTGATTGCAGTGCTGTACTACCGCCGCAACCTCATCGGTGAGGATGAAGCCGCCAACCCGATGACTCAAAGGGAACAACTGCTCGAAGGACTACTCGTCCTGGGGATATCGGCAATAGCCCTGTGGGCAAGGCGCCAACCGATCAACTTCGTATTCCAGACCGGAGACATGGGCGAATACGTGAACAACGCCAACGAGATCGCCCGCGGCGAGCGGCTGGGTGCCTCCTTCCCGCACCTGTTCTCCAACTTCCTCGCAACCAGCCGGGCCCTCTTTGGTTACATGAACACAGCGGTGATCGTGCCCGCGATTGGCGCCATTCTCGCTGTGGTCCCCTTGGCGCTCGTGAGGCGACTGGGCGGTTCGCTCCCGGTGGCCGGTCTGGCGGGTTTGGTGATCGCAATCTCGCCATTCCCCGTCTGGTTCGGAATCTTTCCTGCCTCCGAAGCACTGATGGCCACGTTGCTCGTCGGTGCCTTCTACGCACTGCTGACAGCAACGGACGAAGGCTCATCGTGGCTGGCCACTCTTGCTGGAGTACTCGTTGGAGCAGCCGCCTTCACGCGGGGAACCGGGCTGGTTTTCGTGGCTTTGCCCGCGCTCGCCATGGTGTTCGTCATGGACAAGAAGCCGGAGGTGAGGCGTGCTGCTGTGGCCTTCGCAGTAACTGCGGCGGCATTCATCGCGGCGGCTGCCATCTACAACTTCACGGCCACTCCCGGCTACATGAATCTGCAGGTCAGGAACATCATGGGCCCTGACTTCCCCACGATTCCGGCATGGACTGTTGCAGTTGCGGGGGCTGCCTTCGTTGGCCTGATTGCGGGGTCGGTCCGGGTACTGAGTCGTCACCGGCTCCACGGACGATGGCTGCAACTCCTTCCGATCCTGCTGCTTGTGGCAGCACTCATCGTGCATCGGGTTCTGATGAACAACGCCGGACTTCTGGTTGCCCTCGACAACTTCGGCCTACCAATCCTGGTGACGGCCGCGGTGGGTTTGGTCGCACTCTGGCCTCCCAGGGGATGGCCACCGATTCCCCCGTTGGTGGGAACCCAGATCGTGACGGTCGCAGCGATCGGATCGATTCTGTACGCCAGCCGGGTTCCCGAGGAGATTTATCACTCGTATTGGCAGTATTGGGACCGATACACCTACTCGGAGTTGTTCCCGGTGGTGGTTTTCATGATGGGTGTCGGGCTGGCCGTCGGGGAGTTCGCGGTTGGGGCGGCCTTCGACAAGTGGATGCATTCCGACAAATCCGCCCGGTACGCAAAGCGGACGGTGAATTTGGGAGTGGCAATGGCAGCCGCCATCACGATCTATTGGGCCGTGCCACAACTCACGGAGATCAATCGCTTCAAGTTCTTCGGAGAATCGGACGCGGTGGTTGAAGAACTGGCCGAGGCTGCGGGCACCGACACGATCTACTACACCGGTTCCAGGCTCTCCTCGGCTTGGTTCTTCCGGAACACCTACCGAGCCTTCGGATCACCATTGCAGTCGGCATTCGGGATCTCAATTCCCAACCTGGAGGGTTTCGGACCATTCGAGCGAGACCCCGATCTCTCTCTGGGCGAAATCGCAGACGAGGCTCGACTGTCCGGCGCCACGAGCGCAACAGTGATTCAGGCCAACCTGCCCAAAGACCTCAATGCACTCCGCGCAGAGTGCATGACTCACGATGGCTGCACGTACCTGGAAACGATTGACCTTCACGTGCCATGGAGGAAAAGTCGGATTGACGCGCTCGACCCATGGGTGGGTGAAGACATCCGGTTCAACGTCTACCGCCTGGACCTGACCGACCCCGGATTGGCCGATGACACAGCTCCGTGGGATCGCTGAACGATGGGTCGAACCAGAACTTCATCGGCCTGAATAGCCAAACGACCAGCGGCTTCCAGCGGCACAGGCCGGCGCATGCTCGGTAGCATCGGCATCAAGCCGCCTCCCGAGGTGCCCATGGCAGCCAATTCACGACTCAGAAAGCTCTACGAGTCCACAGTGCGGATCCGCGCAGTCGAGAACGCGCAGAATCACTTGTGGCACGAAGGACTGATCCCGGGCGAGATACACACAGGAATTGGCGAAGAGGGAATCATCGCCGGCGTGCTGGAGCACCTGACGGTCGACGACGCAATTGCATGCGATCATCGCCCGACCGGTGTGTTCACAGCATCGGGAGTCGACCCGACCAGCCTGCTACTCGAAATGCTGGGACACGCCGACGGTCTTTGTGGAGGCCGCGGTGGCCACATGCATTTCCTGTCGGAATCCGATCGGCTCATCTCGGATGGAATTGTTGGTTCCGCCGGGCCCGCCGCCTGCGGTTTCGCACTATCGGCCAAGACACTCCGCCCTGGCACCATCGCGGTTGCGTTCTTCGGCGAGGGAGCGATGAATCAGGGAATGCTCATGGAGTCGCTGAACCTTGCGAAGGTCTGGAATCTGCCGGTGCTGTTCGTGTGCAAGGACAACGGCTGGTCCATCACAACACACTCCGGGGACCTGCTCGCCGGCGATCCCGCTACCCGTGCGAAAGCGTTCGGGCTACGAACCGATCGAGTCAACGGCTCTGATCCCACCAAGGTCTCGGCTACTGCCAAACGATTGATCGATCGAGTCCGCTCGAAACACCAGCCGGCATTGCTGCACGCCCGGTGTCGCCGACCCGATGGTCACTTCCTCGGCGATCCGATGATCCGTGTTTTCGACGACCCGGTCGGACAGACAAAGGAAATCGGGGGCCCACTTCCCGGCTCTGTTCGGCGCGGGAGTGGATCCAGAACTGCACAGATCGGGGCACTGAGTGGTCTCGGCATACGGCTTGGATCACTGGGAATGCAGCGCATCGGGGCCAACCGCTGGGATCCCCTTCTCCGATTGCGCGCCAAGGTGGGAACCGAGGCGGCGATCGAGATCGAAAGGCGGGTAAGTGCCGAGATCCGGACCAACGTGTCGGATGCACTCCGAATCGCAGAGGTCAGTGCATGAATTCGCAGATGGGCTACGCACAAGCGATCGAGCGCGCGATCGATTCGGCAATGACTGCTGATCCGCGGGTTTTGACCTTTGGTGAGGACGTTCGACTGCTGCGGCGTAATCTACTTGTCGGCCACGGAGCCGACCGGGTGATGGACGCACCGATCAGCGAGTCCGCATTCCTCGGCGCGGCGGTAACTGCTGCCATGAGCGGTCTGCGGCCGATCGTGGAAATCATGCTCGTGGACTTCATCGCGGTGGCGTTCGACGGGATCCTCAATCACGCGGCAAAGAACACGGCGTTCTCGGGAGGAACGTGGGATGTGCCTCTCGTGGTGCGTGCCTCATGTGGCGGCGGATATGCCGACGGCGGGCAGCATGAACAGGTGTTGTGGGGACTTCTGGGCGGTATTCCCGGAATCGACGTGGTGGTGCCCTCAACGCCCGCGGATGCCGCCGGTCTCATGACTTCGGCAATTGCCAGCAAGCGGCCCGTTGTGTTCCTCGAACACAAACTCCTGAGCGACTACTGGCTCGACTACCTCGGAGGCAACAGCCGCCCAACGGTGGAATTCGATGTCCCAGTCGAGGGAGCCAATGGCCCGGTTGACGATCCGATCCAACCCGTTCCGATTGGCTCGGCAGTGGTGCGGCGGCGGGGCTCCGAGGTGACCCTGATCAGCTTGGGTGTGGGCGTCCACCGGTGCTCGGAGGCCGCTGAGAGTCTGGCGGGCCAGGGAGTCGAGGCAACAGTGGTCGATCTTCGCTCGGTGTCACCACTCGACACCGAAACCGTGATCCGCGAGTCGGCCAACACCAGCCGGGTGGTGGTGGTCGACGAGGATTACCTGCGGGGCGGATTGTCGGGCGAGATAGCAGCTCTCCTGGCCGAAGCCGATGTTCCGGTGTCGTTTTCCCGGGTGGCCGTGGAGCACACGATCCCCTATGCACGACACCTGGAACACGATGCGCTGCCCAACGTGGAGCGGATACTCGCGGCAGTCCACGAACTCCGCTGAACCTGCATCAGATCGTTCTGTGATGGTCAGGTCGCGCTTTTGCGCGACCTGACCATCACAGAACGGCAAGCGGGGCGGCGGTGAAGGTCCGGCAGTTTGGGTAACCGCGGTAGGGGTCACGGCGGTCGGGACGGCCGTCTTGGGTCAGCTGGCGAGGAGGCGGGCGACGAGCTCGCCCATCGGCTCGCGGAAGTCGCGGCTCGGGGTGAATCCGTGCATCCGCCAAGCCATGTTGTCGAGCACCGAATTCGCCGGCCTCTTTGCGGGGCGAGGTGGATCCAGCTCCGAGGTACTGATGGGGCTCACCCGCTGCGGGTCATGACCGGCGGCGGCAAACACCTCCCTCGCGAATTCATACCAACTGACTGAACCTTGGTTGGTGGTGTGAAACGTGCCCGGCACTTTCTCCACCCCCAGCTTCACCACCATCTGCGCCAGGTCACCGGCGAAGGTCGGATGGCCGATCTGGTCATCCACAAAGGCGACGTCTCCATCCCCCGCTGCCAATCGCAAGAGTGTCTTGACCATGTTGGTGCCGTGGTATCCGCACACCCATGAGGTGCGTGCGATGGTCCACTCCGGATCGATCTCCATCTCACCACCCAGTTTGGTGAGGCCATACACCGACTCGGGGTTGGGAGTGTCCCACTCCACATACGGATCTGCCTTTGTGCCGTCGAACACATAATCCGTGCTGACATAGACAACGTGGGCACCAGTGCGGCGAGCACCGTCGGCCACGAACCGGGTGGCGGCACAATTCACCCGGTAAGCAGTCTCGGGCTCCGACTCACACTGGTCGACGGCTGTGAAGGCTGCACCGTGGAGGATCAGATCCGGCGACCATTCCACGATAAGTCCAAGTGTGGAATCACGGTTGGTCAGGTCAACCTCCGGCAGGTCCACGCCCAAGACCTCGTGATGAGGTTGAGCCTCGAGAAGTTGGATCACCTCCGTGCCCAGTTGACCTCTGGATCCGGTAACGAGGATTCTCATCGGTTCTTGACCCGTTCCTTCAGGGGTTCCCACCAAGTGCGATTGTCCACGTAGAACTGCACCGTTTCAGCCAGGGCCTCGGTGAAGGTGCTCCGTGGTTGCCAGCCGAGGGCAGCAATCTTGTCGGTGTGAATGGAGTATCTCCGGTCGTGCCCGAGACGATCCTCGACATAAGTCACGCTGGACTCATCCTTGCCGAGGATGCCGAGCAGGTCATCGGTGATCTCACGATTCGTGAGTTCGTTTCCGGCCCCGATGTTGTAGATCTCCCCCGCTTCACCCTTGCGTAACACGAGGTCAACAGCGGCACAGTTGTCACGTACGAACAACCAGTCACGCACGTTGAGGCCATCTCCATAAAGTGGCACGTTGTGGCCATCGAGAAGGCTCGTGACGAAGAACGGAATCAGTTTCTCAGGAAACTGATATGGCCCGAACTGATTGGAGGAGCGGGTGATCGACACGGGAAGGCCGTGTGTCTCGTGATACGCCATCGCGATCAGGTCGCTGCCGGCCTTGGAAGCGCTGTAGGGCGACCGGGGTTCGAGCACATCGGTTTCGCTGAAGGAACCCTCTTCGATCGATCCGTACACCTCGTCTGTGGAGATGTGGACGAAACGCTCCACCTCCGCCTCCACTGCCAAGTCGCACATCACGTTGGTGCCCATGGAGTTGGTCCGCACGAAGACGTCGGGATCGAGCAGGGAACGGTCCACATGGCTTTCGGCGGCGAAGTGAACCACCCAGTCGTGACCCGCAAGCGCCTCCGCAACGGCGGAACGATCGCAAATGTCTCCGTGCACGAAACTGAAGCGGGAATCGGACTCGAAGTCGGCGAGTGTCTTGCGGTTGCCGGCGTAGGTGAGGGCGTCGAACACCGTGATCTCGTCGTCGGAGTTCGCCAGCAGGTGACGGACGAAGTTCGATCCGATGAATCCGGCGGCACCGGTCACGAATATCTTCATGTCAGCCCACCGCTGCCATGCCTGTGCTCATTCCCCGTCAGATCTGCGGTCATCCGGTCGGCGCACTTCGGCTTGACGCAGCGATGAGCGACGAAAATGGGAGCACAGGATTCCGATCCCATCACGTGCGCAGCGACGAATGGGGTTGCCACATCGGTTCGATCTCCGACCGGAGGGGATTGGATCCGTCGCGGTCCGACAGGATCGGGGTTTCCAGTCCCCAATCCGCAGCAATTGCAGGATCATCCCAAGCCACACCCAGCTCATCGGCCGGGTTGTAGTAGCCGTCGACCAAGTAGGTGATCGCCATGTCGCTGAGGCTGGCGAAGCCGTGTGCGACACCCGGCGGAATGAACAAACCAAGATGTTCGTTTTCGCCGCCGTTGACCTCACCGAGGTCATACATCTCGGTGGCGCCGTCGGTGGGTGAACC
>JAHRAZ010000117.1 GCA_020027475.1 Microthrixaceae bacterium
GGGAAGATGGCGGCCGCACCTGCTGCGCGCAACTCATCAAAATCGTCGGGGGGAATCACGCCGCCAACCACAATTAATGTATCTTGGCGCCCAACGTCATCCAGGGCGGCCCGCAGCGCCGGGACCAGGGTGAGGTGACCTGCTGCCAGCGACGACACACCAACAATGTGCACATCCGCTTCAAGCGCCTGCCGCGCGACTTCCTCCGGTGTCGCGAACAGCGGGCCCACATCTACGTCAAAGCCAAGATTGGCGAACGCAGTTGCAATGATCTTCTGGCCTCGATCGTGCCCATCCTGCCCCATTTTGGCCACCAGGATCCGAGGCCTGCGACCGTGGTCCACGGCAAACTGATCCGTCGCCTCACGTACCTGGTCGATTTCCGTCACCTCGCCGGCCTCCTGTCGATATACGCCCGAGATGGTGTGAATGGAAGCGCGGTGCCGCCCGAAGACCTTCTCCATCGCATCGGAGATCTCCCCCACAGTCGCACGGGCGTGCGCTGCGTCCACGGAAAGCTTGAGCAGGTTCTCATCCAGCCCGGATCCCCTGGTGCCATCAGATGCAGCCTGAGCCGCGTTCGTGAGCCGGTTGAGGGCGGATTCGACCTCACTGGTGTCACGCTCGGTGCGGAGCCGCTCCAACTTCGCCAATTGCGCCGCACGCACCGCGCTGTTCTCAACCTTCAGAACCTCAATGGGCTGATCCTGTTCCGGACGATAGCGGTTGACCCCGATCATCGACTGCTTCCCGGAATCGATCCGAGCCTGAGTCCGGGCCGCCGCCTCCTCTATCCGCATCTTGGGTATACCCTCGCCGATCGCCTTGGCCATCCCACCGGCCGACTCGATCTCCGCAATATGCCCCAGCGCACGAGCCGCCAGATCGTAGGTCAGCCGCTCGACATAGTAGGAACCACCCCATGGGTCGATCACCTTGGTTGTGCCCGACTCCTGCTGCAGCAGGAGTTGGGTGTTACGGGCGATACGTGCCGAGAAGTCTGTGGGCAGAGCGAGCGCCTCATCCAGCGCATTGGTATGCAGGGATTGGGTGTGTCCCTGAGTTGCGGCCATTGCCTCAATGCTCGTTCGCATCACGTTGTTGAATACGTCCTGGGCGGTCAGCGACCAGCCAGAGGTCTGACAATGCGTGCGCAGCGAGAGTGACTTCTGATTCTTCGGGTTGAACGGCAGCACGAGTTTGGCCCAAAGCAGGCGCGCTGCCCGCAACTTGGCCACCTCCATGAAGAAGTTCATCCCCACTGCCCAGAAGAAGGACAGTCGGGGCGCGAAGGTATCCACGTCCAGACCCGCAGCCAAACCGGAGCGCAGGTATTCGACGCCATCGGCCAACGTGTACGCGAGTTCCAGATCGGCCGTCGCACCAGCCTCCTGCATGTGGTAACCGGAGATCGAAATCGAGTTGAACCTCGGCATGCGCTCCGACGTGTAGGAGAAGATGTCGGAGATGATCTTCATGCTCGACTCGGGCGGATAGATGTAGGTGTTGCGAACCATGAACTCTTTGAGGATGTCGTTCTGAATCGTTCCGGTGAGCTTCTCCTGTGAGACACCCTGCTCCTCGGCCGCGGCAATGTACATGGCCATGATGGGCAGGACAGCGCCGTTCATGGTCATCGACACGCTCATCTTGTCCAGCGGAATCCCGGCGAACAGTTGTTCCATGTCCAAGATTGAGTCGATGGCCACCCCGGCCATACCCACGTCGCCGGTGACCCGTGGATGATCGCTGTCGTAACCGCGGTGAGTGGCCAGATCAAACTCGATCGACAATCCTTTCTGACCCGCTGCCAGATTTCGTCGATAGAAGGCGTTGGATTCCTCCGCGGTTGAAAAACCCGCGTACTGACGCACAGTCCAGGGTCGAGTCACATACATCGTCGGATACGGACCGCGTAAGAACGGAGCAGCACCGGGGTAGGTGTCGAGGAAATCCAGACCGGCCAGATCCTCCGGTCCGTAGACGTCGAGAATGCCGATTCCCTCTGGCGTCTCCCAGCGCACCTTTCCCTCGGGCCCGGCGCTGGGTGAGTCGGCCGGAATTCGATGATCCAACGAAACACCATCTGCATCGCTGTCGTTCTCCCACAGTGAAACATCAGCCATGGACGGGATTGAATTCACCGTGATACCTCCAGGTCGGCCAAAGTTGATGTGAGCACATCAACAGCGTTGCAGCCCGCGTACAGATAGCCGGTGATACCGGCGGCTGAGTATTCAGCTGCCCGATCCCCCGGCTTTCCAGCCAGCCAGATCGCAGCGGTTGCAGGCAGCGAATCCGGAAGATCGACTCCGAGCGATTCATAGTCTGAATCGGATCCACAAACACACAGGACCAGCGGACCGGATCCTGCCTCGGGAACCTTGAGCTCCTCCCCCGCCACGAATGGCATCTCCACGACGTCAATCCCACCGGCGGCGAACAGATTGGTAGCAAAACCGACTCGGGCCGAGTGGCTCGCAAGCGATCCAAGAGTCACCACATAAACCCGCACGTCCTGACCGGTCTCGCGTGCCCGGTCACTGGCATCGCGCAACTCTTCGAAGACTTCACTTCGACGAAACTGCGGCAACCCACCACCTGGTCGGCTGAAAGCATGTGAGCAATCTGCAGTCGACCGATCCGTGTCCGGGAACTCGCTGACCCCGGTGATCGGTGAGATCCGTTTGGCCACCCGCTCCGACTCCAGTTGCCTCGTGCGGCCGATCCGGTTGGCAACAACACCTGACTCCAGGCTCCGGGAAAGCCCACCGGCTCCCTCGATCTCCTGAACCCACTCCCACGCTGCCTCGGCCAACTGACGGGTTCGCGTCTCGCCATACCACGATCCGCCCAAAGGATCGTCAACAACGCCAACGTGGGACTCCGAGAGCAGCAGGTGCTGAGTGTTTCGTGCCATTCGGTGAGCGAATTCATCTGGAAACTCACAGGCCATCGTGTGCGGTTGAACCGTTACCGCATCTGCACCGCCGGTACCGGCCGCAAAACCCGCCACTGTGTTTCGAATCAGGTTCACGAAAGGATCGCGCCGAGTCAGCATCGACCATGAGGTCACGGCATGCTGAAGTTGTCCAGACACTTCGTTGGCCCCTGCCACCTCCAGCACTCGGTTCCAGAGAATGCGCGCTGCTCGCAGTTTCGTGATGGAAGCAAACTGATCATCGGTCACGGCAAAGCGGAACTCGAGCAGGTTTGCTGCTTGTTCGACCGCCATACCGGTGTCCACCAGCGAACGCAACGCGCTCAGCCCGGCGGCCGTTGCCGCTCCCAATTCCTCCCCGAATGACGCCCCCGCGTCGTG
>JAHRAZ010000003.1 GCA_020027475.1 Microthrixaceae bacterium
TCAAGGATGCCCTCACGGAGATCTTCGCCGGAAAGACCCGCGATGAGTGGTGCGACATCATGGAGGGCAGCGATGTGTGCTTCGCTCCGGTCCTCACCATGAGCGAGGCGGCCGAACATCCCCACAATGTGGAGCGCGGTACGTTCATTGAGGTTGCCGGGATTCCCCAACCAGCACCCTCACCCCGGTTCAGTCGTACTCCGGGGTCGGTCCAGCGCCCTCCTGCCTTCGCCGGTCAACACACCGATGAGGTGCTCGCCGACTGGCTGGACATTGACGACCAGGAGATGAAGGCGCTGCGCGAAGAGGGAACAGTGGCCTGATGCCAACCACGGCGGTCGGTGAGATCGACATCTATTTCGAGTCGTTCGGGAAGCAAACGGATCCAGTGTTGCTGTTGGTGTGTGGCCTCGGGGCGCAGTGCATCGGCTTTGAGGATGACCTGTGCGAGAGGTTTGCAGCCCTGGGTCTGCGAGTGATCCGGTTCGACAACCGGGACGCAGGTCTGTCCACGCATCTGGGCACACCGGTCGGCGATGTTGGGGAGGCGTTGTTGGCTGCGCTTGCCGGCGAAGTGCCGGAAGCGACCTACGGGCTGTCCGACCTGGCCGGTGACGCCATCGCCTTGATGGACTCCCTCGATGTGTCCGCAGCACACATGTTCGGCACCTCGATGGGCGGGATGATCGTTCAGATGATCGCCATCGAACACAGTTCTCGGGTCAAGTCGTTGACGTCCGTCATGTCAACCACCGGGGAACCCGAATATGGAACGCCGGAACCCGAGTGCCTGGCTGCCCTGATGGCCGCCATGACCCGTGGTGTCACCCGGGAGGAGAGGGTTCAGTCCGACATCGACCTGCAGGCTGTGATTGGAACCGTCGGCGGCTGGGATTCGCAGGCGGTCCGCCGCCGAGCCGAGCTGTCCGTGGACCGCTCCTATGATCCCGACGGAACGTCCCGCCAGGCTCTGGCAGTGCTGTCCGCCGGGTCTCGAGCCGAGACACTCCCGGGGGTGGAGACACCGACCATGGTGATGCACGGAGACAAGGACCGACTCGTCACCATGAGCGGAGGGATCCGGACCGCCGAGTTGATCCCCGGTGCTCAACTGCGGATCCTCGAGGGTATGGCTCATGATTTGCCACCGCAGTACTGGGATCGGGTTGTCGGTACGGTTGGTGACCTTCTCTGAGTGACTCTCCGGCGCAGAACGAATCACCGGGGAGTGCTCTGGGTGTTCGCGACTTCCGCCGGTTCTGGATCGCGGCACTGATTTCCAATACCGGCACCTGGATGCAGAACGCGGCCATTCCATTTGCTGTCTTCGAAATCTCCGGCAGGACTGCGGCTGTTGGCACGACCGGACTGTTCCTGTATCTGCCATTCATGGTGATGGGGGCGGTCGGCGGAATTCTCGCCGACCGGTACGCCCGTCGGAGGTTGCTGCTCCTCACGCAGATTCTCTTGATGGTCACTGCGGGAGCATTGTGGATTCTGGTTTCCTCAGATGCCGCGTCGGTGGCCTCGATCACAGCCGTTGCGTTCGTTTCCGGCCTGCTCGGTGGATTGTCGGTGCCGGTATGGCAGGCATTCGTGGTCGAACTCGTTCCACGGAGCCTGCTGCTGGGTGCTGTCACGCTGAACAGCACGCAGTTCAACGCCGCACGAGCACTGGGGCCGTTTCTGGCTGGTCTGGTGATAGCCGCGGGCGGAGTCGCCACGGCCTTCATGATCAACATGGTCAGCTTCGTGGCCGTGGTCGGCGTGTTGGTGGTCATTCGCTCCGCGGGAAACGAGGCGCCCTCCGGATCGGTAGTGGGTGAACGCGCCCTGGCGGGTCTGATCCGGGCAGGTCGATACATGCGCTCGCAACCGGCGATTGTGGCGTGCTGCATCTCGATAGTCATCGTGGCCGGTCTTGGTTCCCCGCTGTTCAGTTTTCTTGCCGTATACGGGGAGGAAGAGTTCACGACCACCGGATTCACCCTCGGGCTTCTCTTCGGTGCAGCGGGAATCGGGTCACTGCTCTTTGCGCCCTTGTTCCTCAGGGTGGCACCCCGGATGCCCCGTGCCCGGCTGCTCGCGGGATCCATGGGGCTGTACGGCATCGCCACCGTCCTTGTTGGGCTCTCACCCGGATACTGGTTTGCGATCATCGCCCTCATGATCTTCGGAGGGAGTTACCTGGGTATCGCATCCACGATCAACACAACGATCCAACTGGTGGTTCGCGATGACCTTCGCGGCAAAGTCATTGCGCTTTACTTGATGTGCCTGACGGGCTCTTTGCCGGTTGGCCTCCTCTTGTGGGGACTGATTGCGGAGTGGGTCGGCCTACGGGCGGTCACGGTTGCCTCAGGTGTTCTGGCGGTGATTGCCACCGCCGTGTTGTGGTTCAGTCGACGCTTCGAAGTGATGGCGCAGGCAGACCGTGCCCGCGACCACCATTCACGAAGTTGACCGATTCCCGCCGTGTAGCGTTCCCCGTGTGTCAACTCTCGTTTGTTTCCATGCTCATCCGGATGATGAGGCCATAGCCACCGGTGGCCTGATGGCCCAGACAAGTGCGGCCGGCGGCAGGGTTGTCCTCGTGGTGGCGACGCGCGGTGAACGGGGCGAACCTCAGCCCGGAATTCTTGGCGAGGGCGAGGCTCTGTGGGAGCGGCGCATTCCGGAGACGTTCTCCTCTGCTGAGGTGCTTGGCGTGGATCGTGTGGAATTCCTGGGCTACGTCGACTCGGGG
Source organism: Microthrixaceae bacterium (assembly GCA_020027475.1). Lineage (GTDB taxonomy): Bacteria > Actinomycetota > Acidimicrobiia > Acidimicrobiales > Microtrichaceae > JAHRAZ01. The sequence goes on from JAHRAZ010000003.1 coordinate 2,747, forward strand.
ATGATGGGGGAGCCGAGCAACGACTTCCCCTATTGCTTCTGGCAGGCCGATGTGGATCAGGCGTCCAATCGTCTGGCTGCCATCCTGGAAGAAGAACAGGCCGATGTCCTCACCATCTATGACGATCACGGTGGGTACGGGCATCCGGATCACATCCAGGTGCATCGGGTCGGTCTGGCCGCAGCCAGAAAGGCCGGGGTCAAGAAGGTCTTTCAGTCCACGATGAACCGTGACCAGATTCGCAATGCCCTGGCTGAGATCGCCACACTCGCTGCCGAAGAAGCTGCCGACGGCGCGGATATTCCGCAACCCGATGGGCACATGGGAACACCGGAAGCGGAGATAACCCATGGCCTCGACGTGTCCGACTCCATCGGCGCCAAACGTGCGGCGATGGTGGCCCACGAGAGTCAGATCTCAGCCGACTCCTGGTTTCTGAGAATGGACGACGAGATGTTCCTGAGGGCGTTCGGAACCGAGTGGTTCATCGAAACGGGCAACCCACGCACGGAGGATGAACCTCTGCGCCCGGCTGTCTGGTGATGCCGGCACACCTATAGGCTCGCCATCCGTGTTCGCCAGTGTTCTTCAGTTCCACACCGAATGGGCGTGGATGGTCATCTTTTCCAACGCCCTGGCCGGTTTCTGGTGCCTGGGAGCCCACTGGTTGCCGGCTTTGCGGGTCAAGGCCCTGTGGTGGTTCGTCGGCCTCGCCGAAACAACGATCGCAGTGCAGGTGGTGCTCGGGGTGATCATGGTCGCCGGCGAGGGCATCAGGGCCCCGCAGTTCCACATGTTCTATGGATTCGTGGCGCTGATCACCGTCGCTCTGCTCTACAGCTATCGATTCCAGATTCGGGCATGGCAATACGTCCTGTACGGATTCGGGAGCCTGTTCCTGATGGGATTGGGAATCCGTGCTGTGCTGGTCGGCTGAATTCATCGGAACCGAGCCGGAATCGGCAGGTCCGCTTCACCTGATCGGATAGCTTCACAGGCGCCGATCACCGGCAGATCAGGAGGATCTCGGACATGGATTCAGGTACTACCGCGTGGCTGCTCGTTTCAGCGGCAATGGTTTTGTTCATGACCCCCGGCTTGGCCTTCTTCTACGGGGGAATGGACCGGGGCCGCAATGTTCTCAACATGTTGATGATGAGCTTCTGGTGCATCCTGATCATCCCGATCGTGTGGGGATTGCTCGGCTACTCGTTGGCCTTCGGTGGTAGCGGCACCATCATCGGAAACTTCGACTTCGCGTTGTTGAGGGGCATGGACGTCACCGAGGACGGCGGCGAAACGCTGCTGATTCTCGTGTATCTCGGCACGTTTGCATCGATCACTCCCGCACTCATTTCTGGTGCCGTGGCCGACCGTATGAAGTTCTCCGCCTGGGCCTGGTTCGTTCCCCTCTGGAGCCTGTTCGTGTATGTACCTGTTGTCTTCTGGATCTATGGAGGTTCCGGTGATGAAGGCCTCACCGGCTGGCTCGGCGCCCGTGGATCCCTCGACTTCGCCGGTGGAACTGCGATTCACGTCAACGCCGGTATCGCCGCATTGGCCGCTGCGTTCGTGGTCGGCAAACGAAAGGGTTGGCCGTCCGAAGGTCATCCACCGCACTCCATGCCCCTGGTGATGATCGGTACCGGCATCCTCTGGTTCGGCTGGTTCGGTTTCAACGCCGGCTCTGCGCTGGCTGCTGACGGGATTGCCGTGCAGGCGTTCGCCAACACATTCTTTGCGGCTGCCGCCGGTGGCCTTGCGTGGGCACTCCTGGAGAAGGTCAAGGACGGCCACATCACCAATCTCGGTGCCGCTTCGGGCATCGTGGCCGGCCTGGTGGCCATCACTCCTGCCGCCGGTTTCGTGACCGGAACCTCTGCGATGCTGATCGGGGCGGCCGCGGGCATCATCTGTGCCTTTGCCGTCAGCCTGAAATTCAAGGTTGGCTACGACGACAGCCTTGATGTGGTCGGAATCCACCTCGTGGGCGGACTCATTGGTTCCCTGCTCATCGGACTCTTCGCCGAGCCCGGCGCCCTCGGTCAGGACAACGAAGCCGGTCTGTTCCACGGTGGCGGCGCGGGACTGCTCCAGGAGCAGTTCATCGCCAACGCGGTCACGATCGTGTTCTCATTCGTGGTCACAGTGATCATCTTGAAGGTGCTCGACGCAATAATTGGCGTTCGAGTGTCCGAAGAGGAAGAGGAAACGGGCCTGGATCTCTCCCAGCACGCCGAGACCGCCTACAACGCCGGGGAAACCACGATGGGCCGGGGATAGGCCCGCGAACCGTACCCGCGCACCGCAACTGAGACGGGCGGGTGTGTTACTGCGACAGGCGGGTACGCAGATCGGCGAGTTGCTCACGCATTTGGGCTGGCAGACGTTCACCGATGAAGTCGAAGTGATCCTCGATCAGTTCCAACTCGCCCTTCCAGGCACCGTTGTCCACCCTCAGGAGGGTATCGAGGTCATTGTCGGAGATGTCGATGCCGTCCGTGTCCAGGGAGCCGGCGGTGGGCACCAGTCCGATGGCGGTCTCTGTGGCATCGGCGTCGCCGTTGACGCGCTCGATGACCCATTTCAGGACCCGGCTGTTCTCGCCGAATCCCGGCCAGATGAAATTGCCTTCATCGTCCTTGCGGAACCAGTTGACCCAGTAGATCCTGGGGAGGTTGTCAGCGTTGGTTGAGGCTCCGATGTCCAGATAGTTCTGGATGAAGTCGCCCACGTTGTATCCCATGAAAGGCAACATGGCGTACGGGTCGAATCGGACTTCACCTACTGCCCCGGCTGCTGCTGCGGTCTTCTCCGAGCTCATGATGGCGCCGAGGAATGTGCCGTGGGTCCAGTCGCGTGCCTCGGTCACCAGAGGCACGTTGGTCGCACGACGACCGCCGAAGAGGATTGCCGAGATGGGAACGCCGGCTGGGTCTTCCCACTTCGGCGATATCGACGGGCACTGCGAGGCTGGGGCCGTGAAACGAGCGTTGGGGTGTGCCGCCGGGGTTTCCGAATCAGGACTCCAGTCGTTGCCCTTCCAGTCGGTGAGATGCTCGGGCGGGTAGGTCATCTCCTCCCACCAGATGTCGCCGTCGTCGGTCTTGGCCACGTTGGTGAATATGGAATTGCTGTTCAGGGAAGCCATGGCGTTGAGGTTGGACTCATCGGAGGTGCCGGGAGCCACACCGAAGAACCCGGCCTCAGGGTTGATCGCGTACAGGCGGCCGTCATCACCGAACTTCATCCAGGCAATGTCGTCGCCAATGGTTTCGACCTTCCAGCCGGGCAGCGTCGGGACGAGCATCGCCATGTTGGTCTTGCCACACGCAGACGGGAACGCTGCCGCCACATATTTGGTCTCGCCCTCCGGAGGAGTGATCCCGAGAATCAGCATGTGCTCGGCCATCCAGCCTTCATCCCTGGCCATGGTGGAGGCGATTCGCAACGCAAAGCATTTCTTTCCCAGCAGGGCATTGCCGCCGTACCCGGAGCCGTAGCTCCAGATCTCGCGGGTCTCGGGGAAGTGCGAGATGTACTTCTCGTCGTTGCAGGGCCAGGGCACGTCTGCGCGCTCGTTGCCGTCAGCATCCACCAGCGGTTGGCCGACCGAGTGAACACACGGCACGAACTCGCCGCCGCCGAGGGCATCCAGCGCACCCTGTCCCATGCGGGTCATGATGCGCATCGACACCACCACATATGGCGAGTCGGTGAGCTCAACGCCGATGTGGGCGATCGGGGATCCGAGCGGACCCATCGAGAAAGGCACCACGTACATGGTGCGACCCTTCATCGAGCCCTTGTACAACTCCAGCATCTCGGCACGGAGCTCGTCGGGGGCGCGCCAGTTGTTGGTGGGTCCGGCATCGATCTCGTTCTCGCAGGCAATGAACGTTCGATCCTCCACGCGGGCGACATCGGAGGGATCCGACAGTGCGAGGTAGCTGTTCGGACGCTTGGCGTCGTCCAGGCGTTCGAAGGTTCCGCCGTCAACGAGCAGCTGAGCCAGCTGGTCGTATTCCTGCGCGCTGCCGTCGCACCAGTGGACGTCGCTCGGTTCGAGAATGGATTCCCATTCGGAAACCCAATCGAGAAGCTTCTGGTTGGTAGTGGATCCTGGCATTGTGCTGTTCCTCCAGCTGAGTTGTTCCCGCCGCCGCGGTCAGGGGTTCCCCGGTGCGGGCTCCGCGTGCCCCTTGAATTCAGGTGTGCCCATGTCGATTTCCGAGCCGAGGTTCAGCCCTGTGGCCAAACCGTCATCGTTGAGTTCGAATCGAACCCGTTGACCTTGTCTGAGCATTCTGAGAATCGAGCCTTCGAGGGCGTCGCCGGCCAAGTCGTATTCACTGAAGTCCGTGTCCTGAACAACGATTCCGTCACCTGTTGAAGGATCAAAGGACTTGATGACGCCTTGCACCTGTTGGCTCCTCGATATCGATCCACACCACAGTCCGAACTGAGGTGTCTCCCGCTTGTGAAAGTAGTAACAAGAGCGTACTTAGGGCACTGCTGGGCGGCAAGAATCGAATGACATCCGGGTCAGTACGCGCAAATGGCGGACCTTGCGATCCGCCATTCGGTCGAATTTGATTCCTCGGCGCGGCCAGGATGTTGACTGCCCGGTCAGGTTGACTGCCCGGTCAGGATGTCGACGGTGCCGGCTTGCGGCGAGCCTTCGTGACCTTGCCGGCCTTGATGCAGCGGGTGCACACGTTCATGCGCTTGGTTGCTTTGTTGCTCAGCACCCGCACACTCTGCACGTTGGGATTCCAGCGTCGCTTGGTGCGACGGTGGGAGTGACTGACATTCATTCCGAACTGGGGCTTCTTGCCACAGACTTCGCAGATCGAAGACATTTGATTCCTCTGTGTTCGTGATTCCGTGCTCGTGATTCCCGTGATGCTCGAGGTTCGACTCGAGCAGTGACGCGGGTGCAACAGGGACGACCGAGCAGCGCCGGGCCGACTTACGATGGTAGACGACGCATCGCGGCGGGCCAACACGGGAACACTTCGGGCGTCTCACCCAAGCATTGGACGGGTAGAATCACAACATGTCCTCGCCCGATCAACTGCGCCCCGAGGAGTTTCTGGATGCTTTGAGGGTGACTGCTGAGGTTCTCGAGGACCATGCTTCGGCTCTGGACAGCCTGTCTGGCATCGAAGAGGACCGCAGCGACGCGGAGGTCCACGCGAAACCCGGAGTTGGCACGGAAATGGCCCTGATTCTGGTGTCCGCCGTGAATTCCGCTGCCGGCGCCCGGGACTACTCGACATTGTGTTCTGCTCTGGCCCGTGGCGCCCACGAGGCGAGTATCGGCCGAACCGGGCGCTTGCTGGCTCAGGTGATCGACGGTCTGGCAGAAGTGCTGGCCAACGCCGATTTGCTGGACGCGAAACGTTTCTCCCTGGCACTGGAATCGGCCGCCGAACGTGTCTCACCAAGAGACGACGGCAAACACGCAGGAGAATTGAGAGCAGTCCTGGCCGAAGCGGCCGACGACGCCCTGTCCGCTGCGGACCGCGGTGCAACACTGGGCGAAACGATCGTTTCTGCTGCCGACGCCGGGCTCGAGGAACTCGAACGTGGTCCGGTGCTCAACGCTGGTCTCGCGGAGCGCGGTGTCGTCGACGCATCTGCGGCCGGGTTGCTGCTGATTCTGGATGCCCTCGCCGCGGTGGTGAACGGTACTTCGGTGCCGGCTGCGCCCACGGTGGCATCCGGAGCGAGTGCACCTCCGGTTGTTGAAATCCGCGTTGCATGCCACCTCGAAGTTTCCGACGCCCAAGTCATTTCTTCGGGAAGGCTTCGAGGTGAGCTCGAACGGCTCTGCCGCATCGACCGGATGAGTAACTCGTCGTCGGCTGTCACCGGCGACCACGCCTCCGAGATGGTCTCCCTCGACCTTCGGACCTACGACGCCGGGGTTCTGATCGAGTCGCTGTTGGAGTTCGGTGGACTGAGTGGACTGCGTGTCATTGCCCAATCAGATCGGGAACCCGAGTCCACGCAGCGGTGAAGCCGTGAACGAATCCGATCCGGTCACGCTCGCGGAACTCACCGACTACCCGTTGGAGCGCCTGGAGGGCATCGGGGAGAAGAAACGGGCCGCTCTTGTGCAGATGGGCATCAAGAGCCTCGCTGACCTGTTGTTCCATTATCCCCGTCGCTACGTCGACCGGACGCGTACCGAGACCATCCGGGAACTCGTTGCCGACACCGAGGTTGTGGTGGTGGGCGAAGTTTCCAGGGTCGACACCAGGCGTGTGCGCGGTGGAAAGTCAATGGTCACGGCAACGATCTCGGACGGCTCCGGACGGCTACGGTGCACATTCTTCAATCAGCCGTGGAGGGCCAGGCAGCTTCAGTCGACTGAAGGATCGATGAGTGTGGCGGTCTTCGGAAAGGTCAGTGATTACCGGGGCACACTGCAGATGACCAACCCGGTAGTGGATCTGCTGGGTGATCGCACCGGGAAGATCGTCCCGATCTATCCGCAATCCGCCAAGGCCGGGCTGTCGAGCTGGGAGTTGGGGGACTGGGTTGCCCAGACAATGCGGCGGTGTGCGCGCAGGACATTGGCTGACCCGGTTCCGCAGGACACTCTTTCCTCCATGGGCCTGATCGACCGGCCGGCGGCCTATGAGGGAATTCATTCGCCAACGTCCATGGCGCAGGTGCAGGAGTCCAGGAGACGTCTCGTGTTCGACGAACTGCTCCGGATCCAGGTTTCCCTGGTGCGGACCAAGCGGGAGCTGGAGCGAACCGCCAAGGGAATCGCGCACCAGTGGTCCGAGGCCATGGAGGATTCGGGGTTGGTCGCCGGCTTCCTCGAAACGTTGCCATTCGAGCCGACCTCGGCCCAGTTGAGGGCGATCGATGCCGTCGGGTCAGATCTCGCCGGCTCGATTCCCATGCACCGTCTGCTGCAGGGGGATGTGGGCTCCGGCAAGACCGTTGTGGCTGTCGCGACACTCCTGGGAGCGGTCCAGGGTGGTCATCAAGGTGCCTTCATGGCCCCGACCGAGGTGCTCGCCGAGCAGCACTTCGCTTCGGTCCGCGAGATGCTGGGCGACCTGACCGTGGGGAGCGCGGTCAACCTTTTCGGTTCCCGGACCCTGTCGGTTCAGTTGCTGACCGGACGGTCCAGCGTTGCGGAACGGAGGCGAGTTCTGGCCGGGTTGGCCGATGGTTCCGTGGACATCGTGGTGGGCACGCATGCGCTGATCCAGGACTCGGTTGAATTCTCCTCCCTCGGCGCTGTGGTCATCGACGAACAGCACCGTTTCGGCGTGGAGCAGAGAGCTGCGCTCAGGGACACCGACGATGGCACCGTGTTGGCGGACATGCTGGTGATGACTGCTACCCCCATACCGCGGACCGCAGCGATGACCGTCTACGGAGATCTGGACGTCACGGTGCTGGACGAAATGCCACCGGGACGCACTCCCGTCACCACCATCGTTGCCCGGGATCCGGCGGCCGTTGCCGAAACCTGGAATCTGGTCAGAAGCGAGTTGGCGGCAGGCCAGCGGGCGTATGTGGTGTGCCCGTTGATCGAGGGGAGCGACAAGGTTGACGCGGCCGCCGCCGAAGAGGTGTTCTCCGAGCTCTCATCCGGTGAGTTGGCGGGTTGCCGACTCGGACTCCTCCACGGTCGGATGGGTTCGGAGGAGAAGCGGGTGGTTATGGATGATTTCCGGTCGGGGCGGATTGAGGTGCTGGTCTCCACGACGGTGATCGAAGTGGGTGTGGATGTGCCGGAGGCAACCGTAATGGTCGTGTTGGATGCCGACAGGTTCGGAATCGCACAACTTCATCAGCTTCGGGGCCGGGTTGGCCGCGGCGCCGCGGCATCGCATTGCGTTCTCGTGGCAGGCTCCCCAGGCGAGGAGATCTCCCAGGATGGCGAGGCGCGCCTTGAGGCATTGGCCAACACCAACGACGGTTTCGTGCTGGCGGAAGTCGATCTGGAACTGAGGGGTGAAGGAACGGTGATGGGGGAGCGCCAGAAAGGGCGTAGCGACCTGAGGCTCGCTTCGCTCAGCCGGGATCTGGTGTGGGTGGAGCGGGCTCGGAAAGTGGCTTTCGAGCTCGTTGATCCCGTGCGTGGACTGGCGGAGCATCCCCTGCTGGAACAAGAGATCGATGTTCTTCTGGCTCCGGAAGACGAAGCGTTCCTTACCAAGTCCTGATCAAGTCCTGAGGGGGGATTCTCCTCACCTGAGAACGCAGCGGGTTCCCGTGTATACCGTGGGCATGCATTTGTTGCACTGAATGCAGAGGCCTTCGGCAGCTTCGCCTGCTTCGAACTTCCTCAGCAGCGCTGGGTCTCTCAGCAGTGCCCTGCCGATCGCGACCATTTCGAAGCCCTCCGCAACCGCAGAGTCGATCGTGTCTGCCCGGTTGATTCCACCGAGGAGGATCAGCGGCATGTCGAGTGCGTTCAGGAATTGCCGCGCCATTGTGAGCATGTAGGCCTCGGTGAACGGATACTTCTTGAAGAAGAGTCCGCCGATCGCCTTGACTGCGGGTCGAAGGACCCTGGGCATCGTGTCGGCCATCTCGTGCAGGGGTACATCCCCGCGGAACAGGTACATCGGGTTCTGCAGGGAGCTGCCACAGGTCAACTGAAGTGCATCCAGATGCCCATCAGCGTCCAGCATCCGGCCGATCTCCACTGAATCCTCCAGCCAGAGACCACCTCGGACACCGTCGTCCATGTTCAGCTTCGCAGTGATTGCCATGGATGTGCCGAGCTTCTCGCGGACTGCCCGGGCGATCTCGCGACAGAAGCGGGCCCGATTCTCGAGGCTCCCGCCCCAGGAGTCCTTGCGATTGTTGAGCTTCGGACTGAGGAACTCGGACGGAAGGTAGCCGTGGCCGAAATGCAGCTCCACGGCGTCGAACCCGGCCTGCTGCAAGAATCCGGCGCCTTTGGCGAAGTCGGAAATGATCTCGCGGATCTCGGAATCTGTGAGCACCTGCAGGCGTATTGCCAGCGGCCAGGGTGACTTCGAGGGAGCTCTCGCACGGACTCCGGTTGCGGCAGCCACCGCGCCTGCGTGGCCGATCTGAGCGTTCATCAGTGCACCTTCGGCGTGTACGGCATCGGCGAGTCTGCCGAGCCCATCGACGGATTCCGCACCCAGGACCAGTTCGCCAGGCGCACCGCGGGCGTTCCTGCTGACCGCACAGAATGCCAGTGTGGTCATGGCCACGCCCCCCGCCGCGTACTCGCGGTGGAACTCGATGAGGTCTTCGGTCACCTGATTGCGCTCACAGCGACCTTCGAACGTTGCGGACTTGACGACTCGATTCTTCAGGGTCAGAGGACCAAGCGTTGCCGGGGAATTCCAGATGCCGGGTGAGATGGTGGCGGTGGAGTCGGGATCCATTGCGAAACATTCGCACACTTCGGACAAGAATGAGCAGGTGAAGAAATCGCGCGTTCGAGTGGTGGCAGGCGAAGCAGGCGGGCTCCATCTGGTGACTCCGGATGGCGACGCCGTGCGGCCGACCACCCAGCGAACCCGCGAAGCAGTATTCAACTCACTCGCTTCCCTCGGACTGATCGAGGACATGACGGTGCTGGATCTGTTTGCCGGAAGCGGTGCCATGGGGATCGAGGCACTGTCGCGGGGAGCGCGGTCAGCGGTGTTCGTCGACGTGGACCCAGATGCGGTAGAGGCCGTGCAGGAGAACCTTGCGATCACCAAGTTGTCCCAGAACGCCACTGTCCGGCGCGAAGGGTGGGAGAGCTTCGTTTCGCGGACTTCCGAGACGTTCGATCTTGCGATACTGGACCCTCCATATACCTTCACCGATTGGGCCAACCTGCTCGAATCGGTGCCGGCGCGCCTGGTGGTGGCCGAGTCAGGACACGCCGTTGAACTCCCACCGGGATGGATCAAGGTCAGAGAGCGCAGCTATGGGGCTACGGTTGTCGTCATTGCCGAAGTAGCCGACTTGGAGGCTCTGTGACTGTCGTTCTATATCCGGGATCATTCGACCCGATTCACAACGGGCATGTCGAGATCGTGGAAACTGCATCGCGCTTGTTCGGCGAGGTGGTTGTGGCGGCGATGCGCAACCCGCAAAAGGGTGAACCGCTGTTCACCCTCGATGAACGCAAGACCCTCATCGAGGAATCACTGGCTCACCTGCCGAACATCCGTGTGACCATGTTTTCGAGCTTGGTGGTTGATCTGGCCCGTGAAATTGGAGCCGACTTCATCATCAAGGGACTGCGCGCCGTGTCGGATTTCGAATCCGAACTCCAGATGGCTCAGATGAACCGGTCTATCTCCGAGGTCGACACGCTGTTCATTCCGTCTGCTTCTCAGAATTCCTTCCTGGCTTCCAAGTTGATCCGCGAAGTGGCCAGATTCGGAGGTTCGGTGGAGAGCATGGTTCCCGATCCCGTGGCCAAGTACCTGGCGGATCGATACTGACGACACATTCATTCGCGAGGCAGACTGCTGGGCGAACCAAACTGGTGAAACTATGAGCACTCCCCCCGAGGACAACCAGCCGCAGGACCAACACGGCAGCCGCTATGGCGCTGGTCCGGATCGCGCTCCGGAGGTCGAACACCTCCTTGATCGCAGTATCAAGATGCTGGAGGCTGCACCGGGCATTCCGATGTCAGCATCCGTTCGGGTCAACAGGGACGAAATGCTCGAAGTCCTGGATGAAGCACTGGCCCGGCTTCCGTCGGAGATGCGCGAAGCCCGCTGGCTCCTCAAGGAGCGCGAGGAGTACCGGGCCAAGACCCGTCGAGACGCCGAGGAGATGCTCGCGGAGGCGCGCACGAGGGTTGCACAGATGGTGCAACGCACCGAAGTGGTCAAAGCGGCGGAGAACCACGCTCAACAGATCGTGGAGGAGGCAGAAGTCCAGGCACGTCGCATGAGACGTGAAACGGAGGATTTCTGCGATCAGCGTCTGGCCAGCTTTGAGAACATCATGGCGCGAATCCAGCAGTCTGTGGCTGCCGGCCGCGAACGCCTCGCTGCTCCGAGCCTTGAAGAGTCCGAACTTGGAGTCGAGACTCAGGCGGCGGAGGGATCTCCGTACGATCAGGCTGGAGAATGAATGGAGGCCACTGGAGACTCGCTTCGGTTCAAGGTCGGCCCGCTC
>JAHRAZ010000012.1 GCA_020027475.1 Microthrixaceae bacterium
CCCACCTCGCCCTGGCGTGTGATTTCGTGTTCGTGAGTGACAGTACGAAGTTTCGCTGGAGCTTCGCGAAATGGGGACTGGTGGTGGACGCAGGCGGCGCCTATCTGCTGCCCCGGCTGGTCGGGCTTCCCCGAGCACGGCAGCTCGTGCTTCTCGGTGAGTGCATCAACGGCAATCAGGCCGTCGAGGAGGGCCTCGTCCACCGGCACACCCAAAACGATGCCGATGCCCTCAGCTCCGCAACGGAGTTGGCTGCAAACCTCGCCGAAGGACCAACCCGCTCCCTCGGCCTTTCCAAACAACTGCTCAACAAGAGCTTCGAATCCACGCTCGCCGAAAGCCTGGCCCTGGAAGGACATTTCCAGGCGCTCGCCACGGTATCGAGCGACATGGCCGAAGGCATGAGGGCATTTGCCGAGAAACGCCCTCCCGACTTCACAGGTCACTGACCGCTCAACAAACCGCTGAGGTCTCAGTCACCGCTGAATCTCAGTCGATGAGTTCCAGCGCATCCTCGGGACATGAGGCCACGGCAATCCTCACTGCCTCCAGGGCGTAGTCATCGATGTCCTCCGCCAGGATCTCGCAATGGCCCATGTCATCGGGTGCGAAGACGTGGGGAGCGAGCGCGTAACAGCGGCCGTGACCGACACATGCGTGTTCATCGACAACAACCTTCATCTCTTGGCACCAACGTTCCGTTCCAGGGTTGCGCTACCGCGGCAACATCTCAAAACAGCACCGGGATCTCGGTGATCTCCCGGATCCCGGGCGAATACTCGAGTTCCACCCCGTCGACGAGCCGATAGTCAGGGATCCGCCGGTGGAGTTCCTCCAGCGTGACGCGCAACTCCAGACGGGCCAGATGCGAACCCAGACAACGATGAGGCCCACCACCGAATGCGAGGTGGCGGTTCACCTCCCGATCCGGATCAAACTCTTCGGCATCCTCGCCGAACTCAGCGGAATCGGTGTCGGCTGCGCCCAGCATCACCACGACCGTGTCACCCGGCTTCATCTTGACTCCATGCAACTCCGTGGGCTGTATCACCATTCTCAGCACCTGCATCACGGGTGTGTGCAATCGGAGCAGCTCTTCCACGGCGGCTGGTATCGATTCCGGATTCTCGGCCAGCGGCCGCCGGTGTTCCGGGTGTTCCGCCAGAAATGCAAAGGAACAGTCAAGTGTTGAGGTGACCGTGTCGAGTCCACCAAGTATGAAGAGGTAACTGATGTCAAGCATCTCCTCTCTCGACATTCGTCGGCCATCCACCTCAGACGTCTGAAAGCGACTCAGCAGGTCATCCCCACCCGGGTTTTCTTCCCTGGCGTCCAGTGCCGCTCCGAAGTATTCGTACATCGCCGCCCCGGCGGAGACACGAATCTTCGCAGCTTCGTCCGGATCGTGAGAGGCAGGTCTGATGATGTCGTCCTTCCACGCCAGGAATTGGTCCAGGTGTTCCAGCGGCAGGCCACAGAGTGTGAGAAACACGATGCAGGGCAGCGGAACGGTCAGATCCGCGTGAAGGTCAGCCTTTCCGGATTCGATGAACCCGTCAATCAGTTCGTTGACCAATGCCCTCACATCGTCTTCGAGAGGATCGACCTCACTGGGTCGAAGGGTCGGATCAATGACCCGTCGATATTTCACATGTTCAGGGGGATCAATCTGAAGCGGAATCAGCGGTCGGTCCTGACCGATGTCCACTGCGTTGATGTCACTCGAAAAAATCTCCGGGTGACGAAGCACCCATTTCACATCTTCGTAGCGACTGACTATCCACATCCCGTCGCCGAGTCCATCGAATGCCGCGACGGGGCACTTCGAACGCAGAGCGTCGTAGAACGGGATCGGATCCGCGGCCACTTCCGGCAGATACGGATTCGCTTCGCCGGTTTCGGCCTTCACCGCTTCGGATGCTTTCACCCTGCACCTCCATGTGGGGTACGCAGAGCATATGACACGCGTGTCAGGTGCGGCGGCGAAACCTGACATTCATGCTGATTCGATGGAATGGCAACCGGTCAGGTCGGAGGTTGCAAGCGTTCCTGGTGCTTCCGCATCAGCGCCGCCTCGCGCTCCCTCAGGGGAATCAATACCGCACGGGACCGCTCCCCCACCGGTCCCCTCCTGATACTTGCCGGCAATACCATGTTTCCCATCCGCACGGCCTCACGAAGCGGCAACCACGAAATTTGTTCCGCGATTCCCCACCGCAGACCGTGTAGGTCACGGACCCGTGCGGGCAATGTGGCGGCCAGCAGCAAATACATGACCCGACTCACAACCTGAGCGGGTCCGGTCGCCGGCAGATTCACCGAGGCGACCGCTGCCTTGTTGGCCATCGGCAGGACATTCGGGCGATCCGAGTGGATGTATCCGAAGTACATCTCACGAAACTCCGCCCACGTCGCAGGCGCGGCACCGGCCGGCATTCCGAACAACTCTCCGAACCGCACCCAATCGGCCCAGAAGAGATCGGACTCCTCGTCGGTGAGCTCACGCACGTAAGTGGTGTACAAGGTATGAGCCGATTCGCAGAGCACGGACATGGTCCACAACGCCAACCACGGGTCGGCGGCGTCATAGGTTGATCCGGGCGGATAATCGGGACCCACGGATTCCTTCACAGATCCCTTGACCAACGAGTGCATCGCAGCGACCTTGCGAAGCGTTCGATCGGCCTCGCATCTGGGTTCGAAGATCACGGTTTCGAAAGCCTGCTGGGTCTTGAGGAGCCTCCCGTAGTAGTCACCGGTGAGCGTTACCCGACTCTGTGCGTAGGTACCGGTGAAAGCCATCGGTTCCAACGCGCCGACGATGAGTGCTCTGGAGCCGTAGAGCATCCCGACGATCTTGTGCTCCATGACCATGCGGAGCACGGACTCTCCTCGGCCGAAATAGTACTCACTCATGCGATCCTGGCCTCCCCGAACACCGGTCAACCCTAACTCGGGCCGGACCACGCTGGCCTGACCACAATGGCCTGACTCATCGCCCGTCACCGTTGTGTCGGGAAGAATCAGGAGCACCGGGACAACATCCCAGTCCGCTATCACAAGCAGCGTCGCTCCGAATGTGGGTATCGTCGGCCATTCAGCCGACATCGATCCGAACCAGGAACAGCACAGCGTGACCGAACAGAATCAACCTTCCGCCTCACCGACCCGCCGGCGCGTTCTGCTGCGGTCGCGACCCGACGGACTCCTCAAGGGATCGGACGTGGAACTCGTGTCCGAACCCATCCCGGAACTCGCCGAGGGCGAAGCTGTGCTTCGCAACGAAGTTCTTGGAATCGACGCCTCGGTGCGCTCCTGGCTCGGACAGGGTTCCGGTTATCTCCCACCAGTGGAGATCGGTGGTGTCGTCGCTTGCGCAACGATCGGACGGGTGGTTGCGACCCGCTGTGAACGCTACGGACTCGGAGACATCGTGACGACGCTCGGTGGCTGGGAAACGCACAGCATCATCTCCGATGACTTCTTCTCCACCGACGTGTCGGGACCAGACCCTGACTACGACTTTGTGGCCTTCCAGGCTCTGTACGGGTCCACGGGCTGCACCGCCTACATCGGAATGGTCGAGGTGGCCGCAGTGGCGGAAGGCGACACGGTTGTGGTGTCGGCTGCTGGAGGCGCAACCGGATCCGTTGCCGCCCAGATCGCCAAGCTCAAGGGTGCGCGCGTGGTCGGCATTGCCGGAGGCGAGGACAAGTGCACTTGGCTGAGAGATGAACTCGGACTTGCCGGCGCAATCAACTACCGGGGCGAAGATGTGAAGGCCAGGCTCAAGGAGTTGGCACCGGGTGGCGTCGATGTGTTCTTCGACAACGTCGGTGGGGACATACTCAATGACGTGCTCGCCAGAATCGCCCCGGGAGCACGGGTGGTGCTCTGCGGACACATCGCCACCTACACCGAGGACGAGCCATCACCCGGCCCGGCCAACTACGTGCAGCTCATCCAGAAGGGTGCAACCATGACCGGCTTCCTGGCATTCAACGAGATCGCCCGGTTCCCGGAGATCGGCAAGCAACTGAAGAGCTGGCATGAAGCAGGCGACATCACCGTGCGCGTCGAGCGCTTCGATGGCCTCGAGAACTCGGTGGACGCCCTGAACGCGATGTTCACAGGAGCCAACACCGGCAAGATTCTGATCACACTGCAGTGATCCCGGAAGCCGCTGCGGATCAGGCCATCCATCTGATCAGGACTTCGGCCAATGCCGGGCCCTGATCTTCCTGCAGGAAATGCCCTCCGCCTTCGATCGTTGTGTGTGGCTGATCCACGGTTCCGGGAATCAGCTTGCGGAACACCGCATCACCACCGCCGGTGATGGGATCCGAATCAGAGAAAGCCACCAGGAACGGCTTGGTGAATCGGCGCAGCACCTCCCATGCAGCCTTGTTGGCCGGTACTGCGGGATCATCCGGTTCCTGTGGCACCAGAGACGGCAACATCCTCGCCCCGGCCAGATAGGTATCATCCGGAAACGGCGCGTTGTAAGCGGCCACCACGTCATCGGCCAGATCCGTGACAGTGCCCATGTCGACCACACCGCCGGAGTCGAACACGTCGGTGGTTCGAGAAAACTCACGCCACGTCCGAAACGCATCCGTGGCCCCGGTTCCGATGGGCATACCTGTGTTTCCGACAGCCACGCGGGCGAATCGGTCCGGGTTCTCGGCCACCAGACGCAGCCCGATCAGCCCACCCCAGTCCTGACCGAACATGGTTATGTCCGCAAGATCCAACTCATCAAGAAGCGCCGAGCGCATCCACTCGACAAGGCGGGCGTAGGTGTAATCGGACTGTCGGGTTGGTTTGTCCGATCGACCGAAACCGACCAGATCGGGGGCAACCACCCGGTACCCGGCACCCACCAGGATCGGAATCATGTGTCGGTAGAGATAACTCCAGGACGGCTCGCCGTGCATCAGGAGGACAACCCCTGCGTCGCGTGGTCCCTCGTCGACGTAGTGGATACGAAGTGATCCACCATCTCCATCGGGAACCTCGACGTAGTTGGGCTCGAATCCGTAACCCGGAAGGTTCACAAATCGATCATCAGGTGTGCGGAGCGCTTCCATGGAGTCAGGGTATGCCGCTGAGTCGTGTTTCACAGCCCAAAACGGAGTGTCCGTTGGCTGGGCCAGAACAAAAAAGAGAACTCCCGGCAACCGAAGTCGTCGGGAGTTCCTGCATGTTTGGGTTGGGATTCGCAGAGTACCTCAGCCAGTCACCCTGACCGCAACAACAGTCCGTGTGGCAGGTTTGACCACAGTTGAAGTCGTGGTGATAGTGGTGACCGATGTCGACGGATCGTCGTCCGGGGTTGGCCCAGGATCCTCGTCCGGGGTCGGCGCAGGATCATCGTCCGGGGTTGGCCCAGGGTCATCGTCCGGGGTCGGCCCAGGATCATCGTCCGGAGGCGGTGGAGGCGGTGGTTCGGGGCAGGGCCTCCAATCATCCTCGGACAGGAAATCCCAGTCGCAACATTCAGTCCAGTCGAGTCCTCGAAAAGGAACTTCACACGGAATCGGATGGCATGGGGCTGCAGGGCCGTCGACAGACTGCGGGCAGACTTCCGCGCTCGCTGCGGTCGGACCGACGATGAAGAACCCTCCCAGTACCAGAACGGCGGCAACCATGGTGGCCACCACGCTCCGGGGCTTCGCGGACAGCTTTCGGTGTTTCACCTTGTACTCCTTTGGTCGTGGACCGAGGCCAGCTCAAGGATCGGATCACCTTTTCGACCTCGAAGCCCACCGTATCGACGGATCTGCAAAATCCGACCCGGAGGAATGACAAGTGACAAACGTCATTCCAGGAGCACGAACGAAGAGGCGGAGGGGAATATGCGAAGACCGAGAGTCCCGATGGTCAGAGCACCGGAACATGTGTCCAGGACGGGATACCAACTGGCTGATCAGCCGAGCGACGTAGGCCACTCGAAGGTTCCGCAAAGACCTTCGCCCCACATCGCAAGGTCGGGCGCCTTGGGCAATCCCATGGAGGCCAACTCCATGGCCGCGGCGCTGGTACCAAGTTCGATCTCAACCTTGGACCCGTCGATCATGCCCGTGGGCAAATCGATCGCGAGCGGAAGTTTCATGGGCTTGCCGTGAAGGTAGGAGTACGTGAGCGTGGTCGTTGTGCTCGGGTCGCCCAGCGGCTCCACCCTGGGAAAAGTGATCCGGAGGGTCGGCTCGCCACCCATCTCCAGATTCACCGAAACGTTTGAGTCGCTGTACTCGAAATCCACAACCTCGACGGTCTTGGGCAGCCCCATCACGTCGTTTCCTGCCTTGCACGTGAACTTCTGGTTAACGGGCATGCGCCACTGGAACGCTCCAACGGATTCCGGGTCGCCAACCGGGTGAACCATGAGTCCGAAGTTCACCTCGTTGTAATCACCCCAGGGGTTCCTCACATAGTCGGCCAACGCCAGCACGAGCATCGCCTGGCCATCGCCCATGTCGGCCACTTCAAACGCGTCACCCGGAAGGACCACCGCCGCGGCTCCAGCCGGAACCATGAAGCTGAGCGCAGCAGAGTTCATGTGCTCGACGGTCAAGGGAAAGTCGATTGAAATCCCATCGATCGATCCCCAGTTGCGTGCTGTCGTGTCGGCCATCGCCCCGCCAGTGTGTCCCTGCACGCCGTCAGTCATGGCGCCAGGAGGATCCAGTATTGCCCATGGTTGTCCCCGATTCCCCTTCGGGTGGCCTCCGGGTGCCAGAATCAGAACAAGGCGGCCGGTGCCGCAATGTCACCACAGCCCGGCTACCGCTACACATGCCGCCATCCTGCGGCCGGGCCGGGTGGCTCACAAACAGGGCTCACACACTCAAAGGAAACGAAGTTGAAGGACATCGACAGTGCACCATTCGGGATCAAGTTGCTCAGCTGGATCGTGCTGTTCGCAGCGGTACTCGACCTGTCATTCGCCACACTGCTGTTTCTCGATCGCAACGACTCAAACGTACTTGCCGAGACCGGCTTCGACTCCGGCACGGTGGCGGTCTACGCAATCGTGTTGGGATTGCTCGGACTCTTCGCGCTCTACGTTGGTTTTCAGCTTCGGCTGGGCGCCGACTTCGCTCGCTACCTGATTGCATTTCTCGCAGCAATACGGGTTGCCAACCTCATCTACGTGATGATCTTCTTCGATCATTCCCATTGGTTCGGAGCACTTGTGCCAGCCGTGTTGTATGCCCTCGTGGCCATCTATCTCATGATGGATGACAACGTGAAGAGGTACTTCCAGGAAGACTGAATCCGTGGCCACCGAACCCGTGCCCACCAGCGTCGCGGCGCACGCAGATCAGAGCGGGACTCCCGGCCGGGACCTCTGGGGACGCTTCGCCGCACAGGTAGATGCCCTTGCCGACCTCGTATGGTCAGATTCGTTGGCCCACGACGACCTGTTGCAGGCCGAGGGGATGCGCTACTTGCTCCGCTATCTGGCGGCCGGCATCGAGATCTGCATCGAGTACGACGACACCGTGCATCCCGAGTTGGGGGTACTCATAGAGAACCGGCGGTCATGGGGCCTCGACAATCCCGACACCAACTACGGGTTCTGTCGGCTCGCTCCCGACGCCTCCTATCTGCTCACCGGCGAGCCGGGATCGGCCCGCCACGTCGAGGTTCAGGTCGACTCCGGCCACTTCGCAGACGGCCGCTTCGCCGAATGGCGGGCGCTGTCACGGTTGACCGCTGACGAGATGGTCACCGACCCCGACGGCATGGTGCGGATCCACATCGCTACCGAACGGCCCCTCGAGGCTCGGAACTGGATGGCGACCGGCCCCGACGCCGACTTCCTCCACGTGCGGCAGTACTTCTCCGACTGGGAATCCGAACGTCCCTGGGGCTGGACGATCGAGCGGGTCGGCGCGCCTTACCCTCCCACCGCTTTGTCACCGGCGGACATGGAGGCCCGACTCGATCTCCTGGGGCAGTGGTTGACCTCGGGCGCACACTGTTGGGCCGACTTGGGGCGGGGACTCGCGTCCACACCGGCCGATCGGATCCACGCGTTCGAGGCACCGCTTACGGCCACCGGCCTGGGTGGACAGGCCTACGGCATGGGCGGCTACAACTGTGAGCCCGACGAGGTCGTGGTGCTTGACTTCGACCCACCGACCGCCCGGTACTGGTCGGTGTCGCTGGCCACTTGGTTCTGGGAGTCCCCTGACGCCGCCAACCGGCAGTGTTCACTGAACGACCATCAGGCAGTCGTGGACGTCGACGGCCGTGTGCGAATGGTGATCTCACATGACGATCCGGGTGTGGCCAACTGGATCGACACCGGCGGGCACCGCCGCGGCACCGTTGCAGTGCGCTTCCTGCTGGCCGACGCCGCGCCTGAGGTGCGTCTGCGTCGGATGCCCCGAAGTGACATGACCAACGCGCTGTCGGCCGACCTCGGTGGAGCCCACACGGCACTTGTTGGCCCCGCCGAGCGGTCCGAACAGCTGCGGTCACGGCGAGATGCCCTCACCCGTCGCTACCGGCGATGACCGCGTCCTCGTCCTCTGGCACCGGAGCGGCGCACCCCGCACGCTTCGTGGTCGGAACCGGCCGCTGCGGATCCACGCTGCTCACTCGGCTGTTGGATCAACACAGCGACGTGACCGGTCTCCACGAGGTCTTCACGGGCCTCGACTGGGACCGCCGGTTCGTGGCCGGCCCGGTCAGCGGGGAGTACATGGTCGACCTCCTCGCAACCCCGAATCCGGTGATCGCGGAGGTCGTCGGCGCGGGCCACGACGCCGAGGAGGTCACCTACCCGTTCCGAGCGTCGGACCGCTACCGACGCGGTGACCCTCTGCCATGGATCCTCACCTCAACCCTCGGCCATCTCAGCGCTGATCCCGACGAATACTGGGACCGGCTGTCCGATTGGCTGGTAGCCCGGCCCGGCGCCGGAGTCACCGAGCATTACCGGGCGCTGTTCGATCGGCTGGCCGACGACCAAGGAGCGAACCTGTGGGTGGAACGGAGCGGCTCCTCGATCGACTACGTGGGTGAGTTGGCCCGCGTGTTCCCCGACGCCCGTTTCGTGCACCTCCACCGTGAAGGACCCGAGGTGGCGTTGTCGATGCGTGCTCATCCCTTCTATCGGCTGGCGGTCCAGTTGCTCTACGGCCCGACGCCTCCCGAGCGGCCCGACGATCCGCGTTCGGAGCTGGCGCGACGCCTCGATGCTCCCACCGAGCTGGCCTGGTTCGGTCGCTACTGGTCGGATCAGCTTGCCAACGGTGAGCGGGGCTTGGCCGACGTGGCATCGGATCGGGTGCTAAACGTGTCTTTCGAGCACCTGATCCAACACACCACCGAGGTGCTCCTGGAGATCACCAACCACCTTGATCTTCCTCCCGATTCGGGGTTCGCAGCCCGCGCCGAGGGAATGGTTCGTCGGCCGGTCGACACCCGTGCGGATCGCCTGGAACCTACCGAAGCGGAGGTTCTGGACGCGGCGTGCGCACCGGGTCGGGAGGTACTCGATCGGTTGGTGCCCGGGTTCCCCGCCCGCTGACGCGCTCGCCGATGGCGGGACCGGACTATCGCGGCGCCCTGCAACCTCAGCCGGTCAACCCACCCGCGCACTCGGCGGATGGGTTTCGTACATCCGCAACACCACAACCAGACCCGACAATGCAGTCAGCGCCGCAACCGCCCAGATGGCGAAGGTGGCACCGTGTGAGTCGGCCAGAATCCCCACCAACAACGCTCCCACCGCGAAACCGGCATCTCGCCACAACCGGTAAACGCCCACGGCTCGAGCCCTCCAATTCGGATGCGCTACGTCCCCAACTGCCGCCAGAAGTGTCGGGTAGACCATGGCGGTTCCCACACCCAGAACCATGGCCGCGAATGCCCACGGCCCGAACCCTTCGGTGGCAGCCACCAGCGCGATCCCGACCGCTTGAACGAACATGCCTCCGGCGATCAACGGTTTCCTGCCGATCCGGTCGGACAACGCACCCGTTACCAGCTGTCCCAGACCCCAGACCGCCGGATACAAGGCTGCGAGGATCCCTATTCGCCCCAATGGCACTCCGGCGGCCGCGAAGTAGATGGGGAACACACCCCAGGAAAGTCCGTCGTTGAGGTTGTTCGCCAGCCCCGCCTGTGAGCAGGCCGACAAGGCCTTGTCCTTGAAGCTCACCAGCCAGAACACCTCGGAAGTACTGACCGGGACGGGCGGTTCGGCACCGTTTTCGAGATGAGTCGCAGCCTCCAGTTCCGCGAAACCCTGCGTTTCCCGCACGAAGAGAGTCGAAAGGCCAAGTCCCAAGGCGGCGAATGCAATGCCCAGATAGAAAGGCTCTGGGCGCAACCCGTACTCCGAGGCGATGTAGCCGGTGGCGAACGCCGCCAAGGCCACTGCCCCATAGCCGGCCGCCTCGTTGAAACCCATCGCGAACCCGCGTCGGCGGGGACCCACCAAGTCGATCTTCATGATCACCGTGGTTGACCAAGTGAGCCCCTGGTTGATCCCCAGGAGCACATTCGCCGCCACGACCCATCCCCAGGTGGGCGCCCAGATCAGGAGAAATGGCACGGGCAGCCCGACCAGCCAACCGGCCACCAGTACCGGCTTGCGGCCGTACCGGTCCGAAAGGGCCCCTGCGAAGAAGTTCGTCACGGCTTTCACCGCCCCGAACACGAGAATGAAGGTGAGCATCGCCGAGAAGGCAGTTATGCCGAAGGTGTCCTCGGCGAGCAGAGGCAGAACGGTGCGCTCCTGGCCGACCATTCCGCCGACCAGCGCGTTGATGGCCACCAACAGCAAGAACTGAGGGAGGTTCTCCCTCAGTCCCAGCCGTGGTGGCTTCGGCTCTTTCGTTGATGCGGCAACCGGGTCGCCGGGTTTCTTCTCAGCCAACCGACACCGTCTCCGTGGCAACCGTCCCAGTGTCAGGCGTCTCCGCCGGTTCGCGGCCGGCGCCCGGATGGCGGCCGGTGCGGGCAGCGTCGACGAATGAGTACTGCTTGGCACGCTCAGAGCCCCACAGCAGGGTGAACACGATCGAAGGGACACAGACTCCCGTGACCGCCACGAAGAGGGCCAGCAGGCCGAAGCTGATCGAGAGCACCATTGCGAGGGTGGTCGCACCGGCGAGGAACGCCACTGCAGCAGTTCCCAGGATGAGCACGCCCAGACCGCAACCGAGGCGACGGGCCGCACGGGTTGGTGGAACCTCTGCGGCTCCACGCTTGCGGGCGAAGTAGTTGTAGGTCGCTTCGGCAGGATGTGTCGGGGCAAAGGCTCCGATCATCGCGGTGACCACCAGGGCCGCCAGCAGAAGCGGTGACCGCAGGATTCCCGCAGCCAGGGAGCCGACGGCGCAGACCGCCGGGCCGGCATGTGCGGCCCAGCCCGAGGAGAGCGCCTGGTCGGCTTCGGCACCGCGCCAGCCCTGGAGGCGTACCAGCCTCTCGTCTCGGGTGTAGGTCGGATCGGTGAGTACTTCTGTCAGATCATTCATTGGTCTCTTCTTTCGAGTCTGTTCGCTGTCGGGACTGTTGTTCGGGTCGGGTGCCGGCTCAGGCCTTGACCGCACGGAAGGTGTGGCCGAAGACCTCGAAGGAACGGGCTCGGGATTCACCGGCCGCACCTCCGAATGTGTCGGTGGGGAGCCCCACGGAAATCTGTGTGAAACCGGCGGCGGAGATCAACTCACACCACTCATCGACAGAAAGTCCGCCTGCGATGCAGTCGGTCCAGAGTTCGATGTCGCACTTGGCGGCTTCGGGCACGGACACACCTACTGCGATGTCGGCGAACTGAAGTACTCCGCCGGAGCGCAACGACCTGTGCGCCTCGGCCAGAACCTTGGCCTTGTCTGCGACCAGGTTGATCACACCGTTGGAAATCACAACGTCTGCCGATCCGTCGGCCACCGGAAGTTCCTCGAGAATTCCTTCACGGAACTCCACGTTCGGGACTCCCATCTCGGTGGCGGCCCGACGTGCTCTGGTGAGCATCTCGGGAGTCATGTCGACGCCGACAACCGAACCGGTGGGACCCACCAACTCGGCGGCGACGAAACAATCGAATCCGCCGCCTGAACCCAGATCCAGGACACGGCCACCGGTGGGAAGCCGGCCGTGATCGAACGGATTGTCGACGCCGGCGAAACTGGCCACGGCGGACTCGGGTAGTCCGGTGAGAATGTTGGTCGGGTAATCCAGCATCTGTGCGAGGCGCCTACCGGTATGGAAGTGGAACTCTCCTTCGGTGTTGGTTGCGACCTCGCTGTACTTGTCGCGGACCTCGGCGCGGAGTTCTGCTGGATCAACCAGCAGTTCCGTTTCCGAGGTGGGTGTCGGGTCGGTGGTGATCGTGGTGCTCATTCTGTCCCCCCTTGGGATCAATATCTGTCAAGTATTCAAGTGAGTACTTGATCAAGTCATGGTTGATTATTGAGTAGGGGATATACCTATGTCAAGCATTCATTTGAATATTTTCGTGATGCGCTAGGTTGTAGCCGTACCAAGGGCAGTTGACGGGCGGGCCGGGTTCCGCTCCAAGGCTCGGTCGCCGCTTGGCGTGCCCGGGCTGAACCCGGGATCCAGAAATCGAGGATGAGGTGAACCGATGGCTGACAGAGAAGCGAAAACCGCACTGTTCGACGGCGTTGCGGCAGTGGCCAAAGCAATGGGGAGCGGAAGGCGCAGCGAAATCGTGGACGTGCTCTCCCAGGGCGAACGCTCGGTGGACGAGCTGGCCGTGGCCATAAGCCAGAGTGTGGCCAACACCTCGCACCATCTTCAGGTGCTCTCTCGTACAGGACTCGTCGCGAGTCGACGCGACGGAACCCGGATGTATTACCGCCTCTCCAGCGAGCGCGTGTCCGAGTTCTGGAGCGCACTGTGTGACGTGGCCGGCCGTCACGTTGCCGGGTTCGGTGACCTGGTGGAGGGATACCTCGGCAATCGCGGGGATATCGCCACCATCACGCGTGACGAGCTTGTCGGAATGCTCGATGACAGCGAGATCGTTCTGCTCGATGTGCGCCCGCAGGCGGAGTTTGCCTCCGGTCACATCCCCTCTGCGCTGCCAATTGATCCGGACCACTTGGCAGAACAACTCGCCGACGTGCCGAAAGATGCTTCAGTGGTTGCCTACTGCCGGGGCCCGTACTGCGCCTTTGCAATCGAGGCCGTCCACGCATTGCAGGCCGAGGGGATCGAGGCGAAGCGACTGGAAGGCGGATTCCCCGACTGGCGGCGGGACGGCCTTCCGGTTGAGTCAGGGTCACCGGGGCCAGCCTGAAGGACGCGCCGATTGATTTCAGGATCTCCTCGAATACTCTGGCTTCGAATACTCTGGATTGTCCTGCCGAGTCCATGTCACACCGAACCCTCCCCCTCACCTTATTGACCCTGTTGGTGTTCCTCGCGGCCTGCAACCCCGCGTATCCCCCGACGGAGGGAGTGCAGTGTCGCGTCGGTGATCTCATAGACCAACTGATGACGGCGGCCAAGGGGAAGCGAGTGGTCTGGAACAACATCGGGGGCACGATCGCGAACAGGATCGATCTCAACAATGCCCTGACCGGAGCAAGCTACAGATGGGACGAACTCTGGATCCACAATTGGGCAGCGGTGACCGACGCGCAACCGAAACTGCTCGCCGCAGACGGTATCCACCTGAATCGGGATGGTCATGCCGTTCGCGCCGCATCCATCCCCTACTTCGTCAGATCAGGCTGAACCGACGGGACCACGAACGGGGCCTTCCTGGCGGAACAGTGCTCAAGGTGCGGCGCTGCAAGGCCGCAGCCGGCAATCAACATGATCATTGCCCAGACAATGGTTGTGATGCGGAACAAGTAGTCTTCAACGGATGGCAACCAAAGCCGAAGCCGGCGAATCAACAGACGCGGAGACCCTCGATCCGGATCTCCTGAAGCCGTCGGGATCGCTCCTGGCAGCACAGATCGCCGTGTCCGCAGCGATCCGCAAACTGGCCGTCGCCCAGACCGGTTGGGATCCCACCAGCCTCGACCTGCTCGTGCGAATCCAACTCTCCCCCGACGGCGCGCTGCGTGCGGTTGATCTCTGCAGCCAACTCCAACTCAGCCCGAGCCACGTTTCGCGCATGATCGACCGCGTCGAGTCGAAAGGTCTGGTGGAACGTCGGCCCGATCCCGATGACAGACGGGCCAGTTTGGTGGTCATCAGCGAGACCGGTCGCGCGGTGGTGGACGACTTCGCACCCAGACTCCACCGCGTGCTGAAGGCTGTGTTCTCCGAAATCCTCACGCAAGACGAAACCAGCATCCTGGTGCAACTACTCGACCGCGTCGCAGCGGCAGCTGAATCACTCGCGGACTTCTGAAGGTGTCCACTGAGGACCCTCCGGGCGAGCAGGTGCACGCACCCGAACAACTCGGCACTGCTGACACCACACCTGCTGATGCACGGAAAGCCTCGTCAACCCGCGGCAAGTGGGGCTCAGGATTCCGTTGGGTGTTCTGGAGGCGACTGGCGTTCGGCGGACTGGCAGGTGCCCTGGTCTTCTTCGGAATCTCGATGGGTCCATCGCTTCTGCCGCGCGACGGTTTGATCCAGGGGATTGAATCCGGGGTGCTGATGGTGATCGGATACGGACTTGGTGCCGCGCTGTCGGCTGTCATCCGCAATACCGGCATCGCAGAGTTGCGAGCATCCCTGAAAGGAATCGCCTGGCTCATGCTGCTGGGGGCTGCCGCGGTTCTGGTTCCCCTGGCGACGTACCTCGGCCGTGCTTACCAGCAGGAGGTGCGCGACCTCATGGGAATGCCTGCCCAGCCCGCTTGGGAGATCGGCACGATCTTGGTGGCTGCCGCCATTACTGCCTACTTGATTCTGGTGATTTCCCGCGTGGTCCGCGGCATCACACGGATACTGATCCGCTTCATCGACAGGTTCACACCACGAATGGTCTCGATTCCGGTCGGGGTGATCACAAGTGTCGTGATCCTGACCGGAATCGTCCAGGGATTTCTCCTCAACCCGCTTCTCGATGGTCTCAACTCTGCCTTCTCGGTGGTCAACGAGGGAACGACGAAGGGGATCACCCAGCCCGCCAACCCAGAACGTTCAGGCAGCCCCGATTCACTGGTGCCCTGGGACACACTCGGTGTGAAGGGTCGGGACTTTGCCGGCGGCGGACCAACCGCTGCCGACATTGAATCCTTCAACTCACAACCGGCCAAGGAACCGATCCGGGTCTATGTAGGTCTGGAGTCTGCCGGAACCACGGCCGAACGAGTGGATCTTGCGATGCAGGAACTCGATCGCACCGGCGCCTGGGACCGCGACGTCCTCGGGTTGTTCACCACCACGGGCACAGGCTGGGTCGACGAGCGCGCAACCGATCCCCTCGAATACATGCACGGCGGAGACACTTCAGTGGTGGCGCTCCAGTACTCATATCTGCCGAGTTGGATCTCCTTCCTGGTGGATCAATCCGAATCGGCCGAGGCTGCTCGAATGATGTTCGACGCGGTCCACGAACGCTGGGCCCGGATGCCGGCCGAGACCCGCCCCAAGCTCCTGCTGTTCGGTGAGAGCCTCGGGTCGGCCGGTACGGAAAGCGCGTTTGCCGATGTGAACGACATGATCGCCAGAACCGATGGAGTGCTCCTCGTCGGACCGGTATTCCACAATCCGATCCACAATCAACTCACCATCGACCGCCAGCCGCGAAGCCCGTTCTGGCGTCCAGTCGTCGACGATGGCCTTCACGTCCGGTTCGCAGTTGAACCATCTGATCTGGCACTCCCACCGAGCCCGTGGAACCCGTCGCGCATCGTCTACCTGCAGAACTCCACCGACCCGATCACCTACTGGCAGCCGGATCTGCTCTGGAGTTCACCTGAATGGCTGAATAGTCCGCGTGGTCCCGATGTGTCACCGAACATGTTCTGGCTACCTATCGTGACCGTGCTGCAGGTAGGGGCCGACCTTGCGTACTCCAAAGGAGTTCCCGCTGGGCACGGCCACGTCTACGGCGCCAACCCTGTGGATGCGTGGGCTGCGATCTACCCTCCGGCTGACTGGACCGCGGCCGACACCAAGAGACTCCGCGGACTGATCGAGTAGGGCGAACTGATCGGGCGGGGCGGACCGATCGGGCGGGGCGGACTGATCGGGCGGGGCGGACCGATCGGCGCCATTGTCACACCCCAGCGCCATCATCTTCTTCCACATCACCAAACCGCGGCGAGAATTTGAGAGGAACAATGATCAACGCCATTCCCCCACAACAGAACAAATCAACGGCCGCCGGAATCGACGCCCTCCGCCATGCAGCGGTAGGACGTCCGATCAGTCGCCTGGGAATCAGTTTCTTTCCCATCTACACACATCAGCCCTCCGGAACCAGCGTCGGCTCGGGCATCGAAGTCTCAGAACTGGCACAGGCATCCGTTCCGACGTTGTTGGCCAGGAATCCCGGAGATTCTCCGGTCCTGCTGATCGAGGGAGAAACGCTGCACGGCGGACAGCAGCACCGGACCCTCAATGTCAGCGTGTTGGTGCCGGCCACTTCTGAAGTGGAACTGCCGGTCAGTTGTGTGGAGGAAGGCCGCTGGCAGCACGGCCAGAGTTCGTTTCGCCGTGGTCGGGTCCACACCACCAGCGCCGTGCGGACCGCCAAGCTTGAAGGAGTCGGCCGGACCCGATCCCGTGGTTCCCGCCAAGGTGATCAGGGAGCCGTCTGGGACGCCGTTCGCTCCGAGCTTCACACTCGCGACACCGTCAGCAGCACTGGGTCCTACCACGACATCGACAATGACGACCGTCTGGAAGAACGCTACCAACGGGCCGTCCGCAGCCTGGTTCGCCGCGGGCCCCTGCCCGCACAGAATGGCGCCGTGATTGCCAAGGGTCCGGAGATCCTCGGGGTCGACGTGTTTTCCAATGCGGATCTTCTGGCAGACCAATGGGAAGCCATGGTTCGCACCGCCCTGTTCGAGGCCGGAAGCGAGCGACAAACCCGGAGGCCGACAGTTGAGAACGTGATCGAGTTCCTCACGAGGATCGCCGACGCCAAGTCGGAAAACTTCGATGCAGTCGCCCTGGGGCGAGAAGTGCAGATTCGCAGCGAGCGGATCATCGGTCAGGCGCTGACCCTGGACGATCTCATCGTTCATGCCAGTGCCTTCGCCATAGCGGCCTGAGCAGGTCAGCTCCCACAGATCCAAGTGCCACGGAATCCGGTCGGTCCGGGGACCCAAGCGGAGGTGAATCCAGATGGCTCGGGAGTCAGTCGTCGAGGATCTCGACGTCCTGCCAGAAGGCAATCCGGCCAGTCACGAGTCTGCGCGCCAACGGCCAGGGATGGACGTAGGCGAAGGCTGCATTGGGGGAAGAACCGCCAGGTCCCACCACATGCCAGTAGCGGGCCTTGCCTTTCCAGAAGCACCTGCTGGTGGTTGGACTATCCGCGAGATACTCCATGTCCACACTGTCCGTGGGGAAGTACGCAATGCCCTCCACCACACGGACGTCATCACTGTCGGCCAACACGACACCATCGAGAACTGCTCTTGTCACGGCGCGGGAACCCACACTTGAACACGATGATTCCGGGATCCGATCGGGATTCGACAACCACCCAGCAAACCCTGCCGGTCCGCTCGGCCGGATCATCCAAATTCATCCAGTGGTGTCAATCACCTTGATCGAGGGGAGCAGACTGAGCTTCGGACTCCTTTGCCCCAAACTCAGTGCTCCGGGACTCAACGCTCCCAGAGTCCTTGGCCGGGGCCGGCTGTGATTCCTTGGCCCTATCCTCCTCACGAAGTCGAGGTGAAGTTTTGTTGTCCGGGCGAAGACCCGGTTTATCGGCGTAGAACTCCCGCACCTTGTCCATGTCGGCACCCACGTCACCGGTGACTCTGAAGCTGGGCCCGAAGCCGCAGGTCCGGCCCGGCCCGCGGGGAAACGCCAACGTCAGCGGCATGTCTCCAGCCTTGGCAATTCTCCGAAATCCGGACTTCCAGTACTCACCTTTGCCCCTTGTACCTTCCGGGGTAACCACGAGCGCGAAGTTTTCATGGACCTGCGATGCCGCCAAGACCTCTTCGATGAGCCCTGATGGGTCTTCGCGGTCCACCGGCATCCCCCGGGTCCAGCGAAAGAAGGGCGCAAGCGGACCGTCGAACATCTCCTTCTTGCCAAGCCAGAAAGGGTTCAGATTGAAACTCCAGGCAACTCCGAGCATCATCACGTAATCCCAATTCGTGGTGTGGGGTGCCGCCACGAGAACACAAGGGAATTCGCCCGGCCGTTCACCCACCAGCTGGGCACGGAACAACTTCAGAATGATGAAACCAAAGAATCGTCTGATGTGTCGACCCTAACGGAATAAGTTGGCAGCCAAGGGAGAAGGATCGGGGGCCGGTTGGAGTTCCTCAGTAATCCTCGTAATGATCAGCCACATAGGTCTGGGTGTCTATCGGTGGCCTGATGTAGGTATCCGGCTGCCGGGGCGGAAGCTTCAACTTGGTCGAAGTGGTGTCCTCGTACGGAACACTCGAAAGAACGTGCTGGATGCAGTTCAATCGGGCACGACGTTTGTCGTCGGCGTCGACCACCCACCATGGCGAAGCCTTGGTGTCGGTGGTGGCGAACATGCGATCCTTGGCCTTGCTGTAGTCCACCCAGCGAGCGCGGGACTCGAGATCCATGGGACTCAACTTCCAGCGTTTCTCCTTGTTGTCGATTCTGTCCTGGAAGCGGCGTTCCTGCTCCTCGTCGCTCACCGAGAACCAGAACTTGACCAGGATGATCCCCGACCGGACCAGCATGCGCTCAAAATCCGGACACGACCTCAGGAACTCCAGGTATTCGTTCTCGTCGCAGAACCCCATCACGTATTCCACTCCGGCGCGGTTGTACCAACTGCGATCGAACAGCACGATCTCACCTGCGGCCGGCAGCTGCTCGACGTAACGCTGAAAGTACCACTGGGTGGTCTCGCGCTCGGTTGGTTTGGCCAAGGCGGCGACCCGCACGATCCGGGGATTTGTGCGTTCCACTATGCGCTTGATCGAACCTCCCTTGCCGGCAGCGTCGCGCCCTTCGAAGATGATGCACACCTTCAGACCTTCGCGAACAACCCATTCCTGCAGGTTCACGAGCTCGCGTTGCAGACGCTTGAGTTCAGCCTCGTACAGAGGCTTCGGAAGACGTTTGACCTTCCTCTTCTTCGAATTCTTGCCCATAATCGATTCCTTCAGCTCACATTCGGAACTTGCCACGCCGGAGGCGATCTGCCTCCATCAACTCCACCTCGTGTGCGCCGGAGATGACCACCGCGGGGTCAGGCACAAAATCCAGGGAAGTATCACGATTCTCATAGTCGACGGAGTTCAGAAGTACCTTCATGGCGTTCAAACGAGCAAGAGGCTTGTCCCGTGAGCGAATCACGGTCCACGGGGTGTGGCCCGTGCTCGTTCGTTTCAGCATTTCATACTTGAACTTCGTGAAATCATCCCAATGCTCCTGCGCCTGCATGTCGATCTCACTGAGTTTCCACTGCCGGAGTGGATCTTCGCGCCGCCGATCGAAGCGTCGGAGTTGTTCCTTTTTGGTCACGGAGAAGTACAACTTCACAAGGATTGTCCCCTGACGAACCAGATCCTTCTCAAAGCCAACCACTCCCCGAACGAAGTTGTTGTACTCAGTTTCGGTACAAAACTCGAATACTGGCTCCACCATCGCCCGGTTGTACCAACTTCGGTCGAACAGAACCATTTCTCCACCGCGGGGAAACTGGGCGACATATCGCTGGAGATACCACTGTGTCCGCTCAGCATCAGTCGGCTTGCCGAGGGCGACCACCCGATAGTGCTTTTCGTTCATGTAGCGGGTGACCCGTCGGATTGTGCCGCCTTTGCCGGCAGCATCGCGCCCCTCGAACAGCACGATCATTCGTTTGTCGTGCGTCTCCAGGTGGAGCTGAAGTTTCAGCAATTCAACCTGGTAGGGCTTGAGGACTTCTTCACGGAGTTGTTTGCGTCGCAGCTTCGTGTTGCGGCGCTGCACCTTGTCCAGTCTCTTGCGGAGAGTCTTCATCTCCGCGCGAAGCTCCTCCTTGGACTCGCGTTCCGCTTCCAGATTCTCACCAGTTGCCATTTTGTTCCTCGCGTAGAACGCGCACGCTGCGCGGAGCTGCTGCCCTCATCATCGGGTCACCCATGATCCTAACTAACTGCGGTCATGGCCCGTCACGAAAGACGCACGCCAACACCACGGATCCCTCACCATCGAACAAGACACCCGCTCCACGGATACCCTGCACATGTGATCACGGAGACGGATATTGCACTGCGGGTTATCGGCGCCGCCCTTCTGGGAGGGATCGTCGGGTACGACCGCGAACGCAAGGACAAACCGGCCGGGATCAAGACCCACCTGTTGGTCGCCGCCGGGTCAGCGCTGTTTGTGGGCACCACGGTTCTGCTCACGCAGGAGACCGAGGCATTCGGAGGAGATGCAGCGAAGATCGACGTCAGCCGGGTGATGGCCGGGGTTGTCACTGGTGTCGGTTTCCTCGGGGCAGGAGCGATCATCACGAGACGCCAGAGTGTGATCGGGCTGACAACCGCTGCTGGAATCTGGGTGGTCGCAGCAATCGGCTCCACGGTCGCCTTCGGATTCTGGTGGCTCGCAATCGTCTCCACGATACTGGCGCTCCTGGTCCACGGTGCGGCCTGGATACACGAGATTCGCACGTCTCGTGCCAACAAGCGTGAGGCTTGACCGATATCCACGATTGACCGTTTCCGGCCACCGGCAGGCTGAGGGATTCGAGCAGAGAGATTCGATGAGCACGTTCGCAGATACCTACGGGCCATGGGCCGTCGTGACCGGAGCCGGCGCAGGGGTTGGGTTCGCCTTCACCGAAGAACTGATCGAACGCGGGGTCAAGGTGATCATGGTCGACATCTCCGGAGAGGTCGAACACACGGCCGACAGATTCGGAGAGAACGCCCGGACGCTGGTGGCTGACGTGAGCGATCCGGGTTGGATGGAGGCGGTGGATTCCGCAACCTCCAACCTCGAGGTCGGCTTGGCCGTGGCCAACGCCGGGGTCTCCTGGACCGGCCGGTTCCTCGACATGGATGCTCGTACCCGCCAGCGGATTCTCGACGTGAACTGCCGTGCCACCGCCGACATGGCCTCGTGGGCACTTCCCGCGATGATCGGACGGGGGCGAGGTGGATTCGTGGTGACCAGTTCTGGTTCAGCGCTCGCGGGGACGGCCGGCGTGGGCCTTTACAGCGCCACAAAGGCCTTCGGAGTGAATCTTGTGGAGGCCATCGGCTGGGAGATACGCGGCTCGGGCGTGGACACTCTCGCGGTCGTCGCGCCCACCATGGATACCCCGGCCTTCCGGTCGAGCAATGCCGATCCTGGCTCCATGATGATGGATGCAACGGACCCTCGAACAGTTGTTGCCGGCGCACTCGATGCCCTGGGTGAGGGCGGTCGATGGCTGGCCGACGAAGGCCTTGAGCTTGCCGCTTCGGTCGACCGGCGCGAGCGGGTCGACCTGATGAGCAAGGCAACAACAGCAATGTACCCGGACACCTACAAGCCCTGAGCCCTCCCACCGAGCGGGAAACACTCCGGAGTTGATCGGGTGCCTGATGCGTTCCCCGAACTCCCGGGAAACAAAACCAGCCCAGGATCAGATAGCCGGCGTCATGGCGATCAGCTTCATTCGCTCGACAGCGCCCTCGCGGTGGACATGGCCCTTCTGATATTCCGGATCACTGACAAAGCTCGTGAACGCTGAACGGCTTGGATATGAAACCAGCATCACGGCATCCCAGTCGTCGGCATCGTTGTCTCCGATGATCACCGAATCCGGTCGGCCCATCCAGACCGTCCGGCCGCCGTACTCACCAATGGTGGCCATGGCCACTTCCGCGTAACGCCCGTAGGCTTCTTCACCGGTGCCGCCCTCACCATCGGTGGCGGCCTTGCGGAACTTGAGCAGGTTCAACATCACCACCTCACCCGTCAGGGTGGTGCTGTCGTCAACAAGCTTCTGCATCTGTTCATCGGTCGGGTTCAATGCCATCGCGTTCCTCTCGGATCTGGCCAGTCGGAGCTGACTTGTCGAGCCTAACTTTGGTATCGGGTGATGAGAGCAGCACGCTTCAGCTGGTTCCTCCGACCACTCCGATCAGGGTGTCACCGGGATTCGGGGTGTTCACGTTGGGCCGAAAGGTCACGCCTCCATCCGGATCCACCGCGGCCAGCAGAAGGGTCCCTTCCGGCGCAGGGTTGGCGACGAGCTCGACCTTTCCTCCTGCTTCCAGTTGATCCCGGATATCGTGGCGACTCACCCGACCTGCGAACGGCTCCGCACTCCACCGTTCGGGAACGGCCGAAGCCATCTTCGAGCTTTCGGAATCCGGTACACGCAGTACGTGACGGCGACCCATCATTTCAATCATCCGTTCAACAACAAGCCTGGTTATGACGTCGGAACCTGCCGAGACCACGACCTTGGCCAGCGGTGTTTCCCCCGTTGCCTTGTTGACCACCTGCGTACCGCTTCTGACCGAGACGCTGGCGACTCCGCTCGACACAGGTTCCCCCGAAGGGCCCACAGGAGCGCGGTCGTCGCTGGTGATCAGCAACACTGCTACCCCAACCTCGGCCAGGCAGTTCCCGAAGGGAACAAGCCAAGGGTCGTCTCCCACCAGCCCCACCCCCTTGGGTGTGGGACGGGCAACCTTCAACAAGGCTGCCACTGGCTTGGCTGTGGTGCCGTAGATCACTCCTGTTCCGATGATCACGCCGAACACCACGGGCAACAGGAACTTTGTGTCGTAGTCGGCCTGGGTCAGGGACTCGCTGAACTGTGCAGCCGTGGCAGCCGCCACGATGCCCCGAGGATCCATCCAGCCAACCATCGCCCTGTCCCGACCGGTCAGCGGAGTACGCCACAGCGACACCGCGGCGGTGACCGGACGGACAACCAGAACGAGCACCAACACGATCAGCAAGGTCGGCAGCGCGTACTCCCACAGGTCGGCAAGTTTCACGAGGGCACCCAGCGTTATGAACAGGATGCCGATGATGAGGACCTCGAGCGTGTCTCCAAAACCAGAGATCCGCCGAGTGCTCACAAATCGTTGGTTGGCAGCCACGATTCCCATGGTGACGGTTGCGATCAGTCCCGCCTCGGACAGGATGACATTCGCCACGCCGAAAGCGAGAGTTGCGAACAGCAGCGCCACCGAGGCCTGCATGTTGTCGGTCAAGAGAAAACGGGACATGACAAACACGAGCAAGGCGGCAGCCACCACGCCCACCGTGACGCCGAGAGCAACTCGTTCCAGCATCTGAAGGATCGGGTGCACACCTCCCCGATCCGAAGCCAGGATCAGGTTGAGTACGATCACGCCCAGAGTCGCCCCAAGCGGGTCCAGAACCGTTCCTTCCCACAAGAGGACTGTGCCCGTAGGTTCTTTCGGCCGTACGACATCGAGCAGTGGGCCCACCACAGTCGGGCCGGACACCACCAGGATTGCTCCCACCATGAAGGCGAGTTCGTTGGGAACATCGAGGAACGCAACCGCCGCGAGCGATCCCCCGATGAATGTGATCGCCAGCCCGATTGTCACCAGTCGGGCCACAGAACTCCGGGCCTCGTCCGGAAGCTCATTCACTCGCAACTGCAGCCCGCTCTGGAACAGAAGGAGGCTCAACAGCAGCGTGATCAGCGGGAACAGCAGGTCCCCAAACATCTTCACGGGTTCGACCAGTCCAAGGACGTCTCCCGCCAACAGGCCCGCCGGCAGCAGGAGCAATAAGGAGGGAATGCCGGACCTGCGCCCGATCCACTGTGCTCCGATCCCAAACACGAGGATCGTGACCAGCCCGATGGTGATTTCGTTCTCGCTCATGGTGCGCGGAGACTCCTCATTGGTACGGCAGCGTCGAGTTCGATCCACGTCCAGGGCAGATCCACGCCGCTGCGGGAAGTGACTCCCCGACGATACCGAAACAACAGCGTGCCCTCGACAGGAATCGAACCTGTGGCCTACCGCTTAGGAGGCGGTCGCTCTATCCAACTGAGCTACGAGGGCGGGATCGGCGGACTTCGCGCCGCGAAACCCTCCGGACGGTTGAGTGTAGATGCGCCAATCCATTGGAAGGTCCAACCGACGGGTTCGTTGAAGACAAGAACCATCGGCGTCCTCTGGCAGGCGCAACACCAGCCATCACCTTCCAGGTAGCACCCACGCTGCAGATCTCCCACGCTGGCTCAACCCCTGCAGCAACCATCAGTCCCGTTTCGACCAGAGGCGCAACGTTCGCCTCAGCGTTGGGGCACCATCGAGGTGAGCTGCCAGGTCCCACTTTCTGTGTAGGTGATCTTGCCGATCGGAGAGTCAGAATCAATCGTCGTCGAACGTTCGCCACGAAGCGGGAGGCCGTCTTCGGTCGAGTACCACAGGTCGAGGTCCTCCACGCCGGTCTGCGCACCGGTGACGTCGTTGTGGCTCCGAACGTGTATCGCTTCGATGTCCTCCCCATCGACTTCAATGGACTCGATGCCGATGACGGTCAGCGTGCCGGCCGTCGTGGTCGTCCCGGCAACCTGATCGTTGGTTCCCGTGCACGATCGATCGAAGACATCCCTGGGTTCCGCATCGAAAACAACGAACGGTACGGGCGGGTCGCAAACGAACGTAGACAGGTTCTCGACCGTCGCCGCGCCGAAATCCCACCGCTGCCAGGTGTGGCCGTCGGTCTCCATGACGGCGTTCTCCTCCGGACAGAGATCCCAGTCCTGCCAATGAGCTTCGTTGTAGTCGATCCGCACATTCCAGCATCCGTCTTCGCCGGTCGTGACCGTCATCGGCATCGTGGATCCATCTTCTTGCTCGGTAGGCGGGAACGAG
>JAHRAZ010000024.1 GCA_020027475.1 Microthrixaceae bacterium
GAACGAACATGCTCAACAGCCGGCCAAGTCCCTTGGGGTTCGCGAGATCCAGCAGGTAACCACCCTGTCCGGCTTGGCGTTCACCATGATTGGGAACATCAATTCCGATGGTCGCCACACCTGCGGCGCTGTTGGCGTTTGCCACGACCAGCATGGTTTCCTTGCTCACGGTCAACCCATGGCCGTAGACGGCCACCGGGGCGCCGGCGGAGGACGCTGGTTTGTCGGGAAGCACCGCTATGAAGGGAATCCAGGTCTCCACTGGTTTGTGCTCCGGTTTCGCGATGCCATCCGAATCCCGGAAGTCGGTGATCGCCACCTCCCCCCTGATGAACGCGGAGGCCCTCTGGAAGAAGATTGGCGGGTGTACTTCAATGTTGCGGACAGGGTGAGGTGTGTCTCGCGCGATTCTGGCCATTTCGGTCATGTCGGCCTTGGCGTGCTCACGAGTGCCCACGGTGAAGCGCGTCGCGGAAAGCAGGCCATCACCCGAGCCGTCTCCGACGCCCATGGTGGCAAGATCGCCAAGAACGGAGTCGAGGTGACCATCAATGAGTCCCTTCGCAGGACTCGGATCCGTGAAGAACCCCCGGACGGATCCGAGTGAGGCCACAATCCTGTGGCCGTACTCCCAGCGGATCAATGGCCAGGCCATCACGATCGTGTTTGGTGCACCGCGCCGAATGGCCTCGGTTGACAGTTCCACCCTTATTGCCTGACGTTCACCCGTCGTGAGGTCGAACACCTGCACAAGATCGCCGCCGTCGGCCGGGACGAAGTCCCCGTTGATCGGATGGTCAACCTCGAAAACGATCGGGGACAGAGCGGAGAAACCGTCGGAGCCATCGAATGCATCCGACAGTCCAGCTCCCGGACCAAGCTCGTTCTGGATGTTCTTGGCAATGACCTCCGAAGGCATTTTCACACGCACACCCGTCGGTGAAGTGGCGTCAGCGATCTCGAAATCGTCACTCGGATACGGAAGAGCGCAGGAGCGCACCGCGGCCCAAGCACACGGGGGTGGTTCATGGGCGGTGCGCTCAGCGCTTGGGCCGCCTGAATCCACAACTGGCGGGATTGGCCTCAGGGAACAGGCTCCGGCCACCAACACGGTGACCAGACACAGCGGAATGATGGTTCGTGCGAATCGAAATGGCCGCCTGGGTGTGGACCCAGCAGAGCGCGCCCCAACCATGATGGTGTTGCTGTGCATCGGGTCCTCTCCCTGTGCGAATTTCCTTGTACGAATCCTAGTGTGCGAATTTTCTTGTACGAATTTCCCTTGGCGGATTCCAGAGAGTGCGGGACCCATCGGACCCTTTTCAGTCAGGCGGATCCCCGCCAAGGTCGGCACCCGCATCGTCACCGGCGTTCAGATTCTCGCGCCAGTGTTGATCCCAAATGGCGGTAAGCGCCGGTCCGGCAGATTCGGCGGCGATCTCGTCAAAGCCCCCCAGCTCGTAGTGCAGACCGTCGAGGCGCATCACCTGGTCGTCATAACGGCCCCCGACCATCGTCGCGATGTCAAGAACCGCCGAGGTCTCGGGTCGCGCCTCCGCCACCTGGTTCATCAGCTCATTCAAACGGTGCATACGCTGTGGATCCGCCTGTCGTTTGATCGCTGCGACTTTGCCGACCCCGTATCGCTCGTCCGTCTGGGGATAGGTGGCGAGAAGCACCAACGCACCCTGCGAGGACAGCAGGTCCACCGCCTCGATGTACTCGGACACGACGAACTCGTCCACCAGTGGATCTCCCAGCGCCCGATACGTGTCATCGCCCGGCACGATCGAATCCAGTGTTGTCCACGCAGGGCTCAGCAGAACGGCGACGTCCGGATCGTGCTCGTCGAGAAGTTGCGGCCAGTCCTGCGGCCACGATGTGCACTGCGGACCCGGAGTGAACTCTTCAAAGGTCTTCTGGCGTTCAAAGCGCACGACGGAACAACCGAACCGGGAATCGCCTTCCACCGATGAGAACTGCCCGGAACTCTTCCCCCAGACTCCCATACCCCAACCGACGCCGAGCACCGTTGAGTCGCCGAAGTGGGCCACGGCAGGCGACGGTGTGCTCAAGGTGGGTTCTGCGGGCGACCCGGCATCAGGACTCTCCGAAGTCGTCGGATCGGTGCGAATCTCGGAATCAAAACGCGCAAGTGCCGCGGCGAAGTCCGTCGACTGTCCTGGTGGGTCCGACGGAATTACGAGAATGACCAACGCGATCACGAGAGCCGCAGAGCCGAAGACCGACACCGGCGCCAACCTCACCGAGGGCCATCTGCGGTCCCGGATCGGGCGCTCCAGGAAACGGAACGATGCCTCTGCAAGCACCACAGTGATCAACACGGCCCAACCCACACTGCGCCACTGAGGAAGTTCCGGCCACATCTGGCGGAACGTCAGCATGATCGGCCAGTGGACCAGGTAGATGGCGTAGGAGCGTGACCCCAGCCATCGCAACGGGGCAACCGACATGATCGTTCCCAACACACCACCGGGAACTACCGCAGCAAGGATCACCAGAACGCTCAACAGCGCATAGCCCGCGAACCCGCCTCGATACAACCACTCCGTGGACTGCGGCAACGACCACCACCACCACATCTGGGTGGCGAATGCCAAAGTGCCCAGAACCTGAATTGTCACTCGCCATCGGTACCGGAGGGAGAAGATTGCACGAACGGAGCGACGGCGAATGAGGAGTGCAAGCAGTGCGCCGAGCAAGAGCTCCGGGGCGCGGGTGTCCGTGCCGAAGTAGATGCGATCGGTGGACAGCCCGCCCAAGACCGTCCACAAGATCGCTGCAACGGTCAGCGCCGAAAGAACTGCGCCGACGACAGCCAATCTCCCTTTGGCAGCCTTCCAGATGGCCCAGATCAACACCGGGAACACCAGATAGAACTGTTCCTCGATGGCAAGGCTCCAGAAATGCAACACCGGAGAGGGCGCCACAAAGAGATCTTCGTAACTCGATCCCTCGAGGATGAATCTCCAGTTCGCCACGTTGAACAACGACGAAAGGATGTCTGCGGGCATGCGAACGAGCTGATCTGCGGTGGCCACGAACGGTGCAAACAGAATCACCACGGCCAACAAGGTCACCACGGAGGCCGGATACAGTCGGCGAATCCGGCGGCCCCAGAATCCGCGCAGCGTCAGGGACTGGCCAGGCAATCGACCTGCCATCAACAATGACGTGATCAGGAAACCTGACAGCGTGAAGAAGGTCGACACTCCGAGGTATCCACCCACCATTTGCGGATATCCAGCATGGAAAGCCACGACCGCCGCGACCGCCAGACCTCGCAGCCCGTCGAGGGCCGGCAACCGACCAAGTTGGGTCCGACCCTCCACATGAAGGTCAGCGAATGCTCCCGCCGCGACGTCGTGCCGGGGATCCGACTGCAACCTTGTTCCCTCTGAAAGCACCATCCTCACGCAGTTTGCCAGAACTTTTCGCTCCAAACCCAACACCAACCCGCAACGGCTACTGGATCACAGGACGCGTGCAGTACCTTCTGAACCGTGAGCACGGAATCGGAAAACCAAGTCGTCACATTGGCCCATCGAGACGACGTTGCGATCATCCGCATCGATGACGGCAAGGCAAATGCAATCGGTTTCGACCTCATGGATCAACTGAGCGCGGCTCTGATCGAGGCTGAGGAAGCCTCCGCCGTGGCGATTATCGGACGGCAGCGCATGTTTTCCGCCGGTTTCGACTTGTCCGTGATCCAGGATGAACCATCTCGGGCATTTGAGCTCGTCGACCAGGGGGCGCGACTCGCGCTCGACATTTTCATGTGGAAACGACCCGTGGTGCTCGGCGTGACCGGCCACTCGCTGGCCATGGGCGCAGTCCTGTTGTGCAGCGCGGATGTGCGGATAGGGTCCGCCGGCAACTTCAAGATCGGGTTCAATGAAGTGGCCATCGGGATGGCGATGCCCGAGTTTGCCGTTGTCTTGGCGGAAACCCGCCTGATTCCGGCTCAGATTCAGAGCGCTGTGGCATTGGCTCACATCTACGATCCCCAAGGTGCTGTGAGCGTCGGCTTCCTCGATGAGATCGTGGAACCCGACGCAACGGCCGAACGGGCCATCGACCGTTCCGCTGAACTCGCCAAGTATCTGAATCCCGGTGCATTCCGCGGCACTCGCCACACCACCAGGGATCGCACAGCCGAGCGCCTTCGTCAGCTGATTGGCCTTGCAGATGCCGGCTGACCCCGAGACTTTCCGGCCAACCCCTGCAGTTCCCGGCTGACTTCAGCAGCCGGACTCAGTAGTCGAACTCGTCACTCGGGAGAGCCTCACACGGCTCGTCCTCGCAGACATTGATGATCGAGCCGTCGGGCTGGAAGAAGGCGTCCTTCTGTTTCATGATCTCCGGCTGCCGGCGCGGATCCTCGTGCGGATCCTCACACTTGACGTTGTCTTCGGCCTGTGCACCGGAGCATTCCTCGGTGTACATCGGACCCATGATCGGAGTGATGTTTCCGTTTGGCGGCGGCAGAGTACCTGAATACCAATAGTAGAGCGCCGAGCCTGTGTGCGGGAAGCTCCGAATCGGCTCCAATCCGAAGAAGCGCGTGTCGGTGTCATCCGCGCCCTCGGGCAAGGTGGGCTCATACAGCGGGATCTTCAGCGTGCGGGCAATGTTGTCAGCAGTCACGTTCGCAACCCCATGGTCACCGAAGGCCACGGTCATGAGGACTTGCTTGGGCGGCGTGAGCCGGTACGTCCGGTTGGTGAGATGCTGCACGTAGCCAGCCGTCTCCCCCGAGTCCCACAGCATCTGCATCACGCCGAACAGGATCTGCTGTTCGATCGGATCCGGGTAGGCAGCCCGCATGACGGCAAGGTATTCGTCGAAGCCGACACTGCGGTTCAGCAGGGTTGAGTAGCTCATGCCACCAACACCCAGCACTGCCTTCGTCCAGTCCTGGGCAACTGCGGTAATGGCACCGCCCATGATTGCACCCTGGCTATTGCCGTCGTAGTACGCCTCCGCAGTATCGAACGCGGTGGCTCCGTCATTGGTGGTGAACTCCTCGGAAGAACCCAGGCCTTCGAAGTGGATCATGAGGCGCCCGAGAAAGAGATTATTCAGAATCGCCTGCTGGAGCCGATCCGACACCGCCGGGAACAGGCTCAAGTCCCCAAGAACTTCGACCATGAAACCAAGATCTTCTTCGGACATGCCAATCGTGTCAGTGCCGCAGTAGATGAAGTTCCCACTCGCAGCGGTCACCTGGACTTGACTCGATGACGCCTCGCTGGCGGAGCCCAGCGATCCGTGACCATAAACAACTGGACGGGCCTCCCCGCTTTCGAGGGCTTCTTCGGGAACCACGCACACGTACGGGGCGGTGATCGTACCGTTGCTTTCGGGTGTGCCAGTGGAGTCGCGCTCAATGGTGGCGCCCGGCTCGTCAGAACTCAGGTACAGCGGTACGTCGAATGTTCCGCTGACGACCTTGGCGATACCGTCCTCGAGATCATCGGAGGACACCTCGTCGACGGTGAACGCAGGAGAGCTACCGCCGAGTTGACCGAACGCGTCGTCGCGCATGTCCAGCACATCTCCGGCGATCGCTCCGGAGGATGCGACGGTGAACCACCAACCCAGGTAGAGCTCGGAACGGTTCAGCCCTGCAGCAGCCATCTCCGAGAACACGACCTCGAAGGCACCACGACGAGCTTCGAAGTCTTCGTTGCCGCTGATCAGGTTGTCGCGAAGCGCCTGAAACTGAATAGGCGGTTCGATTTCGTTTCCGTCGGAATCCTTGATGTTCTGAAGGGCTACACCGATCCGGTGTGTCTCCTTGAGGGACACGGCGGGGTGGATGATGAGCGACCGCTCGTCGGCGTTTTCGGCACGCTCATCAAGCTCTGCCCAGTGAGGAATGAGTTGACCCGAGTCGAGGTCGACCAAGACCGTCGGTGAATCGCTCCCGATCGAATCCTGGATTTCCGTGACCGAGGCAAACCCGGTCTTCTCGCCGTCGACATCCGGGATGTAGACAACGATCGGAGTGGAGGGGCTGAAGCCGTCCTGGAGATTCCACACAGTTGGATCGAGCGTGGTTCCAGAGGTGTTCGCCAGCTGGCCCTCGGGTATGGCCACGATCCGGCCGGTGCCAGTGGTGTCGTCCGGCGTTGTGAGCGCATCACTCGGGAACGGCAACATGCAACTCGAGTCGTCCAGGAAGTCACAGCCACCGGGGGAACCAGCCAGTACTGCGTCAAGCTGTGCCGACTGGGGGGCCGCGAGATCCTGGGAATCCGGAGCTACCCCGCTGATGTCGGGAGCCTCCTCAGCGCCGGCGCTGGAGGGATTGCCCTCCTGGACGTCACCGCTGATGGCGACCGGGTCCGGCTCGGTTTGGGCGCAGGCAGCCGCCACAAGGGCGACGGTGGCGACGAGGGCAAGAATGCGGAGTCGTGGGATCACTTCGGTCCTCTGGATCAACACAAAAGGCGGGATGGCTGGCCACGCCGGCGGGCGTGGAATTCTCCTGCGACCCTAGCGTTCCGCGAGCCGGTGCTGAAAACAGATGGCGAGAAACCCAGACGGAGAATTGGGTCTGTCC
This sequence comes from Microthrixaceae bacterium, assembly GCA_020027475.1. Classification (GTDB taxonomy): domain Bacteria; phylum Actinomycetota; class Acidimicrobiia; order Acidimicrobiales; family Microtrichaceae; genus JAHRAZ01. Next base: position 6,593 of record JAHRAZ010000024.1, read on the forward strand.
CGACTCAATCCGTCCCGGAGCAAAGCCCGGTCAGTGTGACAGATCCGCTTGAGGACAAAGCCTCAGGAAGAACGAACAAAAGAGTCCGGATCCCGGAGTTCAGCCGCAGTTGGGCCAGGGACTGGATCCGCGTGCCCGAAGCAGCAACAGCGCCCTACGGTCCTGCTCCCCTGGTGAGGCGGCCGCGGGATCGCCCGATCCGCCCATGGCTCGCCAGGTGCCGTAGTCGAACTGATATGCACCGCGATACTTTCCGCTGGAGCTCACGATTGCGTAGTTGCCTCCACTTTCACAGGCACGAATGCGGGCCAGCGTTGCAGACTCTGAACCTGCCGCGCTTGCGCTGCCGGAAGGACGGGACGGAGCAGTGGGGGCGGGTGCGGGGGCGGGTGCAGGAGTATTTCGAGACGGTGCCGGGGTCGACGTGGAACCCGATGAGGAAGGCCGGGAAGGCGCAGGCTTGGCGGCTTCAGCCTTGCTCGCCGCAGCAGCTCTCGCCTTGGTGGCCGCAGCAGCTCTCGCCTTGGTGGCTTCGGCTTCCCGGGCGGCCTGCGCAGCTGCTTCCTCAGCTTGTCTGGCCGCGGCGAGGGCGTTCTCGGCATCGCGCTCATGGGCTGAGGCCTGGGTCGCATCGCTGGATGCATGCTCAACCCGGGCATTGAGACGGTCCAACTCAGTGGCTGCGGCGATGCGCTCGGGTTCGTTGGCATCTTTGAGGGCGGAGAAATTATCCACGGCCTCGGCTTCCGAGACGGTCTGGCCGGCAACCAAATTGGTGCGCCAGGCCAGCGCAGCACTCTGCTCTGGATTGAGCGTCGCCCTCAGCACATCGCTCTGTCCGCCGTCGATGTAGGCGGCGATCGCGTACTCACGAACAGCCCGGCGAGCGGCCACGAGGTCCTTGGTCAGTTCCGCTGAGTCTTCATCGAGGTCCTGGAGCTGGGACATCATCGCATCTCGTTCCGACGTGAGCGCAGCCAAGCGCCCCTCGGCGGCCTCTCGACTGGCCGAAGCACGAGCCAGTGCGGACTCCGCCGCGGAAGAACTCCCTGCGACGGAAGAACTCTCTGCGGCGGAGGAACTCCCTGCGGCCGAACTCGAAGCCGATGACATCCCTGGAGATGCAAGCACAATCGCAATCGCGGACACAACCAACAACGCCAACCTGATCCGCGCGCGGATCGGAGCGGGACCGGCCGATGGACTCGGAGTCCCCTTGACTGAGGCGTCGACTGGAGAATGTGCGTGTGAATGGTTCATCTGGATGGGTTTCCGCCGCAACGAGGCTCTCTGCCACTAACGCGGCGGCCGTTGCATGTAGCCGGATGACGCCGAAGTTGCGACACCCTGTGGTGAGTTCTGTAACGAGCTCTGTAACGAGCCGGTACACGATTCTGTCACCAAATCGTCACAACGCAAAACGAATCCGAAACATTCCGCCACAAAACTTGACCCAATCGACACAAAGTGGGCATCAAGCCGCTCAGCGTCACCAATCCAGGCCGCAGATTGAACTCACCAATTGAGGCATTTCTCAGAAGCCGGCCAGAATTCTTGATCGGCCGGGTACAACTATCCGGCCAGAACTGGCAGAAACCGATCGCGCCATTCAGAAACTGGCCATTCAGAAACTGACTGACCACTCAGAAACCGGTCGCCAGGTCTGCAGCTGATCATCTGCAGCTGATCGTCTCGCGGCCACTGGTCGATACCGTTGAAGGGGATCGACCAGTGGCCGGGGTCGCTACCGAATGCCGGATCCGCCTATTGCGGGAACGCGCCTGCCCAGCGCGCCCGTCCAGGTGGCCGCTCGCTCATCAATCGAACCCGTGGCGACCGAATTTGCGGCTGGGAAACTACGGGCGGCGCCTGCGGGCGCGGAGGTACAGCAGCACCAGTATCGCCAGCACGGCCGCCACAGCCATGGGTACGAGGGGTCCGGGTCCGTGGCTCCCGGGATCGGGTGGCAGTGACTGCACCCGCTTTCGCGGCGGACTCGCCACGGTGTTCGGGTCGGCTCGGGCCAACCCGGTGTTATCCGTTTCGGAGCGGTCCTCATCAACCGATGGACCCTCGGGTGTCATTGCCTCCAGAGGGGATGTCATTGTCTCCTGCCCGGATGTTTCCCGAGCCTGACCGGTTTCTGTCGGAGCCTCCTGCAGACCTTCGTCGCCAATCACATTCCTGCTCGGAGTCGGATCCAGCAGAGCATCAATCTGCGCCTCACCCTCTTGTGGGGTTGGATCTGGTCTCGGCCGGTGGGGCTCATAGCCCGGCATGGCTGGACTCCCTCAGTTGTTCACTCAGTTGTTCAACTCCGGGCACCTCGGCCTCTTGGAGCTGTGCGGGTTCCAGGGGTGCAGTGTCAAGGGGTACAGAGCCAAACAGCGTGTCGGCCAGATCCGAAAAATCGGCCATTGCCTCTATGGCTCCCGAGCGGTGCGTCGCCTGCAGCGGCAGTGAACTGGCCGCCGCTTCTGTGATCGCGGCCCGCAGACGGACACTGGGAGTCAGGATCAATTCGGGATACCGCTCGGCCAGGGCTTCATTCCAATAGGTGTTGTCCCGGGTGCGGCCGATTCGATTCACAACAACACCGCCGAGTTCGGGGCTGCCGCCACGACGGCGGGAAATCCGGTGCACGTTCGTGATGATCTGCTGCACTCCGTCGGCACTCCACGCAGCCGGTTCAGTGACCACCACCGCTCTGTCCGCCGCAAACAGGGCATTCACGGTGAGGAGTCCAAGTGAGGGCGGACAGTCGATCAGAACCTCATCGAAGTCCTCTGCAACCCCCTCGAGGCAGACAGCCAACCGATCCTGGGCGCCCACAACGTCGCTGACCAGCTGGTGCTCGACCGCTGCCATCTTTGGACTGCTGGGAACGAGCGAAGGCAGTACCGCCAGGGACTCCCGGGGCCACTCGGCCTCGCGGATCAACGACCGGATCGACCCGGACGAGTCATCTGCCATGGCGATGTCGACAGTGCGCTCGGCACCGAATACCCCAAGACCAGTGGTGGCATTCGACTGGGGATCCAGATCGACCACCAGTACCGCTTGCCCGCGCTCGGAAAGTGCGGCCGCCAGACCCAGCGTGACGGTGGTCTTGCCGACGCCACCCTTCTGGTTGACAAGTGCAGTGATTCCCATGGACCGAACCTAGCCGCTGAGAAACCCCAAGTGGCTGAACTGGCTCAACCCTCAAGCTTCACTCGAGGTGGCCTCCACAGCGGACGCCAAGGCATCGCCCAAACCCTCGGGTAGCGGGTTGTGCAGGCCCAAGGCTCGTGAGGCAGTGACACCGAGAATCAGAACAACGATCAGCTCTTCGGCTTCAGTCGACAGATTCGGCAGGGATCGCTGGGAACCGGCACCGGTCAATTGGCCATGCAGGTTCCCCAATGCAGCGGCGAGGCGGTCCCCGACCACCGGTTCACGATCGCTCAGAGCCAGACCGTCGAGCAGCATCTGGCCGGAGTCCTCCAGTGGCACGGAGATCTGCCTGAGCACCGCTGACATCAGGTCGCCAACGTCGGACCGCCGGGCGTCTACGCCGTCGAACACATGATCCAGAACCTGGCCACTGGCATCACCCACGGCTTCGGCAAGCAGTTCCGCCCGACTGTCGAAGTAGCCATAGAGTGCCCCGGAGGTGAATCCCGCTCTGCGAGCGATGTCCACCACACGCGTGCCCGTGAACCCTTTTTCCCTGAACACATCCGCCGCGGCTTCCACGATCCTCTGTTTGGTCAGCGATTTGCGGGCCTCCGCATCGTCCACGGGTCTCGCAACCTGAGTCAGGGAACTCGGGCCGGCATCAACGCTCTGCCCTTCGCCGTATGTCCCCCGAGCCGTCGATTCATCGGTGCTCCGACCACTCCGACGGTGGCCTGCATCACGGCGGGGCAAACCCAGCCCCAGGTTCGCGGAATCGCTGCCTCGCGGATCGCTGTTGATCGAATCACTCACCAAGTCCCCCCTGTCTTGCCCACCCACGGGTCGCCAGCGGCGAATCCTGCCACGAGACCGGTTCACTGCGCCGACAACGCTTCACTGTGAGTGACAGTGCCGACACTATCCGAAGCAACCATCACGGGTACGGAGATTGGCCGTTCATCCCCGATCAGCCTCCTCCTTTCGGAGTCGAAACCCAGAGGGTCTAAACCCAGAGGTGAGTCCCGGGCCGTCGGTTTGACAGAATCGAAGGGTGCCGGAACTGCCCGAAGTGGAAACCATCCGCATACAGCTGGCCCCTTCAGTGGTAACCAGAACGATCAAGGACGTCGAGGCCTTCGACAACCATCGGTTTTCTGAAGCCCACGACTCGCTCGGCTACCACATAACCGAACTCAACCGGCGTGGGAAGTACCTGATCTTCGAACTCACACCCGGGCAGGAAAGGCCGCGTGAACCAACGCGCGATCAATCAGCGCGCTATCAGCACGACACCCGGGATCGCAGGCAACTGATCGTGCATCTGGGGATGACAGGCAGATTGTCGATGTCCGACGAGATCGAGGAGCATCCCCACCTGCGCGCCGCATGGCGATTCGATGACGGGTCGGTCCTTGCGTTCCATGACACCAGAAGGTTCGGACTCGTTGCGGTGGTGCCCAAGGGAGACCACAGCCGGCTACCCACACTCCACGAGCTCGGACCCGAACCATTTTCTGACGAATTCGGTCCCGCCTGCCTCACCGGCGCCATGACCGGTCGCCGCCCGATCAAGTCGATACTGCTGGGCCAACGGGCCGTGGCGGGAGTAGGCAACATCTACGCAGACGAGGCCCTGTGGTTGGCCGGTATCCGACCCGCCGCCCGACGCCTCGGGCCTGAACGCGCACGGGTGCTTCACGCCGCAGTGATCGAGGTGCTCCAAAGCGGGATCGACGATGGCGGTACCACCCTGAGGGACTATCGCAACGTTCGGGGAGAAGGCGGAACCCATCAACACCAACTTCAGTGTTACGGTCGGGCCGGTCACGACTGCCAGAGGTGTGGAGAAACGCTGCGAAGCACCCGAATAGACGGCCGCGGTACGACCTACTGCTCCGGTTGCCAGACTTGAAGGGCAAGAATCTCATGACTCTGGGGGATCCACACAGTGGGCATGCTTGAAACCTGTCCCCGTTGTCTGTAGATTGCAATTACGTTACGAACATCTGACAAACCGCTTGAGGCGCCAGACCTTCCAAACATGACCAATCGCACCCAGAAATTCTTCGTGCTCCTCGCCGCATTTGCGGTGTTGGGGCTGCTCCCCATCCAGAACAGTTCCGCCGCACCTTCCCAAGACGGCAACTCGCTCAAGGACCTGCAGAACAAACGTTCCCAAGTCCGTCAGGACAAGACTGCCCAGGCGGGCAAGGTCGACGCTCTGCAGGCCGACGACGCTGAAGCCTCAGCCGCACTTAACGCTCTCAGCGCGGATGTGCGAGCCCAGCAGGACAAGGTGGAAGAAGCAGAGCGTGCCCTGTCTCAGGCCAATGCCGACCGCGCAGCTGCCGAAGAGGCACAAGCAAGAGCAACAGCTGAACTGAACCGGCTACGGGTGGAGATCAAGGACGCGGCCGTGGATGCCTACGTCAACATCGGCAGCGGAGCCATGTTGAGCACCATCGGCACCACCGACGTGAATGAAACGGTCAACAAACGCACCCTGCTCGATGTCCAGGCCACCGACAGCCAGGACCTTCTGGAGAGGTCCCGATCGGTCCAGGAAGATCTCGAGCTGCAGCGAGCCGCAGCCGCGGATGCAGAGGAACGAGCCAACAAGAAAAGCCACGAGGTTGCCGAACACAAGAAGGCACTTGATGCCAGCTACGCAAAGCAGGCCAAGTTCGCGGACCAGATCGAGGAGCGACTGAATCGGTCGCTCGCAGAAGCTGATGCCCTTTCCCAACTGGATGCGAATCTGTCGAACCAGATTGTTTCGAAGCAGAAGGCGATCGCCGAGGCGGCAGCCGCGGCCGCAGCAGCCCGCAAGCGTGCGGCGGCAGCGACGGCACAGGCAGCTGCGGCAAAGTCAGCAGCTGCGGCAAAGTCAGCACCGGCACAATCGGCACCGGCTCCGACACAATCAGCTCCGGCACGATCGGCACCGGCTCCGAGCAATCCTTCCTCTGGCAGCGTCCCGGTACCGAGCATCACCGGTTCCGGCAGCATCGTCTCGGTGGGCGGAATTCGGGTACATCAGTCGATCGCCGGAAATCTTCAGCGGTTGCTGTCGGCAGCCGCTGCAAGTGGCATCCACTTCAGCGGTGGCGGGTACCGCGATCCTTCAGGCCAGATTGCCGTTCGCCGCAACAACTGTGGATCCAGCAGCTACGCGATCTACCAGATGCCGGCATCATCTTGTCGACCGCCCACGGCACGACCCGGCAGCTCCATGCACGAGAAGGGGCTTGCGGTCGACTTCACCCAGGGCGGCTCCACGCTCACCCGCGGCAGCTCCGGCTACGGCTGGATGAGGGCCAACGCCTCGAGTTACGGATTCCACAACCTGCCGTCAGAGCCTTGGCACTGGTCCACCAACGGCAACTGAGTCGACGACAAACCACGCCGACCACGAACGACACCGGCCGTAACGATCTGGTGCGGTCCCGGCACGAGTCCGGGTGAGTGATTTCCACCGAGAACGCTTCGGCTGAACACTTGAGACACGCCGATTCCGGTTCCCTGGTGAACTCAGGCTCAGTGCTGGCAACTCAATCGACAACCTCAAGAGGATTTGTTCTCCCCAGAGACTCGATTCTTGCTCTCGCTTCTTCATTCTTGCTCTCGCTTCTCCCTGCTCTCGCTTCTCCCTACTTATTCCAGTCAGGGCACAACTACCCATGTGACGGACTTCACGCTCCCCCCGCCGCGGGGTATATTGACCGTGATCAGGCAACAGGGGTCTGATTCGGTCTCGGCGAGACTACGACGGAGGGAGAGCGTAGAGATGCGCCAAGGAACCAAGGAACACCGGAGCAGGGCACGTAAACCCATTGCCATTCTTGCCTCCGTACTGATGCTTTCGGCCGGAATGGTCGGGCTGGCCTCACCGTCCGGCGCGGCCACGTCCATCAAGAAGATCGGGGTGGTCTGTGGAGGCGCCGATGCGGCATCCCAGGGTCTTCTGGATGTGATGGGTGGATCAATCTCGGCAAACGTTGATGTGAAGGCGGACCTTCCGGACAAGCTCGAACCCGGTCAGGTAGGTGCGACTGCTGCGTTCACCTGGACCACCGAACTCTCAGCGGACTTGGCCACCCTTGCAGCCAGTTTCACCGACAAACTGCCCATGTCGAACCTGGAGATGGACGTCGCCGTCAGCGGAGCCACCGACACGACCGAGATCCGCGGCCGCGTAGCAGCCAAGACGGTCCCGATCAAGGCCGGTCAGCCGATCACCATCGTGTCCGGGCCATTCAGCGCCGAACTGACCGGCATCGGAGAAAGCGGAGTCATCAAGTTCAGCTCCAACAAGTTGGACATGACCGTGTCTCTGGCAATCGCCGGATCGGTTCAGACACTGAACATCACCTGTGACGCCCCCTCGACCCTCGCCACCGTGGCAATCACGGTGGC
>JAHRAZ010000082.1 GCA_020027475.1 Microthrixaceae bacterium
GGAGGGAACGGCGGCCCTGAGGCCGGCAACCTCCGGGCAGACCCTGCATCTCGGCTGAGCCAGCTTCAGTACACCCTTCCTCCAGAGGGCCGCTGTCCCTTACCCAGCGCCGATGCTGTCTGCGACCCGAGAACAAGGCCGATGCTGTCTGCGACCCGAGACCAAGTCGGTGTTCGACCGCTTCCAGCGGACTCCACATGGCAGGCTCCACACAACAACGTGCCGTCATCCAAGAGCGATGCGCGGTGGATTCAGCTCCATCCCCGGACGACTCAGCCGGAACAGCGTCGGCTGGACCAGCAGTCGAGAGAATCCCGACACAATTTGCAGAGATCTGTTGACTTCGAACGTTCGTTCGCTATACTCGTACATACGTTCGATTCCGAGAAGTTCCGCATCGGTCTCCCAGTTTGGTTGTGAGGAAGCTGCGGGATTTGTCGGGTTCGAATGTGACTCAGCCATCGGGCTCTCACAGATACAACGCACACCGACAACAACTGCGACAGGCAGTCCGTTTCCGGGACCGGGTATCGAATTCTGACGTGTTTCATCCTTTGGGGTGTTCGCACACGTTCATGGGGAGGAAAGCCCGCGATGTCACAACATCATGACCATCAAGGTGACAACACCGATCCGGATTGCAACACCGACGGCCCGGATCAGAGCCGGAGTCACTACTTCGACTGCGAAGAGAACCCGGCTGCTGATGATTTGTTGGGGTTGTTGGTGAAGGTCCGTGACCTCACCGGCACGGCTGCAACCCTGAACACAGAACACTCGAGTGATGATGATCTGTTGGACACAGCAGTCGAGTTGGAACGAACCCGTTCGTTGATCGACGCCACCGCCGCCCATGTGATGATCGCCCTCGATGACCGCAACTGCACCGCCCGTCACGGTATGACCGTCGAAGCGTTCCTGTCACAAACCCCGAAACAATCAAAACCGGTGTGTCGCAAACGGCTACGCACAGCCAAAGCACTCAACCGGCACTTCAACGCGTTCGATGAAGCAATCAGCACCGGGCGGCTGTCATGGTCACACGGTGAAGCGATACAACAATGCTCGAACCGTCGCATCGTCGATCAGCTCATCGAACTGCAACCAGAACTGATCGACCTCGCTGCGGTCACGAACTTTGAACATTGGCGCCGTCAACTGCTCAGACTGTGTCGCCTGTTGGACCAGGACGGCGGATTCGATCCTGCTGATGATCCCGAAGCTGCCCGACTGAAACTCACCCAAGACTCCCTCGGAGTCACCATCACAGGAAACCTCACCGGTGAAAGCGCCATCATCGCGGCTGAAACAATCGACAAGGTCGCCGATGAACTCTTCACCAAATACTCCAACGACCAAACCCATGACCCGCTACTGGCCATTCCTGACCGGGCCGCTCTGCGAGCCCAAGCATTCATCGAAATCTGCCGCCGCTCCCAAGGCGTAGACATCAACAGCTCGAAACCGCCGGTCACCCAAACCACTTTGGTCATCCACAACCATGATCCCCGCAGCGCATACACAGCTGACGGTCACCAACACGTCACCGATTCGATCTCCGCGCTGTGTTGTGACCAACGTCTACAAACCCTCACCATCGGCAAGGACGGTGTACCGCTGTTCCTCGGGCGTAGCCGACGACTCGCCACCGCAGCCCAACGCCAAGCCATCACAGTCCGCGACGGAGGCTGCGTATTCCCCGGCTGTGACGCCCCCGCCGCCTGGTGTGTAATCCATCACGTGACACCGTGGCATCTCGGCGGAAACACCGATGTCTCGAACATGGCCATGCTGTGTCATCACCATCACGGGGTAACCCACTCGAACCGCTGGACCATGACAGCGCACCCCGACCAGACATTCACCTGGACCACTCCCACCGGCCACAACATCGCCAGCCAACGCCACGGAGTTCCTACTCGCCATCCAGAAGCTTCCAGTTGGCCTCCAGAACGGCCGGACAACCCCAGCCACCACCACGACCACCAACACGCTGGCGAAAACCCACCGGGCAACACACCTCCCGGCGACACACCTCCCGGCCGCACCCAAGATGATGATCCGCCCCAACAACCAAGCCGCCACAACACGGCCTGAAACAACCAGACCTGATCAGCGGGAACGAAAGTCAGTCCCCGCTGTTGTCAGTCGTCGAGGTGTTTGTGGATCAATTCCACGCGCTGGCCGGATTTGTTGGCGTCGACGCCCTGCTCGTCGAGGAGTGCGGCGCGGTCCTTCTCGGCTTCTTTCGCAGCCTTCTCGGTGTCCACCCTTGCAAGCGCAGCATCCGTTCCGTGTTCACTGATGAACTCGGCCCACTCCACCAGGGTTTCGACCATCTCGGATTCCTTCACCACAGCCACATTCTGACCCTTCACGAAAAGGTGTCCCCGTTGGCGGCCCGCAGCGATACCCAGATCGGCGTCGCGAGCTTCGCCCGGTCCGTTGACCACACAACCCATCACCGCCACCTGAAGGGGAAGCTCCTTGTCGGCGAGCTCTTCTCTGACTTTCTGTGTCACTGCAATCACGTCCACTTCGGCCCGACCACAAGATGGGCAGGCGATCAGGTCCACGTTCTTGCGTTCCCGCAAACCCAGAGCCTCGAGCAGAACCCGGCCGGCCTTCGCTTCTTCCACTGGATCAGCGGTGAGTGAGAAACGGATCGTGTCGCCAATACCCTCTGCCAGAAGGGTGGCGATCCCGGCAGTTGCCTTGATCAGGCCTTCGGGAAGCGGGCCGGCTTCGGTTACCCCAAGGTGAAGCGGCACGTCGGTGGCGTCGGCCAGCATTCGATAGGCCTCGATCATCAAAGGCACGTTGGACGCCTTCACCGAGATCTTCACCATGTCGAAGCCGACCTGATCGAAGTAATCCAGTTCCGCCATGGCTGACTCAACCATCGCCTCGGGTGTCACCCGCTGGCCGTACTTCTCGTACAGCTCGGGATCGAGTGATCCGCCGTTGACTCCGATCCGAATCGGCACGTTGCGGTCACGGGCCTCACTGGCAACGGCCTTGATGTGGTCCACCTTGCGAATGTTTCCCGGATTCAGGCGCAGCCCCTGAACTCCCGCGTCCAGCGCAGCCAAGGCCATTCGGTACTGGTGATGGATGTCCGCAATGATCGGCACCGGGCTCCGGGGAACGATGTGGGCAAGCCCCTCGGCAGCCGCCACCTCGTTGCAGGTACAGCGGACAATGTCGCAACCAGCCGCGGCGAGTGCGTAGATCTGCTGCAGGGTACCCTCCACGTCGGCAGTCTTCGTGGTGGTCATCGACTGAATGGAGATCGGTGCTCCCGCGCCGATTGGCACCTCGCCCACGGTTATCCGCTTGGTGACTCGTCTCGGAAGTTGGATCGCGCCGGCATCCATGGCAAAAGGCTACCTGTCTTTGTGAGGTCGCCTACGCGGCCACACCTTGGGTGAGGTCCAGGTACATGGCCAGCAGTCCGACCACGGCCAGCACCATCACAACTGTGTATGCAACCGGGATCATGCGTGTGATGTCGGCGATGTAGCGATTCTTCTGTTTCCGGCGAATTTCCTGCGCCTTCTCATAGACCGCTATCGACACGTGACCGCCGTCGAACGGGAGCAGCGGAATCAGATTGAACACCCCGATGAAGATATTGAGACCGATGAGGAAGGTGATCAGGTAGGAAGCATTCTCCGAGGTCAGATCTGCGCCATAGGAGATCGCCCCGATGATCGACGTCGGCCTCGAGCCATCGCTGGAAACCGCAACCTCTTCGGCCGGTGTGGGCACCTCGGAGACGTCCTTCGTGTCACCGGTGACCGAGGATGTGACGAAGGAGATCAGATTAGGTGGCCAGAAGACCGTTCCGACTCCCTCCACACTGCGGTAGATGCCGGTACCGAATCCGCTGACACTCTGCCCCACGGCGCCGAGGGCCGAGTAGGTGACCAGATCCGAAGTGGCTCCGACTCCGACAAAACTCGTGGGCTCGGTGTACCCGACGTCACTTCCGAGATCCACGATTGCCGCGGGCGGTTGTGCGGCAACCTCGAATTCAACTATCCCACCGCTGGATTTCTCCAGGCCTGCGGGCACATCATCGAGTGTTTCCACTTCCACGCCGTTGATGGCGACAACTTCGACACCTTCGGACAGACCGGCGCGGGCCCCACGACCGTTGTCACGCAGTCCTCCCACCAGCACGCCGTCGGCTGTCTGGAGCAGGTTGACGTCGTCGCCCACTGTTCCGATCACTGATGCGCGCTTGGCCAGGTCGAGGCCAA
>JAHRAZ010000066.1 GCA_020027475.1 Microthrixaceae bacterium
AGCGCGGATCACGACGGGCGCATCATCGCTGATGTGGTTGCCGAGTGGGCCCGTCGCCACGGCCGGCCATTCACTTTGACCCTGACCGGACCCGCCGGCGGCACGTACTCGTCCACTGGCGACAGCATCGCAACCGACTCCGAGTCAACATCTGTTGCTGAATATGAGCTCGATGCCGTCGAGTTCGGTCGCATCCTCGCCGGCCGTGCCGAAGGCACCGGGCTGCTCGCCACCATCGTCCCCTTCTGATCGTCCGGTCGGTCACGACCGACCCTGATCCGGTGCGTTGCGGCGCACCTCCACCGAGCGTGCGGTTGCCCGCTCCAACTGAAAGGAATCCAGCATGAACACCACCATCGACGAGATCTCCGACGGGATTTACCGCATCGGCACCTTCGTGCCCGACGCCGGCATGTCGTTCAACCAGATCCTCGTGACCGGCGAGGAGCCTCTGCTGTTCCACACGGGGATGCGGGCGTTGTTCCCGCTCGTGTCCGCCGCGGTGGAACGCGTGCTGCCAGTGGAGCAGCTTCGCTGGATCAGCTTCGGTCACGTCGAGGCGGACGAGTCAGGATCCATGAATGAGTGGTTGGCGGCCGCGCCCTCGGCGCAGGTGGCCTTCGGGGGATTGGGCTGCATGGTGTCGGTCAATGACCTCGCGGACCGTGCGCCGAGACCACTCGAGGATGGTGAGGTTCTCGACATCGGCGGAAAGCGCCTGCGCTATGTCGCAACCCCCCACGTTCCCCATGGTTGGGAAGCCGGAGTGTTCTACGAGGAAACCACCAACACGCTGCTGGGTGGAGATCTGTTCACCCAGATGGGTGATGGTCCTGCCATCAGCGACGACTCGCCCATGGAGGCCACCATCGCCGCGGAGGACGCCTTTGGTTACTCGAGCCTCGCGCCGACCACTGTCGCCACCGTGACCGGCCTCGCCGAGCTGAAGCCGACCACCCTCGCCCTCATGCACGGTCCCGCTCACCACGGCAACGGCGGAGCATGGCTGCGCGACCTCGCCGACTCCTACGCCGAGCGGACTGCAGCAGTCGCACAGGGTGCCACGGCGTGAGTCGTTCGCCGAGGCGGCCCGTGGGGGAAGGGATAATCTCGGGGGGACCGGGTGGGCCGCACCCCGGGCAGCTGAGGCGGGGAGGAATGCGTGCCATCGGAGTCGAGCGTCGCTGAGCACTACGCAGAGAGTGATCTCCTAGCTGCCATTCGTGCGGGAATGGTGACCCTCGGCAAGACCGAAGCGACGGTGAGCGTGGAGGACCTGGCGCCGGTGGATGAGTTCCACATAGGTGGCAAGATCGCCACGACCGAGTTGTGCGATCGCCTCGGGATCACCGAGGAGACCGAGTTGCTCGACATCGGTTGCGGTATTGGTGGACCCGCCCGCTTCATCGCGTCGACCAGCGGATGCCAAGTGACGGGGATCGACCTGACCCCGAGTTATCTGGACGTGGCAGAACAACTAACCAGGTGGACCGGCCTGAGTCTGCAGGTTCGTTTCGAGGTCGGCAGCGCACTGGAGATGCCCTTCGATGACGGCAGTTTCGACCGGGCGACTCAGTTGCATGTGGGGATGAACATCGCGGACAAGGCAGCGCTGTTCGCGGAGGTGTACCGGGTGCTGAGACCCGGTGGCAGGTTCGGGATCTACGACGTGATGCGGTTCTCCGAAGACGAGATCTCCTATCCCGTGCCGTGGGCTTCCAATAACTCGATGGACTACGCGAGCGGAGTGACGACGTATCGTGATGCGCTCTCGGAGGCGGGATTCGAGGTGGCGGAGGAGCGGAACCGCAGCGAGTTCGCAATCGAGTTCTTCGCCGGTCTGAAAGCCCGGACTGCGGGGATGGGCGGTCCGCCTCCCCTCGGTCTTCACATCCACATGGGACCGGGCGCCCCATCGAAGATCGCCAACATGGTCGAGGCGGTCACAGCGGGGATCATGGCGCCGGTCGAGATCATCTGCGACAAACTCTCATAGTCGCCCTCCGCCACTATCCGTAGTGGACATCTCGCTATGTATATGGAGTGAGGAACAGACAGAAGGGGGAGGGGCCTCAAGGTGAAGCGGCTCGGTTCCCGGCTTGTTGGGTCCGTTCTCTCGCGATTTCGGTTTTCGCGCTTTCGAACGCTGGTGATCGGGGTGACCGGGCTTGCATTGGTGGTCGCAGCTTGCGTGGCGCAGGCTCCGGCGTACCCGCAACCGGGGACACCGACCCAGGAGAACACCGAAGCGTACCAATATCCGGCCGTCAGGGACGGAACCGGTGACTTCGTCTACAACCAGCTCTGGTACTTCAGCTTCATGGATGACGGTGGCGATTCCGACCCGGGCAACTACCTTGCCGGCGTGGCGGCCTACGGACTTGCCAATCCCGAGAACCTGCTGGGTCAGGCGGGAGTATCCACCTCGTTCGGAATGATCATGCGTGATCCCGCCGAGGGTGAGTCGTTCAACGTGTTCTCCCCCCAAGTCGATCCAGCCGTGCCCGGCAACTTCTCCGCCTCGACGAGCTTCCAGCCGGGCCCGGGGCCCGAACTGCAGAACCCTTTCGGCACCATCGAGGTGATTAGTCCCGACGAATACCAGATCGCAGGGAGCGTCACCGACGGAACCCGGACCATCACATGGGACCTCAACTACAGCCGCGGGCTGGGTCCGGGGTGGATGCCGTGGCAGAAATGGCCCATGCCTCCCACCCTGGGCGTGGTGCCTGCCTGGATCACCTATCACATGCAGATGCCCAATGCCGTGGTGAACGGCACGTTCACCGTCGACGACGGCACCGGCCCCGACGTGCACACCCTGAGCGATGCGAAGGGATACCACGACGACTTCTCGAGTGAGTTCGTCTTCTCGATCATCGAATGGGACTGGCTCGACTACAAACAATCGAATCTGTCGGTGCACATGCTCCATCCGCATGCTCCTGAATACAGCTGCGAGATTTTCGATCCCGTCGATCCCTGCCTTCCCGGAAACCTGCGGGTTTTCTACGACGGGACCGAATACAACTTCTACCGGGGTGAAGTGGACATCACCTACAACGCTCTTGCCCACGATCCGACCTTCGGAGTGGATTACCCGACCGAGGAGACGATCACTGCCGAGGACTCCGATGGCAACGTGTTGACGCTGGACTGGACGCTGCTTCGCCAGCTTCCGGTGGCCTACGACGTGCCGGATCCCTTCGATGACACGGTGACCTATGAGATCATCGCCGAGTTCAGCGGCAGTTTCCACGAGGCGAGGAGCAACACTACGGTGCCCATTTCCGGAACCGGCTGGGCCGACTGGTCGGGTGTGATCCAACCCACGGCCTGATCCTGAGCGGTGCCGCTCCGGCTCAGCTCGCTTGGGCGGTCAGAACCTGTCGCCGGCTGCGGACGTCGGCGATTGCCTGAGCTGCCGTGACGAGGGCAAGGCCGGTGAGCACGGCCTGCGCCGAGATCGGAAGCAACCCGATGGCAACGACGGCAATAATCGCCGGGAACCGCCCCAGCAGGACCGGGGTCCACGGTTTGTCCGGATTCTCGAGAACCATCAGCAATCCGAGGGACAACAGTGCAGTCGCAAGTGAGCCGAACAGCAAAACGGCGTGTGAAGTCTCGAGCTCATGACCGGAATGTGTGAGAACGGCCTCCTCGATGCCCACACCGAGAGCAGTGATCGAGATCACGAGGGGAGCGTGGGCGAGCACCCAACCGATTCGGCGGATCCTGCCGCTGGGTCGGAGCGATCCGGCGGTGACCCCTTCGAAGTAGATCCACCACAGGGAGAATGACATGGTCAGCCCGATCGCACCGAATATCGCTGCGGAGGCCACGAGATGAGCTTCCGCCACACCGGTGACGACCGCGAGGACCGTCTCGCCGAGCACGATGATCGTGAACAGCCCGAAACGTTCCGGGAGGTGATCCAACTGGAGCGGCACTGTCGCCATCCTCTTGCGGGACGACGGAAGGAATGGCACTGCCAACTCCAACAGGATGGCCACAGCCCAGGCCGCACGCCTGGCGTTGCCTTCGACGGCTGTGGAGAGAATCCAGATGCCTGCACTGCCGACCATGAGGGCGATCATGCGGTTGGCGAGGGTCCGGGCTTCGGGCAACGCCACTCGCACTCGCAGGTAGGAGATTGCGACGAGCAACCGGAACACAGCCAGCGACACTGCGAACTGGGTCCCCCGTCCTTCGGCCACGCTTGCCGCTATGGCGGCCACCGTCAACATCTGCCCGAACGTGATGAGTCGCTGGGCGAGATCGTCGGTGTCGAACCTGTTTGCGTAGAACGTGGCCACGACCCACGACAACCAGATCGGCAGGTACACGAACGCGTAGAGGGCCACCCCGGACCACGACACGTCCTCGAACAGCCGTGTCGCCAGCTGCGCGACCGCGACGACGAATATGAGGTCGAAGAACAGTTCGGCCCACGTGGCCTGGCGGTGACCTTCTTCAGTTCCTCGGATCACCGGCGGGTTCCACATGCCTTGCACCTCCTGTCGTCGTAGGTTTCCGCACATCGAGTTCTCTGGTCATTGAACTCCGGGCGCATCCAAGCCAGATTTCCGAGCAAGTTGGTCGCGGTTTCGGGATCCTCAGGCCGTCGTTGCTTCGTCGACGACCACTGCCGAGCCCTCCATGTAGCTGGCATCGTCGGAGAGCAGGAATGCTGCCACGGCGGCCATCTCCTCGGGTTCACCTATTCGGTTCGGGCTGATCACCCGGCGGCCGTATTCCTCCAGGAACTCATCCATGGTGATGCCATCGGGCGGCAAAGTCGCCTCGCTGTTGCCGACGATGTCGGTGGACATGTTGCCGGCGACGAGACAGTTGAACCGCACCCGGCTGACGTACTCGGAAGCCAGCACCTTCGTGAGGTTGATGACGCCGGCCTTCGCCGAGGCGTAGGCCGCCTGCCACGGTGCACCGGCCATGCCGCCGATGGAGCCGACATTGACCACAGCGCCGTTCGTCTCCAGCAGATGGGGGATCGCAGCCTTGTTGGTGAGGAATGTTCCTGTCAGCACGACGTCGATCATTCGTTGCCATCGCTCGAGCGGAAGCTCGTGAGTAATGCAGAAGTCGACGATACCAGCGCAGTTCACGAGCCCGTCCAGTCCGCCGAGCCATTCGATTGCCCCGTCGAATGCCGACTGGACCTCGGACTCCTTCGAGATGTCGGCCACCCAGGACCTTGCGGAGTCACCGAACTCCTCAGCGGCTGCGGCCACCTTTTCGCCCGCAATATCGACCATGGCGACGCGCGCACCCTCGCTGACGAGGCGGCGGGTGGTGGCCAGGCCCAGTCCGTCAGCGGCGCCGGTGACGATGAAGCGTTTGTTGTCGAAACGGTGAATGGTCATGGATGCTCCTTGTCTTGACATGATCCTGACCGTACTCATCGGAGCGGCAGGTTTGCGACTCATCGGAGCGGCAGGTTTACGCCTCGGGATCCCAGTCGATGCGTTCGATTCCGGAAGGGGCCTGCGCCGGGTCACCGCCCTCGAGGGCGGCTCGGGCCGAGGCCAGCGCCGGTGACAGCCCCGCTGTAATCGAGTCATCGGTGAGCTTGTTGCTGATGTGCACCGTGGCCTGGCCCCGCACCAGCACCGACTGCTCCGACAGAGAAGTTTCAGCGTTGGGGTCGCCGAAGGTCACGGGATTTCACAGGCGACGTCACCGCGTAGGTCCCGCCGCCCTCGTCGCCGCGACAAGAGGCGGCGTACGGGACGAAACTGGTGTTACCCGGTCGTTTGGGTCCATCGGTTCGTGAACAACAGGAGTGAAGGCGAGACCCGAGAAAGCGTCATTCCTTGCGATTTGGAGTTGAAACCTGACGCCCGTGTCATATGCTGATTCCGCAGTCCCAGAGACAGGAAGGACCACCATGCGAGCGGATCTTGAGGCGTTGGCCAAACCGCGGCCCCCGCTGACCGACGGAGTGGAGATCGACCCGGTCGTTGCCGAGGTGATACGCGGCGGCATGGAAACCATCTGTTTCGAGATGGCCGTGTATGTCTCGCGTACCGCGACCACGCCGTTGCTCAACCAGAGCAATGAACGCAACGCCTCAATTCTCGACGCAAATGGTCGCTGTGCCGCTGTTTCGGTGGGCATCCCCCAGCTGATGCTGGCCTCCGCGCTGCCCGTTCGCTTCGCCATCGAACATTTTGGTGACGACATGCACCCCGGCGACGTTTACCTGGCCAACGATCCCTACCACGGCGGTGGTCACCTGCCCGACTACAACGTCTTCGCTCCTGTGTTCGCCGACGGACGGCGGGTGCTCATGGCCAGCATCCAGTGTCATCACGGCGACACCGGGGGATCCGTTCCCGGTGGCTACAACGTGTCGGTCAACAACATCTGGGGTGAAGGTCTGCGGGTGCCCGCCATGAAGGTGGTCGATGCCGGAGTGGAGCGCACCGATGTCCTGGAGATGATGGCCGTCAACAACCGCCAGCCGGGACACATGGGCGATCTGCGCTCACAGATCGGCTCAGCTCAGCTCGGCGCTGAGCGACTCGGGCAGATCCTCGAGCGCTTCGGAGCCGAAACTGTCGAAGCAGCGGTGGACTACTTCATTGACTCGACTGGCCGGCGCTTCCGCGATGAGGTCCGTGGGTGGCCCGACGGCACCTACACCGCCGAGGTGTTCGGCGATCACGATCCCTGGGGTAATCCCGACATCCGCATCAATGTCGCGGTGACCGTCGACGACGGCCGACTCGTGGTTGATTTCACCGGCACCGACGACCGCGACGAACTCCAGGCATGGTCGAGCTACGGCAACACGCGGGCCTACTCCATTGCTCAGGTCGCTTGTATCACCAGCCCCAAGATCCCCAAAAACGAGGGGTTCTTCGAAAGCATCGAGGTGATCGTTCCCGAGGGTTGTGTGCTCAACCCGCCGTACGGCAAACCCGTCAGCGCCGGGACGCATCATCCGGGCACCGAGGTGGGCGAGGCCATTGCCCTCGCGCTGCAGGCGGTCGCACCGGAACGCGCTGTTCCCCAGGTGTACAAGACCGGCATTCCCACGATCATGACTGGCGAGGATCCCCGCACGGGCCTGCCCTTCACGGATCATTCCGCCGAGACTCACGCCGGTTGGTGTACCGCAGCCGCCGGCATGGACGCCTGGGGCGCTCAGAATGCATCTTTTGGCAACCTCTGGAAGGCCACGACCGAGATCAACGAGAGCCTCTATCCGCATCTCCAGCTCGATCGCGATTACCGCATCGACTCGGGTGGTCCGGGCCAGTGGCGGGGACTTTGCGGAGCCCACTACATCAAACGGACACTCGTCCCCTGTGAGATCTACACCTATGTGGTGGGAATGAAGTACCCGATGCCCGGGGTGGCCGGCGGCGGTGATGGTGCGCCCAACAAGCTCACCCTTCGTTACGGCTCCGATGATCCCTTCGTCGTGCAGCACACAGCGGACCGGGTGCCGATGGAGGCCGGCCAGTCGTTCAACTTCGACTACGGCGGCGGGGGTGGCTGGGGAGATGCACTCGATCGCGATCCCACCGCGGTGCTGGACGATGTGCTCGATGAGTATGTGAGCGTCGAAGGAGCCGAGCGCGACTACGGCGTGGTGCTGACGGGTTCGCTCGAGGATCTCACGCTCGAGATCGACGAGGATGCAACGGCTGCGCTGCGCGAAGAGCGTCGTAACGGCCAGGGGGAGCAGGGCTGATGGGATACCGAGTCGGCGTTGATGTCGGTGGGACCTTCACCGACCTGCTTTGTGTAACCCCGGAGGGAGAGGTTCTGCTCGACAAGGCCCCGAGCACCACCGAGGATCAGTCGGTCGGCGTGATGAACGGTCTCGCCCAGCTCGCCGAGCGCGTCGATCTCCCGCTCGAAGAGTTCTGTTCACAGCTCGAGATCGTCGTGCACGGAACGACGGTCGGGGACAACACGATGATCGAGATGAACGGCGCGGAGACTGGCCTTCTCGTGAGCAAGGGGCACCGCGACGAGATCGAACTCCGCCGCGGCTTCAAAGAAGAGATCTGGGACCCGGCCTTTCCTGCGCCTGCAGCGATCGCACGCCGACGGGCCCGCATTCCGATTCCCGAGCGCCTGAACTACGAGGGAGACGTCATCGAGGCGCTCGATGAGGAAGCTGTCCGCCGCGGCGTGAGGCGTCTGGAGAAACTGGGGGTTCGATCCATCGCCGTGATGTTCCTGTTCAGCTTCGTGAACCCGGAACACGAGCGTCGCGCCGCGGAGATCATTCTCGAGGAGTTCCCCGACGTGGAGCGGATCTCGCTCTCACACGAGGTGATGCCGCGAGGTCCGGAGTACGAGCGTGTGTCGACGACACTCGTCAATGCATACATCGCACCGAAGATCGCGAAGTACATCAATCACCTCCAGACCCAGCTCAGAACAGCGGGGTACGCAGGACAGCTCCTGGTGATGCAGTCCACCGGCGGGGTCATGCCGCCCGACTATGTGTCGCGGCGGGCAGTTTCGACCTTGGCATCGGGCCCGACCGGCGGTGTCATGGGAGCTGCACTGGCGGCGGGGCGCGCCGGTGTCAGCGACTTCGTTGCCATGGACATGGGCGGCACTTCCTTCGACGTCTGCCTCGTTCGTGACGATCGGCCTGAGATCAAGACCGACTGGATTTGGCGCTACCGGTACTACATCGGCCTGCCGATGGTCGACGTGCAGAGTGTGGGAGCCGGCGGTGGCTCGATCGCCTACGTGGATCAGGGAACTCTCCTGGTGGGTCCCGAGAGCGCCGGAAGCCAACCCGGTCCGGTCTGTTACGGCCGAGGTGGCACTCGCCCCACGGTCACCGACGCGGATGTCGTGCTGGGTTATCTCCCGGCGGATGGTTTCGCCGCCGGTCGGATGAGCCTCGACATCGATGGTGCCCGCAAAGCCATCGCGCGCGATGTTGGTGACCCACTCGGAGTGGACGTGATCGAAGCGGCGCGCGGCATCGCGCGGATCGTCAACGCCAACATGGCGAACGAGACCCGCCGCATCCTGGCTTCTCACGGAGCCGACCCCGCTGAATTGTCGCTCATCGCCTACGGCGGCAACGGGGCCGTGCACGCCTGGGCCATCGCACAGGAGCTGGGCATCCATCGGGTGCTGATCCCCAAGGGCGCCCCCGCATTCTCCGCGTTGGGTGTCCTGGTAGCCGACTACGTGATCGACCAGGTGCGTTCGTACGTCGCGCCCCTGTCCCACGTCAACCCGCAGCGGTTGATCGACCTCAGATCCGCTCTGGTGGGCGAGGTCCGCAGGGAGTTCGAGCCGGCAGGGCTGTCCGACGACCTGATCGACGTCGACCTCTACTTGCAGATGTGTTACCAGGGTCAGAACTTCGACATGAGCATTCCCCTGGCCGACGGCTCCGGTTTCGACGAGGACGAGATGGCCGAACTCGGTGAACTGTTCCATCAGCATCACGAGGCCGACCGCGGCTTCTGTTTTCGCGAGCAGGAACCCCTGGTGCGGGGCATGAGGGTGGTCGCCCGTGGCCATACCCCCAAACCCGACCGTTTCGCCGAGCTCGGCACCGAGTCCGACGCCGAGTCCGCCCGAATCGGCACGCGTACCGCGTACTTCGGTCCTGAAGGCCTTGATGTCCCCGTCTACGACGGGTCACTGCTGGGTGTCGGAGCCGAGATCGCCGGCCCGGCGCTGGTGCAGGAGCCCTTCACCGTTGTGGTGCTGCCGCCCGAAAGCACGGCCCGCGTTGATGCCGACGGCAACTACGTCGTGGAGATCTGATAGCTCGTCGAAATCTGAGCGGCCAGGGCATCCCGGAGCCGCTTCGGTGACTCGACCGGCTTGCGCCCGAAACTGTGTGATCACAGGACTAAACTCCGGACTTCACTCAGATGGACGGTTATGACAGGACTCGAACGCGAGATCAAGCTGGAGTTCGACGACCATGTGTCGCTTCCCGACCTCGCAGATGTCGCGGCTGTCCTCGGTGACTCGGTGTCGATACTCGAAGAGCGCCTGCTGGACGCCGAGTACTACGACACTGCCGATCTCCGCCTGACCAGATGGGGTGCCAGCCTGCGGTACCGCTCCGACGAGGGGTGGATGGTGAAACTCCCTGAGCCGACCGGGAATGAGGACTCGGAGGTCGTGGCACGCACCGAGGTCCGTTTTGCTTCCGACGGCAAGTCGCCTCCGGCGCAAGCATCGGCCTTGGTGGCACCGTTTGCACGCGGTGAGGCACTGCGACCGGTAGCCCGTATCCACACCGCCCGCCACCCCGTCCGCATCGATGATCCCCACGGACGACCCGTGGCCGAGTTGGTGGAGGACCACGTCCGGGTCGAGCTGCCTGATCAGCCCCCGTGGCACTTCCGGATGGTGGAGATCGAACTCGCCGAGGGACGCAGAGCCAGGGATGTGTCTCCGATCATCGACTACTACCAGCGGTCCGGCGCACGCTCGGTGTCGCGCTCGAAACTGGCTCGTGCGCTCGGAACGGCCGCGGAGGCAGATCCCGACGTGGTGATCCCACCCGTGAGCAGTTCTCCGACAGCTCGGGAAGTGATCCACGCGGCGATAGCCGGGTCGATCCAGTCCCATCTCCTGAACCTCCCCATCGCCAGGGTTGGCGAAGGCTCGGAAGGAGTACATCAGGCCCGCGTCGCGTTGCGACGCCTCCGCTCCGACCTGAGGACGTTCGGACCGCTGCTCGAGCCCACCTGGGCTACTGAACTCTCGGAGGAAGTCCGCTGGCTGGGCGGCCGCCTTGGCGAAGTGCGCGACGCTGATGTCCGGATCATGGTGCTGAACCAGCTCGTCGAGGGGGAACCTTCCATCGAAATGGAGCAGGCGAGGGCCTTATTCGATGAACTCAAGGTTCAGCGAGACGTCGCTCACGCAAACCTCCTCGAAGCACTGGACAGCCCTCGTTGCACCGAACTTTTCGACCATCTGGTCGATGCGGCACAAGATCCCAGAACCGCTCCCCAGGCTGATGACCCCGCGCAAGAGAACATTCCCGCGCTCGTCAACTGCCCTTGGCGGAAGCTCAGGAAGGCAGTGAGGCGGATTGGCCCGGAACCCAGCTATTCCGACTTCCACCGCATCAGAATCAAGACGAAGCGATGCCGATACGCAGCGGAGGCAGTGGAGCCGGTGATGGGCAAACCGGCCCGCCGGTTGACCAAGGCGATGAAAAGGATCCAGAACTCCCTGGGTGACCTCAACGACGCCAACGTCATCAGGGCGCACCTGACCACCACGGCGAAACAGCACGAGGAACTCGGCTTCATGGCCGGAGAGTTGTCCGGCCTACTCGTGGCCCGGGCCGGTCACTGCGAAGCCGAATTCCTGAACCTGTGGAAAACGACCAAGGGAATTGAGTTGCCGGGCGAGGGAACCGGATGAAGGTCGTGGCGCTGTCGAGCATCAAGGGTGGTGTCGGCAAGACGACAGCCGCGGTCAACCTCGCTCAACTCGCCACCGAAGCGGGTCAACGCACACTGCTGTGGGATCTGGATCCCCAGGGCGCTGCCACATACACCCTGCGGGTTGGAGCGCGCGTTCCGGGCGGTGGAAGAAAGATGGTGAGAAAGCCCCGCCGACTGGGTGAATCGATTGTCGACACCCAGAATCCGGGCCTCAAGGTCGTGCCCGCGGACTTCTCGCTGCGGTATCTCGATCTCGAGCTCGCTGACCTCAACAAGCCCAAGGCGCAGATAGCCAGAATGCTCGACCGGGTGGAGGATCGTTTTGACTTCGTGTTCCTCGATTGCCCTCCCGGACTCACCCTCACGATCGACGCTGCGCTGCGGGCAACCGACACGGTCCTGGTGCCGGTAATTCCTGCTGCTTTGCCTCTGCGGAGCTTCGATCAACTGACGGCCTACCTGCGGGCCGACAAACAACTGCGCAAGGTCCAGGCCCTGGCGTTCCTGTCGATGGTCGACCGGCGCAAGAAACGGCACCGCGAGATGGCCGAGTTCCTGCCTGCTGAGCGCGAGACCGTGTTGAGTCAGTCCATTCCGGCCTCTGTGCACATCGAAACCATGGCTGACTTCCGCTCCCCGGTGGTCGTTGAACGGCCCAAGACGGCCGCGGCTGACGCATTCCGAAAGCTCTTCGACGAACTCCTCACGAGGATGGACTGACGCTCAGCCGATTGGCGCCCGGAGGGTTACCTGCGTTTTTTCGTCTTCTTCTTGGCGCGATTGTCTCTCGCCGCTTGATTCTTCTTGGTGGTGGCAGAAACTGCTCCCACGCGGGCTCCTTCCACGATTGGCTTCGATCTCTTGGATGATCGAGCCGATTCGGGTGGAGCATTCCTGGTGGCGGATCCGCCCTTTGTGGCCGGACCCTTCCGATCGCGTTCTCCGCGTGCCACTTCAAGTCGGCCGGCCTTGAGTTCGTTCGCGTTCGCCCGGGCGGATTGGCTCAGGTGACGCGCGACCCGCGACAGCGAATCCTCGAGGATCTCCGCCTTCTGCAACGTCCGTTCGTTGGAATCGCTCGCTGCAGCTCGCGTGCGGGTCCGCTTGACCGACTGATGGCCCTGTCGCCGGTAGAGGTCGCTGTACTTGTCCCGCAGTCGCCGCACACGGACCAGCAGGTCCCCGAGTTCATCCTGGGAGAGGCCCTCCAACTGCTTTCGTTCGGTTTCGGCCAACAGCCCTTGCTCCTTGGCCGTGAACAGATCCATCTGATTCATGCTTGTGATGCCCTTCTCAACTGATCAGTCTCTACTGTGTCAACGCGACTGCGTCCACGCTCAAGGTGTCCGCGACGGCGCCATGGCCGTGCGACACACACGACCGGACACACGCGACGCTACTAGCGTGCTCTACCGGGCAGTAGTCGGATGGTCGCCACCTCGAAGCTCGCCACCTCGAAGCTCGCCAATCGGCCGCAGATCGCGGCATTCTGGATACATGAGAGCAGCTCGTCTCGCAGAACCCCGTCCGGCTTCCAGTTATCCGCTGGTGGTGCAGGATCTCGATACGCCCACCGCGGCCCAAGATGAGGTGGTCATCGAGGTTTCGACCTGCGGGGTGTGCCGAACCGACCTTCAGCTGGTCGAAGGTGATCTGGCGGCTCATCGGCTCCCGATAACACCCGGACATCAGGTGGTCGGAAAGGTTCGCGAGGTGGGCTCAGGGGTGGAGGATCGCCACGTCGGGCAACGTGTCGGTGTTGCGTGGATCGCGTCCACCTGCGGGAAGTGCCGGTTCTGCCTGAGTGGCAGGGAGAATCTGTGCGAGGCGGCGACTTTCACCGGATGGGATGGCGACGGCGGCTTTGCCGAGATGATCGTGGCCGATGCCGGGTTCACGTATCCGCTGCCTGACGGATTCGATGACGTCGAGGCGGCTCCGCTTCTCTGTGGCGGGACAATCGGGCTTCGTTCGCTGCGGGTCTCAGGGATCCAGAGAGGGGATCGCCTGGGCCTCTTCGGATTCGGAGCGTCGGCCACGTGTGTGATCCAGATTGCCCGTGCGTGGGAATGCGAGGTCTTCGTTTGCACCCGATCCGTTCGCGAACAACAACGAGCGCGGGATCTGGGGGCTGTTTGGGCCGGAGGATATGAGGACTCACCTCCCAGCAAGCTCGACGCTGCCATCACGTTCGCCCCGGTCGGCTCGGTGGTCGTCGACGCCCTCCGATCGGTTGATCGTGGTGGAGTGGTCGCGGTGAACGCGATACACCTCGATCGGATCCCGGAGTTCTCCTATGACCTGTTGTGGGAAGAGCGGCAGATCCGCAGCGTTGCCAATGTCACCCGCCGTGATGCTGTCGAACTCATCGAGCTCGCTGCGGAAATCCCCATCCGCACCCAAACCGAGGTGTTCGATCTGGATGACGTGAACACTGCGTTGGAACGACTCAGCAGCGGAGCACTCGCCGGCGCGGCCGTGCTGGCGATCTCCTGAAGCCGACACTCCTGCGCCCCGCACTCATGCAGTTGAGCTTTGCGGACCCAGTGCAGCACACATCCCTGCCAAACGGGCTCGCGCCAATTCAGATCTAATCTGGTCGGGTGAAGTTCGTTCGCCTGTCGGGGCGCGTAATCGGGGTCACCGCCGCGGCCTTCTGGTGGTTGATCCTCATTGCCGGAGCGATCGGTGGTGGTGATGATGCTCCGGTGAACGAAGAGACCATCGTGATCCATTCGGTCCTGCTGGTGCTTCTGGTCATTGCCAACACGATCGCCTTGGTGATCTCGTTCTTCCGGGTACGGCTGGGATCTCGATTGCTGGTGTTCACAGCGAGCCTCTTCGCTGTGTTCGCAGTCTGGTCTGCGGGAAGAAATGAATGGATCGCAGTCTCGGTCTCGGCGCTGCCGTTCTTCATCTCAGGGGCGCTTCTGTGGAAGGCGGATAGCGCTGATCCCGAACCCGGCTCTGGGTGAAGGTGCCACGGGTTCGGCTTGTTCGGAATCGGTCGCTGGCTTGCGGGTGAGCAACCGGTTCAGCTGCCGCCTGCCGAAACCCTGACGGCTTCCTGAGAGATGCCCGTCACGGACTGTGGTCGTCACGCTACGGTGGCCGCTCGGAGAAAATTCGACTCTTCCGGACAGGGGACCATCATGTTGAAACGGATATTGATGGCGTTCGCGCTGCTCTTGGGAACCGTGGTGGTCGCCGCACCAGCTGCGTCCGCGCAGGGCGAGTCGTGCGAGAACAGAAACAACAACAATCTCGACAAGCTTCTGGAGTGCGTCACGA
>JAHRAZ010000068.1 GCA_020027475.1 Microthrixaceae bacterium
CACGAACGACGACGACCCCGGCACTCTCACGGTGAACAAGGTCGTCATCAACGACCATGGCGGAACCCTGGAAGCCGACGCTTTCTCGTTCGATCTGGACAAGCCTTCCAACACGCCGCCGGGAACCGGACCGTTCACATTCGCGAATTCGTCGGATCCGTCGGATCCGTTGAAGGGTTCCGTGACGTTGGAAGTCGCTACTGGTACTTATGCGGCCACCGAAGTGGCTGTGGACGGTTACACATCTGATGATTCGGATTGTGCCGCGGTGGTTGTGCCCAATGGTGGGACCGCCTCCTGCACCATCACCAACGATGACGATCCTGGAACGTTGACTGTGAACAAGCTCGTGATCAACGACGATGGCGGAACCCTGGAAGCTGATGCTTTCTCGTTCGATCTGGACAAACCTTCCAACACGCCGCCGGGAACAGGGCCGTTCACATTCGTGAACGACGTGACGGATCTGTTGAAGGGTTCGCTGACGTTGGAAGTCGCTGCTGGTACTTATGCGGCCACCGAGGTGGCTGTGGCGGGTTACACATCCGACGATTCGGATTGTGCCGCTGTGGTGGTACCTCCTGGTGGTGAGGCCGAGTGCACCATCACCAACGATGACGATCCTGGACCGCCGCCACCCCCGCCTCCACCAACACCTCGGCCCCCGGTCAAGATCAGGATTCCCGTCAAGATCAGGATCACCGGCTAAAGACCTCGTAACGAAACATTCGTGGCGAGGACGAGATCCCGGAACACCTTGGCGTTCCGGGATCGTCAAGCCTGATTTCCGACCGGGTGATCAGAACGGGACGGGTTGTACAGGTGATTTGTGCCTCGAAACCCTGCAGACAGAACGGGACGTGATCAGGTGACAGACTCAGACGACACAGAGTCAGACGACACAGAGTCAGACGACACAGAGGGGGGAAGGAGTCGCGGGCTCGTTATCGTCGTCGCCGTGATTGTGTTGCTGGGGCTGGCGGCTCTGCTGATAGCGCTCATCGCCCGCAGCGACGAAGAAGATGAACCTGCAGGAACCTCAGATCTCTCCGAGGAACAACGGGAGGCTTTGGCGAGCGATCTTGAAGACGAGATCCACGCTGCGGACATCTTCGCCGGTGATCCCACGGCGTCGCGGGTCGACGACGGGACCTACGACGTGTACTACGGCTTGCTCGAGGGTGATGTGCTCGGTGCGGCCGCCACTGGCACCTGTGAGGCAGTGGCGGATGCGCTGGGCTCCGATGTCGAGAACGTGGACTCACTTTCCGGAATCCGGGTGTTCGGCCCGGTCGACGTCGTGCTCGCCGCTGATCTTTCGGAAGAAACCGCGTGCAGCGACGGACTCGAGTCGGACAGCGTCTCGTTGGCCGGTGACAAGTTCCGGCCGGAGTCGGGTACCGCTGTGGAACGCCTCGATGCGGCATTCGATAGCTACTACGAGGATGCCTACTGGCGTCCCTATGCCACCGGGGTCAATGCTGATGGTCCCACGATTGTGGTGAGCTTCGATTCCGAGGCCGGGGAGTTGACCAGAGATCCTGCGCCGTGGCTCGTGGGTGTCTGCCACGGTTTCACCGAAGATGTTGCCAA
The DNA here is from genome assembly GCA_020027475.1 of Microthrixaceae bacterium. GTDB lineage: Bacteria > Actinomycetota > Acidimicrobiia > Acidimicrobiales > Microtrichaceae > JAHRAZ01. Next base: position 1,594 of record JAHRAZ010000068.1, read on the forward strand.
GGGCATTCCGGGTGCATTTTCTGCCACGAGTATCCAGTTCGCTGACGGCGTGACCGAAACCTGTGAGGTTGTGGCCGGGGCCATCGCTTTCACGCAGCCCGGCTGAGTGACGTTTGCTCGCCGATGAAAGCCGCTGCTAATCCAGGAGTCGGACGAAGCAGTACACGCCCGAGATGATCCCGAACAAGGGGAACATGCAAGTCACGACCCAGTAGGTGACCGTGTTCTGACGGAAACCGAGGTCGCGGTCCCAGATGAACAGCGGAATCGCCGAGTACCAGAACGGCACTGACGCAACAAGGGCCAACAAGAATCCCCAGCGATGCCCGAGCAGCATCCCGATGCTGCCTGCGATCTGCAGCGGCGCCCAGAAGATTGTGTCTGCCCAGGCATAACCCTGGTTGAACGCGAAATACGCTTCCGGGTCAGTTGTTTCCGGGCTGCCGCCATAAATATTCTTGATGGTCCACGCGCTCCGAGGTCTGATGATGGCGACGAGCTGCAAGCTTGCGAGGAGTCCGATCAGGACCAAACCGGCGATGGCCACGACCCATGTCAGGGCTGTTACGTCCACGATTCCTCCCCGTGCCGGGCTCTCATGGCGGTCATGAGGTGGACAGCGCGATGACCGAGGCGGTGATCGTTGCCAGTGCCATGACGCCCCAGATCGTCAGAAGTGCGAACCTCAACCGGGTGTTCTGTGCGTTGCCGATTCTGTGACCGCTGCGCCGCAAGGCAACACGGGTGAAGATGCCCCGACCGGCGAAGTAGACATACATTCCACCCCCGGCCAGACCGAAGTAGGCCCACGCCGGCTCGCCAAGCAGGAGCAGTACACCGGCGACCAGCATCGTCCACAGGGTGAGCGCGTCCCACAGTGCCTCACCGCGGATGTCGGCGAAGTACGCCGGTTCCACTGTGTCCTCCGATTCCATGAGCGTCAGCCGGGCTGCGGTCGAGGGTGCGAACCAAACGATCACCTGGTCGCCCCAGCAGAGCAGCGACAGCACCACAAGCACCAGGCCCCAGACGATGTGCATGGTCGGACTCCTCTCGATCAGGCTGAATCTGATCCGCCCCGGGTGCCCAAAGTACCGCGGATCAGACCCCAGATGGTCGTGTCGCAGGCCGGAACAGGAGCACGACCAGAACCATCCACAGCTCGACATTGGGCATGAACACCTCCTGTGAGCGATCAGGGAAGCCCGTCATGAAGTCTTCGACAACCGGAAACCAGGCTCCGTCGGCGTACGCCTGGAGAACGTCACGGTCATCGGTCCTCGGGTAGGGAAACTCTTGTTGACCCTTGGGAACAGAATCTCTTGACATTCGAACTGACCTCCGTCAGTATCCTGACTATGTTCGGAAAACCGATAATCGTAAGGGTTGCCGATAAATGTCAGGTGTCAGGGCGATGAGTGTCCAGCCTGAGGTTGAGAGCACGAGCTCGGCGCCCCTTGACCGGCGGGCTGCCCGCCGCCAGGAGAGCAAGGACGAAATCATCGCCGCGGCTTGGGATCTCGTTCGCGATGAGGGTCTTGCAGGTCTCACGATGCGGGACCTGGGCAAACGGGTCGGGATGAAGGCGCAATCCATCTACTCGTATTTCGCGTCGAAACACGAGATCTACGACGCCATGTTCCACCAGGGGTATCAGGCGTTCGCCGCAGCCACAGCAGATGCCTGGGCCACGTCCGGCAACAACGCCGAGGTTGCAGAAGATCCCCTGGCCAGTGCTCGGCGGGCAGCCCACAGCTTCTTCGAATTCTGCACTTCCGATCCGGTTCGTTATCAGCTGTTGTTCCAGCGGACCATTCCCGACTTCGTCCCCTCCGAGGAGAGCTACGCGGTGGCCGTGGCGGGTTATGACGCGATGGCGGCGCAGTTGGCGAGCTTCGGAGTAACCGAGTCCGAGTCCGTGGACTTGTGGACCGCTGTCCTCACGGGTCTCAGCGATCAGCAGATCTCCAACGATCCCGGAGGGGACCGCTGGGAGCGTGTCATCGACCGGGCGGTCGAGATGGCCTTGCGCGAGATCGCCCCGCAGCTGTTCGAACCATCAACACCAAATCCGCAAATTCCAAACCCATCAACAGGAAGAAGGAAGTCACGATGAATTCCACAGTTGTCGACGTCACCGACAAGGGTCGTCTTTCCCACGATGAGGCCATGCAGCTGCAGTCCGTGGAGCTCGATAAGACATTGGCCCTTCTCAGCTCACTCGATGAAGCCGACTGGTCGGTGCAGACCGAGTGTCCGGACTGGGACGTCCGTCGTATGTATCTGCACGTGCTGGGTGCCTGTGACGCCGCCGCTTCGATGAGGGAGAACGTTCATCAGATGTGGACCGCAAAGCGCCACCAGAAGTCCGAGGGTGGCCCGCTCGAGGCCGGACTCTCGGCGGTGCAGGTGCGTGAACGGCTGGACCTTGATCCCGACGAACTCCTCGGCCGCCTCACCGCCGTCGCTCCGGTCACGGTGCGCAAGCGCACAAGGATGCCTTCACTCATGCGCCGCATGAAGATGAAGGTCGACGGGCCGGTCATCGAAACCTGGGAGTTGGGTTACCTCATTGACACCATCTACTTGCGTGACCTCTGGATGCACCGAGTCGACGCGGCCCGGGTCACCGGGCGAGAGCTTGACCTCAGCGCGGATCACGACGGGCGCATCATCGCTGATGTGGTTGCCGAGTGGGCCCGTCGCCACGGCCGGCCATTCACTTTGACCCTGACCGGACCCGCCGGCGGCACGTACTCGTCCACTGGCGACAGCA
>JAHRAZ010000071.1 GCA_020027475.1 Microthrixaceae bacterium
GCTGGGCCCGGTTTGCCGATGGGGCGGATGAGGTCCATCAGATGCGAATCGCCCAGCGCACGATTGCCGCCTACAAGGATTTCGGAACCACGAAAGTGGCCACCGGTGGACTGCCGATCTGAGCCGCGGGCACCCCAGTGCACACGGCCGGGCTGCCTGCACCGGCAGATCCCCACAAGGCCTGCTGCGCAGGTTCATGTCGCTGCGCGGATCTGGTAGCGGCTGTCTGGGTGACTACATTACGGCGATGCCCGCCAGACTGAAGTCGATCGCCCTGGTAACCACGGTGTGTGTGCTGGCCGTTGCTTGCACATCCACTGAGGGCAATGGGGAGTCCACTGATGCGAATCCGGTCTCCGTGTCGGAGACGGAGTTCATTCGCGCCGTATCCACTCGGCCCGAAATGGTTACTGGCGGAGATGTCCTGGTTTCCGTGCAGTCCGAATCGGTCGATTCGCTTGCCTTGGATGGCGGGGAAGTGGATGTGGAGTTCACTTCCAGCGAAGGTGTGTCCACCGCTCTGGTGACCGGTCTGGATGAAGGCAAATCGTCGATCGAGGTTCGCTCCGGCGACGAATCCGGGACTCTCGAGGTGATCAACCACCCGAGCAACGGACCGGTCTTTTCGGGTGAGCGCCTCGCGATGACCGTGTGCACCACCGACCGATTCGGCCTGGGCGACTCGAATCCTCCGGAGTGCGCTGCCCCTGAGCGTGTCAGTCACGGCTATGTCGATTCCGACAACAGGGTTCAGGAGCTGGACGACTTGGCCAACATCCCTGATGATGCCGCCACGGTGGAGATAGATGGCGTGGAGGAGCCCGCTGTTCTTCGAATTGAACGTGGGGTTGTCAACCGGGCCGTCTACGAAATCATTTCCTTGGACACCACAGGGGAGTTGTCCGTGGACTTTGACACCGATCACTGGAACGACCGCCTCGTGTACCGCTTCGGTGGTGGTTGCGGAACAACCTTCGGTCAGGGGTTCATGATGATGGGGGCACCGAGCACGGCGCTCCTCGGGGATGGTTATGCATTCGCCAGTTCAACACTGAACACCTTCCAGGTCCAGTGCAATGACATCCTCTCGGCTGAGACAACCATGATGGTCAAGGAGCACTTCAGCGAGCAGTACGGAGTACCCGAGGTGACGATCGGCTCCGGTGGCTCAGGTGGCGCAATCCAGCAGATCCTGATCGCCCAGAATTACCCAGGGCTGTTGGACGCGCTTGGCCCAACTGTTCCCTTTCCCGACGCAGCTTCGATTGCTCCCGGTGTAACCGACTGCGCGTTGCTGTCTCGTTATTACGGGTCCGAAGAAGGCTCGGTTCTGGACGCAGAGCAACAGGTGGCAATCAATGGTCACCTCAGTCCGCGCACCTGTTTGGCTTGGAATGAAACGTTCGTTCCGAATGTCGATCCGCGCAGGTGCGGACTCGGGGACAGCATTGGTGATGTCGCCGAGTCAATTCCCGGACTCGAAGGTGGTATCCCGCAGCCACCTGAGGATCAGATGTATCACCCGGAAACCAATCCGGGCGGAGTGCGTTGCACGTTCCAGGACAGCTATGTGAATGTTTACGGAATCGACGCCGATGGGTTCGCCAACCGGCCGCTGGACAATGTCGGTGTCCAGTACGGACTACAGGCGCTTGCTGAAGGCAAGATTTCGTTCGAGGAGTTCATCCAACTCAACGAGAACATCGGCGGCATGGACATCGACGCCAAGTTCGTTCCCGAGCGAATGGTGGCAACACGTGAATCCGTGGAGGCCACCTACGCATCCGGTCGGATTGCCCAGGGCGGCACGCCACTCACCGAAGTCCCGATCATCATGGTGGACATCTACACAGATCCCGACGGAGACATCCATGATCGATTCCGGATGTTCAGCCTCAACGAACGCCTTCTCACCGAAGAGGGTGAGCAAGCGCCCAACTACGTCATGTGGACCAAGGCGAAGAAGCCCGACGACACTTTGCTCGATGGGTTCGCCGGGGGCGCCGGGATCGACACGGTGCTTACCCGTACCCTCGATGCCTGGGCGACCGACATTGTCGCCGACAAAAGCGACGATTCCATTGCGGAGAAGGTTGCGCACAACGCTCCCGACACCGCCGTGAACTCATGTTTCGATGCTGCTGGCGATCTGGAGGACTCCGGATCCCACGTATACGAGGAATCGGGACCTTGTAGTGATCCCTACCCGATGATGGGCGATCCCCGAACGGTTGCCGGGGCTCCGCTCAGCAATGACATTGGCAAGTGTGCGGTCGTTGCGGTGTCTGAAGCGGTCGACTCACTTGATTACGGGATGGACCTTTCTGCAGACCAGGTTGCAGAACTCGAACGATTGTTTCCGGACGGAGTCTGTGACTTCACCCAAAAGGGAGTCGGGCAAGTCCAGATGGAAACCACCTGGAGGTCCTACGACTGAGTCCTTGCTCCACCGGATCCCCTTTCTTGCGAGCACAGGTGATTTCGGGACCGCACCGATCTAGTCCTTGTGGGCCCGGCTGGGGGCAACTCTGGAAGGCTCGTTGGGCATTTTGGGGTAGGTCGGCGGCCAGGGGGCGTCCATTGCGCCGTTGGCCATGTCCACCTCGTGCATCTCCAGCAGCGGGCTGAGGTCCTGGCGATTCTCCCAGCGGTCCGACCAGGGATCTCCGTGCTCGGCAACCCGTTCGGGCACCGTGAGCAGGGTCAGTGATTGCGGATCGACTGTCTCCACCTCTTCCCATGTGATTGGGGTGGAAACCTGCGCTCCCACCCGGGGCCTGACCGACCACGCCCCGAACATCGTCTTGTGCGGGGCGTTCTGGTTGAAGTCGACGAATACGCGGCGGCCGCGCTCTTCTTTCCACCATGCGTCGGTGATGAGGTCGGGATGGAGTTTCGCCAGTGCTCTGGCGAATGCCACCGACGCTGAACGAACCTGGAACGGATCCCACTTGCTCAGCAACGGCACGTATATGTGCAGGCCTTTGCTGCCGGAGGTCTTCACCCAGGATCGGATCCCGAGTTTGGCGAGAAAGTCCCGGCACAGGATCGCTGCGGAGCGGATCTCGTCGAAGGTCACTTTGGGTGATGGGTCAAGGTCAATGCGCAACTCATCCGCGTGCAGAGGGTCCGCAGTCCGCGTTGGCCACACGTGAAATCCGAGGCAGCCGAGGTTCACGGCCCACAGGACATGGGCGATGTCGGACACCACAAGTGCGGTGGAGGTTGTTCCGTTGGGTGTGGAAACGATGGTTGTCCGGAGCCACTCGGGATGATTGGCGGGTACTCGTTTCTGGAAGAACGATTTTCCGCCGACGCCGTTTGGATAACGCTCCATGAGGACCGGACGGTCGCCCATGGCATCCATCACAGGACCTTCCAGAGCGAGGTAGTACTCAACGAGGTCGGCCTTCGTCACACCGACCTTCGCAAAATAGAGCTTGTCCGGGCTCGATATCCGAACCGGGTGACCCGCCGCCGTGACGGTCAGGTCTCCGTCGGGCGACGAGGTCGCGTCGTCGGGCTGGTCCGATCCCATCGCGTCGTCAGCCTCGCGGTCCCATAGCGTCGTCAGCCCCGCGGCCGGTTGTTCCTTTGGCGGCCATCCGGTCACGATACTCCTGAGGACACGGGGTGCACCCCTGCGGGCACATGATGTCGAGGCACATTGCTATTGTCGGCGAATGGGATTGCTCGCTTGATGCGGGACAGGGAAGGAAAAGATGAGGAGACGTACTCTCTCCGTTTGCGCGGGAGTGATTCTGGCGGTGATGGGCACATCTTCATGTATCTCTCCCTTGTTGGGGGATACGGCTGGAGAGATCCGCTCGGATGGCCGCGAGTCGGCACCGGCTGACTGTGGGCAGCCAGACGGGTCCTCGCTGTTCGGTGCCACCGATCCGGCAGCAGTTGGCCTGAGCCGAGGGCGGCTGGCCGCGGCTGTCAAATACTCAACCGCACGAGGGGCGCAGTCGGTACGCATTTACCGCCACGGTTGCCTGGTGGCCAAGAGCGGCCACGACAACTACACAGAACGTATGAGATTGCCTTCCTGGTCGATGACCAAGGGCATGGTGTCGGTGGCCATGGGTCGCGCTGTTGAACTCGGCCTCGTGAATGTCGACGATCAGATCGGCGGCTACCTACCGGATCTTCCGGCCGACAAGGCAAGTCTCACGCTGCGCCAGTTCCTCAACCAGATCACCGGCCTACGGTTCGCCTGGGCGAACGATCTCCATGTCGCAGGCTCGGAGGACTCAGTCACGAGAACTCTCCAAAGGCCATTTTCTGCTGAGCCCGGCACAGAATTCGTGTATGCCCAGACCACCGTGACCGTGTTGGTTGCGGTATTGGAGGCAGCTGCCGGCGAGGACCTTCAGAGTTTCGCTGATCGGGAGATATTCCAGCCGCTGGGAATTACTCGTGATCTCTGGCGGTGGGCGCGTGACGGATCGGGTCGGACCCAGGGATTCGCATTCCTCGACATGGCACCTGTCGCCTGGGCACGGATCGGTCAGCTGTTGCTCGACAATGGGATGTGGAACGGCACGCAACTCGTCAATGCTGGCTACATCAGCCAGGGTTCGCGCGGCACAGAGGAGGCTCCGGACTACGGATTCCTCTGGTGGACCAATACTGGACCCAACGGTGACCCCATTCCGCCACCCGAGGGTCAAACGGAACGCCGTTGGCCATACCCCGATGACACATTCTCGCTCACTGGCCTCTTCGAACAGCGCGTCACGGTGATCCCGAGCCTCGACATGGTTGTGGTTCGTATGGGTCCTCCCACGGATATGTTTGGCGACCCCATCGGTGAATCACCAGGCATTCGCCCGAAATGGGAATACCGTTTCTCCCGAATGCTGATGCAGTCAGTGGAGGATGTGAACATCGCGGACCCGGGTCCATTCGTTTACCACAAGGAAGACCTGCCGGTGTCGGCCGACAATCTCATTGATTTCGGGATGTATCCCTTCGGCTGATCCAGAATCGCGGGCGTCGGGACACGCTGAATCTGTCGGGACACGATTGATCTGCAGCCCGCATAGGGTGACTCCGTGGCAAACACCCAAGCGCGCCCGGACACGGTTCGGGACATAATCGCCCATACTGCCGGAAGGCCTTGCAATGCTTGATCCTGAAACGTTGAGCTCCGAATTTGATCAGATTCGCGAGGATCACTTTCCGCCTCCGTCGCTGAGGGAACTCCTTTCGGACGAGCCGGATCGTCAGAGCAAGTTCACGAAATCAGTCGGTGACCTCAGGGTTGATCTGTCGAAGACCCATCTCACCGAGGGGCTTCTTGATGATCTGGTGTCTCTGGCGGAGGATGCGGGATTCGCGGACCGGCGCGATGCGATGTTCGCTGGGCGGCACATCAACGTCACCGAGGACCGGGCCGTTCTGCACACGGCACTGAGACTCCCGGAGTCCGCCGAACTGGAGGTGGACGGTTCCGATGTGGTGGCCGAGGTCCACGATGTGTTGAGCCGCGCGGGCGCCTTTACCGAACGAGTCAGGAGCGGTGACTGGCTGGGTGCCAGTGGCAAGAGGATCCGCCGCGTGGTCAGCATCGGAATCGGCGGATCCGACCTTGGACCGGTCATGGCTGTGAAAGCGCTCCGCCGCTGGGTCACGCCTGACATCGATTTCCGCTTCGTTTCCAATGTTGATCCGGTGGACCTGCACATGGCTCTGGCCGGCGCGGAGCCCGCCGAAACTCTTTTCATCGTCGTCTCCAAGACCTTCACAACATTGGAGACAATCACCAATGCGACGGTTGCCCGGGAATGGCTGACCAGCGAGTTGGGCGATGATGCTGTCGAGAAGCACTTTGTTGCCGTTTCCACCAACTCCGAGGCGGTCGAAGCCTTCGGCATCGATCCGGCGAACATGTTTGGTTTCTGGGACTGGGTGGGCGGCCGCTACTCCGTGGACTCGGCCGTCGGGCTAAGTGTGATGCTTGCCGTGGGCCGCCAGAAATTCTCAGAATTTCTCTCCGGATTCCACATGGTGGACGAGCACTTTCGCACGACTGAACTCCGTGAGAACGTTCCGGCGCTCCTCGGACTGATCGGCCTCTGGCATCGCAATGTTTGTGGCTACCCAACCGTGGCCGTGATCCCGTACGCCCAGGACCTGGCCCGTTTCCCGGCCTACCTCCAGCAACTCGACATGGAGTCGGATGGCAAGGCGGTCAACCTCGCGGGTGAACTCCTCACGTACGAAACCGGTCCGATTCTGTGGGGTGAGCCCGGAACCAATGGCCAGCACGCCTTCTTCCAGCTCCTGCATCAGGGCACCACCATCGTTCCGGTCGAGCTGATCGGATTCGACCAGCCCGGATGTGATGACCCGGCCGACCAGCAGAGTTTGCTGGTGGCCAATCTCATGGCTCAGGCCGAGGCACTTGCCTACGGAAAGACTCCCGAGGAGGTCCGCGACAGTGGTGTGGCCGAGGACCTGGTGTCGGCGCGGACATTCGGGGGAAATCGGCCCACCGTGACCACCATGGCGGACGAACTCACTCCCTCGGTGCTCGGTCAACTGATAGCGGTTCACGAGCATCGGGTATTCACACAGGGAACTGTGTGGGGCATCAACAGCTACGACCAGTGGGGAGTGGAGCTGGGCAAGGCACTTGCCGGACCGATCGTGGAGAAGTTGCGCGGCAGCTGAATCGAGGCGCAGATGGGTCTGGGGTCATGGCACATGCCAACACTGAGCTGGCAGTGGCCTCAGCGCTTCGTGACCTCGCGGAGCTGGATCTGCGCGCGGATGAATCTGCCCATCTGAGCGCTGACCTCCTCGATCAATTCCATCCCGCCCGGAACCACACCCATGCCGAAGAAGCCGTGGACCTGATCGTCGTAGCAGCGGTAATTGGTGACAACTCCGGCCTTCTCCAGTGCATCGGCGTAGTTGCGGCCTTCATCACGCAATGGGTCGAATCCGGCGGTCCACACGCAAGCGGGGGCCACACCCTCGAGATTGTCGGCGAGCAACGGTGAGAGCAGAGGTTGTCTGGAGTCGACATCGTCGGGGATGTATTGATGCTTGAACCATTCAATGGATTCACGGGTGAGGAAGAAGCCTTCTCCGAACAACTTCATCGATGGGGTCTGTAGTCGGAAATCGGTGGCTGGATACAGGAGTCCCTGTGCGATCGGATCCGGGGAATCCAGATGCCGAGCCAGTTGGGCGACCACGGCTGCGAGATTGCCGCCGGCGCTGTCTCCCATCACGGCCACGGCGTCCGGATTGATCGACAGTTCCCCGGCGTTCATGGTGATCCACTCATATGCCGCCACCGCGTCCTCCCCGGGGGCTGGGAATGGGTGTTCCGGAGCAAGGCGATAGTCCACTGCGATGACAACACACCGGGATCCGACTGCGAGCATCCGAGCGGATCGGTCGTGCGTGTCGAGGTCGCCGACGACCCAACCGCCGCCGTGGTAGTGAACGATGGCGCTGGGATTCGGCTCGAGATAGAAGGGCCGGTAGATGCGAATCCTGATGGGAGCGTGCGGTCCCGGAATCCGGCGGTCCGTTACGTGAAGGCCGTCAACCTTGGGCATTGCCAGGTTCGTT
>JAHRAZ010000072.1 GCA_020027475.1 Microthrixaceae bacterium
GCCAACTGAGCTATACGCCCCGGGTCGATCAGCGTAGCTGTCGCGGAGCGCTTGCTCATAGCCATCAGACCGTTGGCATTGTGTTGGGAATCGATCGACGGTGAGCCGGTTATTCGATGGGGATGCAGAAGAACTCTGATCCCACCTGGACATACCGGTTGCCATCGGAACAGTCCAGGGGGGCCTCTACCTCCTGCACGATCTCGCCATCGTTGGGCAACGAGCAGTCCACCCGAATCCCGTCGGATCCATCCGTCAACAGGATGCAACCCTCACCGGTGACTCGCCCATCGCCTTCACTTCTGCCCCCTGCGTATGCCGACAGCACGAACAACAACATCAGCACCACGGCCATCACGATCATCGGACCCCTACGCAACAAGAAGAACGTTCCGGGGTGAACCGAGAGCTCATCTGAGTCATCAAAGTCTGATTCGTACACGACGGGTTTGGAACGCCTGGGTGCCCCGTGCCCGGTCGATCCAGCGCTTCCGTTGGATGATGCTCGGCCAGAAGCTGCCTGCCGCGCTGATTGTGCGGCCGACAGCCTGGCATCGCGATCGCGGTCGTAGGAGTATCGCCGAGTTGGATCACCAAGGACGTTCCACGCGTCATTGATCTCACGCATGCGACGCTCAGCCAGCGCCTTCTCGGGCGGAGTGGACACAGCGTGGCGATCAGGGTGCAACGCCAACAGCAGGTCACGATGAGCCCTGCGGATGGTCTCGCGCGAGGACTTCGGATCCACGCCGAGCACCCGGTAGTGATCACGCACCGCTGCCATCTGAACAGAGTACGGCACCGCTTCTGCAGGGGAATAGCGTGGTGTGTTGCCGGCCGCGAGCGTCTACCCTTCGGTGATGGCATTGTTTCGATCAGCGAATGGTTCGCAGAGCGAAGGTTCTCCTCCCCCAACTCCAGAAAGACCGACTTCAGGAGAGAAGGGGCATGAGAGCGCGCCCGGTTCGATGGGTGCTGCGCTGTCGCACAAACCGTTCCGCCGGGTGTTCATCGGCTCGCTGTCATCCAACATCGGCGTGTGGATGCAGAACGTCACCCTCATCGCCCTCGCCTATCAGCTGACCGGCGATGCGATGTTCATCGGCATCATCACCTTCGCCCAGTTGGGTCCGATGCTGTTCATTTCACCGTTCGGCGGAGCAATCGCAGACCGGGTCAACCGCCGGGTTCTGATGGTGAGCATCGCGGCCATGCAGTCGGTGCTTTCGCTCGTTCTGGCGGTCGTGGCCACGGCACCGGAGCCAAACAAGACAGCCCTGGTGCTCATCGTGGGTGCAATCGGAATCGGCGCGGCCATCAATGCACCCGCGGCCAACGCAATCCTCCCCGAACTCGTCGGCCCCCGCGACCTGCAGGGTGCCGTGGCACTCAGCTCCGCCGCCATGAACGCCAGCCGCGTCATCGGGCCGATCTTCGCCGGCATCGCGGACACCTACGGTGGCGCCGAGCTGGCATTTCGGATCAACGCTGCCACCTACGCAATAGTCATCTTGGCGCTCTTGACCGTTGATGCCGACTTCTCCCCCAAGGGGAAACACGGAGAGCCTCCGCTCCAGCACCTCATCGGCGGATTCACAGAAGCCCACAAAGACCGGGTGATCGGTCGCGTGCTGACCACGATCGCCATCTTCTCGCTGTTCTCGCTGGTGTTCATCTACCAGATGCCGAAGATCGCGGCCGAACAGTTCCACCTCGAAGGCACCGGTTACACACTGCTGTTCGCCACTTTCGGACTGGGTGCCCTCACCGGCGCCCTGGCCATGGGTTCGATCCTCTCCGGTTTCAACCGAGCCAAGATTGTGAAGTGGGCACTCGGGGCGTTCTCGATCACCCTCGCGATCTACGCACTTGCCACCGAAGCGATCATCGGATTCCCCGCCATCTACCTCACGGGCGTCAGCTACTTCGTCATCGTGACCGCCCTGATGACAATCCTGCAGCTTCGAGTGCCCGACGCAGTACGCGGCCGGGTGATGGGGTTGTGGATGATGGCCTGGGCCGGCCTGGTGCCCGTGGGTGGACTGATAGGCGGAGCCCTCATCGACCAGATCGGAATGACCCCTGTGTTGCTGGGCGGCGCGTTTGTTGCCGCAATGTTGGCCGTGACCGTGAACCTGAGCGAACCTCAGAAGGCCTCCGGCGAGTCGAGCATGTCCCAGGTGGGTTCGTAGCGGTAGTCGGCCGACCATGCACCCGCCCAGGCTGAAGCGTTTCGCCGCCGGCATCGCTGGGCCGTACCGTATCGGCCATGAGCGATGTGCCTCCGGCCGAGACTTCTGTGGCAATGCTCGTGCAGGTCAGCGGCGCTGACCGACCCGGAATCACCACCGCGTTGATGACTCTTCTGGATGAATACGATCTGCACGTCCAAGACGTGGAACAGGTTCTGGTTCGAAATATCCTCACGCTGGCTGTGGCGATCGATGATCCGGCCGGCAGCACCCAGCGGCTTGCTGCAGACCTGGATGCCTTCGCCGTCGAAAAGGGATTGAGCGTCTCGTTCGAGCCGGTCGCAGCCCAACCCGGGCTTCGGCCTGCAACTGAAGCGGTGATCGTTCTCGGCCATGAGACGGGTGCCGGATTGGCCGCCGGCGAACTGGCCGCAGTAACCAGCGGTATCGCCGGGGCCGGCGGCAACATCGTGCGAATCATTCGCCTGGCGAGGTATCCGGTTCACGCCTACGAGTTTCTTGTTCGCGGCACAGCCCAGGGAAGGCTCGCCACCGCCATGGCCCGGGTTTCCAGCGAACACGGGCTCGATCTGGCCATTCAACCAGGCGGACTCGAACGCAAGGCGAAGCGCCTGGTTGTACTCGATGTTGACTCCACACTGATCCAGGACGAGGTGATCGACCTCCTGGCCGCCGAGGCGGGATGCGAAGAACAGGTCCGCGAGGTCACCGAACGTGCCATGGCGGGGGAACTCGATTTCGAGCATGCCCTGCGTGAACGGGTGCGATTGCTGGAGGGCGTCACGGTCGCCCAGATGGAGAATGCCCGCTCTCGTGTGCGACTCACTCCCGGTGCTCGCACATTCATTCGCACGCTGAAACGACTCGGCTACACAGTTGGTGTGGTCTCCGGCGGATTCACGTTCTTCACGGACCACCTGAAGCGCGACCTCGGCTTGGACCACGCGTTCGCAAACGAGCTGGAGATCATTGACGGGATGTTGACCGGTGAAGTGAAAGGAACGGTGGTTGATCGCCACCAAAAGGCCAGGTTGCTGCAGGAAACTGCAGCAACCGAAGGCATTCCACTGTCGCAGTCGGTTGCAGTCGGCGACGGAGCGAACGACCTCGACATGCTCTCGGTTGCCGGCCTCGGCGTGGCGTTCAACGCCAAACCGGTCGTGCAGGAAGCTGCGGACACAACGGTGAACGTGCCCTACCTGGATGCAATTCTGTTCCTGCTGGGAGTCACCAGAGACGAAGTTCTAGCGGACCAGGCCGACCTGGACTACTGAAAACGGGCTTCTGTGATGGTCAGGTCGCGCTTTTGCGCGACCTGACCATCACAGAACGGGTAGGGAACAGCTGGGGTCGCTCAGCGGCGACGGCCTCCACCGCCGCTGCGACCGCCGCGGCTGCCACCACCGCTTCCGCCACGACCACGACCACGACCGCCTCCGCCGCCGCCTCCGCGACGTTGGGAAGCGGGACCGAGGTCGCCGTGTTTCTCAGTCAGTTTCTCGTCGTAGTCGCTCGAGAAACTGGCTTCACGACGCTGACCTTCGCTCGGGGCGGCCGAAGCCGACCCTCCGCTGGAGCCGGAGTCACTGGAGCCGGAACCGCTGGAGCCGGAGTCGCTGGAGCCGGAACCAGATCCACCGGAGCCAGAACGGCCAGAAGTGGAGTCGCTGGAACCGGAGTCACTGGAGTCAGATTCGTTGGAGGCGAGGGCCGCTGAGCCCTCAGGTGCTTTTGGGTCTGAATCACCAGCCGGTGTCAGCGAGATCTTTCCGTTCGGGTCGATGTCCTCGACCGTCACCTCGATCTCCTCACCCAGTTCCAGCACGTCCTCCACCTTGTCGATGCGCTTGCCGCCACCGATCTTGGAGATGTGCAGCAGACCATCACGACCCGGCAGGATGTTGACGAACGCACCGAACTTGGTGATGTTCACAACCCGTCCGGGGTAGACCTGCCCGATTTCCGCAGTTGGAGGGTCGAGAATCAGCTTGATCTGACGCTCGGCCTCGTTCACCGCACCCATGTCAACTGATGCGATCGCAACAACTCCCATGTCGCCGTCATCATCAACTGAGATGTCAGCACCGGTCTCGGCCTGGATCGTGTTGATGACCTTGCCCTTGGGTCCGATGACCTCGCCGATCTTGTCAGCGGGGATCTGGAAGCTGATGATCTTCGGCGCCGTCTCTGCAAGTTCGGGGCGTGGGCCCTCCAGGGCGGAGGTCATCACGTCGAGAATCGCGAGGCGGGCTTCCTTGGCCTGATTCAGCGCAGCAGCCAGAACGTCGGCAGGAATGCCGTCGATCTTGGTGTCGAGCTGAAGGGCCGTGACGAACTCGGAAGTTCCGGCCACCTTGAAGTCCATGTCACCGAACGCGTCTTCGGCACCAAGAATGTCGGTGAGGGCCGTGTACTTGCCCTCAGCGAACACCAAGCCCATCGCGATTCCGGCAACCGGTGCCTTGACCGGCACACCGGCGTCCATGAGCGACAGCGACGAGCCGCAAACCGATGCCATGGAAGTGGAACCGTTGGAGCTCAGAACCTCACTCACGAGGCGGATCGTGTAGGGGAAGTCCGCAAGCGACGGAACAACCGGGAACACCGCACGCTCGGCGAGCGCACCGTGGCCGATCTCGCGACGCTTGGGTCCACGCATGAATCCCGACTCTCCGGTGGAGAACGGTGGGAAGTTGTAGTGATGCATGAACCGCTTCTTGACCTGCGGGTCGATGCCGTCGACCATCTGATCCATCTTGGCCATGCCAAGAGTGCAGAAGTTCAGCACCTGGGTCTCACCACGCTGGAACAAGCCAGTTCCGTGAGCGGTCGGAATCACGCCGACTTCAGCGGACAGAGGCCGGAGATCTGCCGGTCCGCGACCGTCGATGCGCACACCGTCGTTCACAATGCGGCTACGCACGGTGGACTTCATGATTGAGCGAACGGCCGCCTTGGCCTGCTTGGTGGCTGCGGCCTCGGAAAGGTCATCACTGACCAAACCGGGCACAACCGAGTTGAGAACGTCGGCCTTGAGGGCATCCTCGGCTGCGGTGCGGTCCGCCTTGTCGGCGATCGACTGCACCTCGACCATGCGAGTGCCGACGGCTGCTTCGACAGCAGCGAACACGGCATCCGTGTAATCGAGCTGAGCGTCGTACTCCATGGTTCCCGGAGGCCCATTCTCGGCCGCAACCGCGTCCATCAGCTTGTGCTGAAGTGCGATCACGTCGGAAATGTGCTTCTTCGAAGCATCGAGAGCGGTGGCGAGTGCTTCCTCGTCGACCTTGGGGGCACCTTCGGCATTGAGGTCCCAGGTGGCTTCGGTGCCACCGGCCTCAACCATCATGATCGCGATGTCGCCATTGTCGAGCTCACGGCCCGCAACCACGATGTCGAAAGTTGAATCGGCGCTCTCCTGATAGGTCGGGTGAGCCAGCCACTCGCCATCGACGGTGTGAGCCAGGCGCACGGCACCGATGGGACCATCGAAGGGAATGTCGGAGATCATCAACGCGGCGGATGCAGCATTGAGTGCAATCACGTCGTAGGGATTCTCCTGATCGGCACCCATGACGGTGCCCACGACGTGGGTCTCGTTGCGGAAACCCTCGGGGAACGACGGACGCAGCGGCCGATCGATCAGCCGGCAGGTGAGGATTGCTGCCTCACCGGCGCGAGCTTCCCTGCGGAAGAAGGATCCAGGGATCTTTCCTGCTGCGTACATGCGCTCTTCGATGTCCACCGTCAACGGGAAGAAATCGACGCCCTCGCGGACATGCGATGAGGCGGTGGCGGTCACGAGGACACGGGTGTCTCCCATGCCGACCATGACTGACCCGCCGGCGAGTCCGGCATATTTACCAGCCTCGAAAGTGAGTGTTTTGAATTCGTCGTCGGCGAGTTCCGCCTCAACGCGAATAGCTTCGGCCATTATTTGGCCCTCCTTCGCCCCAACCCTGGGGCGTCTCTTTGCCCCACCTTGGGGCGCCCCACGCTGGGGCATTGTGACGTCCCGAATATGGGACAGCATTCATGTGCGGCGGGGCCAGTTGCCAGTTGTCGATTCCCGGATTCAGACCAACCCGATCCACAGAACATCAAGCTCTCGGAACGGGTGGAGGCTGCATGGCAGCAATTGGGTCGGTGGACCCGGACTTCGGCAACCGGTAACTGACCGGCCTGCCGCGATGTTCGTTCCCCGAGACTACACCAAGCGCCTAGCGGCGCAGGCCCAGCTCGGAGATCAGGGTGCGGTAGCCCTCGATGTCATTGTCTTTCAGGTAGTCCAGAAAACGACGACGCTTGCCAACCAGCATCAGAAGCCCACGGCGACCGTGATGGTCCTTCTTGTGGTACTTCAGGTGTTCAGTGAGGTGATTGATGCGATCGGTCAAAAGAGCGATCTGCACCTCAGCCGACCCGGTATCCGTCGCGTTCTTGCCATACTTGGTGATCGTGTCGGACTTGGGGGGAAGGTTGGTGGGCTTACGGTTGCCCATGTCATTGTCTCCTGGGTTATCTACCCGGCCCCATGATCCGAACGTATCGGAATCCGGAGCGGACCGACCATTTGGCCGGAACGCACGATGCTACAACCTCCGCTAGAGCGTGGTCCAGTGGTAGCTGGGCTTCTGATGACGGACCCTCGTCTTTCGGTAGATCGTTGGATGAGCCAGTGAGAGGATCCGAGCGTTCTTCTCGTAACAAACCGCCTCGATCTGCTCCGTGCTCGGATCTTCCTCGGTCAGTCCGGCTGACTTGAGTCCGGCAGAGATCGACTCGCCAAGGGGGCCCTCGAGCAGTTCCGCCAGAATTGCGGGAAGGGTTTCCGGATCACGAAGCATCCAGGAATGGCCTCCGCGGTTGATCGTGACCAAGGTGCCGTCTGTGCGGCTGGCGGTGTCCACGGCCGTCATGTGAGGCACGGCCATGTCCATTGAGCCGTGTATCGCCACGCAGGTGACTTCGTTGTCCTTGAGTTCGTTGAGCGCGTAACGGCTCGACCGTGTGCGCAATATCGACCAGGCAGGTCCGGCAAGGCGCCACGGCTTGACCACGTGTCCCGCGACGGTGGGAATGACCAGCCTGAAGAGCTTTGCCGCCTGCACGGGATTGGAGAACGTGGGCATGATCGACGCCGAATCCACCACCAGGATTGCGGCGACCACCGCCAGCAGGGGCGGCCAGACCCTGAACAGATAGACCATCCGGTCCCAGGTATCGCCCACGATGGCGTCAATGAAGATGATGCCGAGCACCTCTTCGGGGCGCTTGGCGCCCAGCCGTGCGATCAGTTGGCCGCCCATGGAGTGCCCGGCCAGCACATACCGCTCGATCCCCAGGTGGTCGATCACCCGCCCCAGCAATTCCGCGTAGTTGTCCATGTCGTGGCCTTCGAGCGGCAGTCCCTCGGTGGAACCGTGACCGGCAGTGTCAATTGCGATCACGCGGAAGCCCATGGTCACCAGTCGACTCAGTGACTGTGCGTACAGGAAACCCTCCACGGTGAATCCATGAACCAGAACCAGGGGGATCCCTTCTCCGGCCGTGGTGACGCCCACGGTGTGGCCATCGTCGAGCAAGACCTCCCGCCGCCTCAACTGGGGAACCTCGATTGCCTCGCCAACCACGGGTTCGTCCGTGACCGGCCCTTCAATTGGTTCAACTAGTTCCGACATCGGCTACTCCAATCAGTTCCGAATCAGCTTCAGTCGCGAACCAGCCGCGGCCTGCACGCCACACCCGTCCGCCCTGCGACCATCATAGCCTTTTGCAAGCACTTGCTTACCTTCATGGGGCCGCGAGCAGGCGGCGGGCTTCATCGCAATCGCGCTGAAGCTGGGCCGCGAGATCCTCCACTGAATCGAATTTCTTGTCTGTTCGGATGAAGTCATGGAACCGTACGGCCACAGCCTCGGAGTAGAGATCACCATCGAAGTCCAGTGCGTGGACCTCCACCAGCGTGCGCGCGGAGTCGTCGTAGAACGTAGGCCGCTTGCCTATGTACACCGCTGATGGCAACACCCTTCCGCCTGAATCCAGCACCAGTTCGCCGGAATAGATGCCTTCGGTGGGTATGAGCATTGTGTCGGGCACTGCCACATTGGCCGTGGGAAATCCGATCTGGCGCCCGCGCTTGTCGCCCAGCACCACCGGACCTCGAACCTCATGAGGCCGACCAAGCATGCGCGCGGCATCTTCGGGGCGACCTTCACTCAGCGCCCTGCGTATCGCGGTGGACGACACCTGCTCGTCGTCGCGTGCAGGGTGGCCATGGACGTCCACCAACCGGTGGCCAACGGTCTCGAACCCCAGGTCGGAACCCATTTCCTTGAGCAAGGCCACGTTGCCCATCCTGTTGTGGCCGAAGTGAAAGTCCTCACCCACAACCACTGTGGAGGCGTTGAGGCATCCCACCAGTTCCGAACGGATGAAGTCCTCCGCCGACTCGCTGGAGCGTGCCGCGTCGAAGTGGATGACGACCACATAGTCCAGGCCTGTTGTGGCGAGCATTTCGAGCTTCTGGTCGAGACCGGTGAGCAGAAGCGGAGCAGATTCCGGGCGGATCACCTGCGCCGGATGGCGATCAAAGGTGATCACCGCACTCTTGCGCCCCTGGGCTCTGGCCCTTTCACAGACCTCGGCAATCACTTTGCGATGCCCCAGATGGACACCGTCGTAGGCACCGATGGTGACAATGGTGCCCTCTGGAGGCCGTGGACAATCCTGCTCCTCGGAGACGACCTGCACGGCACAAAGATTAGTCGTGTGGATGCCCATCGCCGGTGAGGCTCAGGGACCCATCACAAACGCGGGCTTGATGGTGCTTCCGCGGTGGGCGGTGTAGATCGCCAACAGGCGTTCCTCGCCCGAGTCATCGGAGATGACAACTGACCACGGACCGTCGGACCCATCGACCAGATCGACATCGGCCCGGTTCAACACCGCGCCGTTGGCGATCCGGCGGGCGATGTCGCTGCCGACGGTGACGACCGAAAGAACGCGGTTGATCGAAGTGGACGGCTGAATCTCCGCTGAATCCATCGGAGCCGCCTCATCGATCCCGAACGGTCCGACCGAGGTGCGCCGCAGGGCACTCAGGTGTGCACCCCCACCTAGGGCTCTGCCCAGATCGGCCGCAAGAACACGCACATAGGTGCCGGATGAACAGTCGATTTCGGCTTTCCACACCATCGGATCGTTGGTGGGCGACAAATCGAAGCGACCAACGGTGACCGGTCTCGCCTCGCGCTGAACCACTCGACCCTCGCGGTGATGCTGATGCAGCCGTTTGCCCTCTACCTTCACTGCGGAGACCATCGGTGGGACCTGCTGGATGTCACCGGTGAGTGGCTTCGCGGCCTCGGCAATCGACTCCGCGGTGGGCGCCGCCATGTCGGGATAGCGTTCGGTGATCTCCCCCTCGGCATCGAGCGTGTCGGTTTCCTGCCCGAAGGTGATCTCAGCCGAGTAGGACTTGGGCAGCCCGGTCAGAAAGGTGAGGAGCTTGGTTGCCCGGCCGACTCCGAGAACCAGAACGCCGGTGGCCATCGGGTCGAGTGTTCCGCTGTGACCAACCTTTCGAGTGCCGAAAATCCCGCGGCACTTCGCGACCACGTCGTGACTTGTCCAGTCCGGAGGTTTGTCCACCACCACCAGACCGCAGGGCGGATCACCCGCGGCGCCGGTCTCAACCTTGGTCACTTCAGGCCCGGGTCACTCGGTTTCCGACACGTCGTTGAGGATCTGCTCGATGCGCAGAGCTTCGGAGAGGACATCATCGGTCCGGAACTTGATCTGCGGAGTCCGGCGAGCGCTGATCGCAACATTCACCTTTTTCTGGATCCGCCAGCGAATCTCTTCGAGTGCCTCGGAGATTCCATCGAGTCGCCCCTCTTCCTCTGCGGTGAAGGCCGAATAGAAGACATCTGCGGAGTCCAGTGATCCGTCGACTTTCACGGCAGTCACCGTGACCATTTCAAGCCGCTCATCACCGAGGCGTTCAAGTTCGCTCGCGACGATCTCCCTGATCACTTCCGCGATCCGGTCGGTGCGTTGAAACGTCTTAGGTGAAGAACGGCGGGCCAAAGCTGACTCGATTCAGTCCCGAGGGATTTCCTTGACATCAAAGGTTTCGATTATGTCGCCGGACTTGAGGTCCTGGAAGTCGGACAGGCCGATTCCGCACTCAAATCCGCTCGCAACCTCACGCACGTCTTCCTTGAATCTGCGCAGGGAGGACACCTCACCGTTCCAGATGATGGTTCCCTCGCGCAGGAACCGAACCTTGGATCCACGGGTGATGACACCGTTGAGCACCATGCAACCAGCAACGGCCCCGATTTTCGGCACACGGAATACCTCGCGTACTTCCGCCTCGCCGGTCACGACCTCCTCGAATTCCGGTTCGAGCATTCCGACCATCGCCGACTCGATGTCCTCGAGCAGCTTGTAGATGATCTCGTAGGAACGGATCTCGACGCTCTCGGTACCGGCCAGCTCCCTGGCCGTACGCGATGGACGCACATTGAACCCGAGGATCGTCGCATTGGATGTCGCCGCGAGCTGAACATCAGACTCGGTGACTCCACCAACCCCGCGAAGGACAAATCCGACCTTCACCTCGGGGCGTTCCAGTTTCTTGAGGCTTTCGGTGACGGCCTCCAACGAACCCTGGACATCAGCCTTGACGATCAGGTTGAGGGTTGCCTGCTCCCCCGCCTTGATCTGGGCGAATATGTCTTCGAGTTTGGCGCCGCTGCTCATCACCGACGAGTCACGGGACCGACCCGCTTCCCTACGCCAGCCTTCACGCTTCTCGGCCACGTTGCGCGCAGTGCGCTCGTCCTTGGCCACGACGAATTCGTCGCCCGCGTCGGCAACCTCGGAAAGACCGAGAACCTGAACGGGCTTGGATGGAAGCGCTTCCTTGACATGCACGCCGTGCTCATCAACGAGGGCTCGAATCTTGCCGGCCGCATGGCCGACGACCATCGGGTCTCCCACCCGCAGGGTTCCGCGCTGAACCAGCACTGTTGCCACTGCCCCTCGACCATGATCCAGGTGGGCCTCGAGAACAGCACCCGTAGCCCGGCCATCCGGCGAGGCACGGAGATCCTCCAGCTCGGCCACAACAAGCAGGCTCTCGAGCAATTCGTCGATTCCGGTTCCCTCGAGTGCAGACACCTCGTTGACGATCGTGTCGCCACCCCATGACTCGGGAACGAGTTCGCGTTCGGCGAGCTGCTGAAGGACACGGTTGGGATCAGCGTTCTCCCGGTCGATCTTGTTGACCGCAACCACGATCGGAACCTCGGCGGACTTGGCGTGTTGAATCGCCTCGACCGTCTGCGGCATCACACCGTCATCAGCAGCCACGACCAAGACCACGATGTCGGTCGCCTCGGCACCTCGGGCACGCATGGCCGTGAAGGCTTCGTGGCCAGGTGTATCGATGAACGTGAGGTGATTGCCGCCCTTTTCAACCTGGTAGGCGCCGATGTGCTGAGTGATACCGCCGGCCTCACCCTCCGCGACGCTAGCGTCACGGATGTAGTCGAGCAGCTTCGTTTTCCCGTGATCCACGTGACCCATCACTGTGATCACAGGCGGGCGGTGCGGAAGTTCGCCTTCGGCATCGGTTTCACCCGGAATGTCGAGGACCTTGCGAAGCTCAGTCTCCTGCTCCTCGCCCGGATTGACCATCCTTATCTCGATACCCAGATCAGCCGCATAGAGCTCGATCATGTCGTCGGTCAACGACTGAGTTGCGGTGACCATCTCGCCTTGTTCCATGAGGAATCGGACGACGTCAGCCACCGTTCGGCTGAACTTCGGGGCCAGGTCCTGCGGGGATGAAGCGCGCTCCACCACGACTGTTCCTTCGGGTACCGGCGCATTCTCCGGCGTGTAGCTCGGAACGTCCATCGGCTGGAGTTCTTCGCGATTGCGACGACGCCTCCCCTTTCTCCGTCTCGGACGCGGGCCACCGGGACGACCACCTGGGCCACCGGGACGACCACCTGGGCCACCGGGACGACCACCTGGGCCACCGCCGGGACGACCACCAGGACCGCCACCGGGGCCTCCACCGGGTGCCGCACCAGGACCACCTGGGCGACCAGCACCGGCATAACCGGGGCGGCTACCCGGGCCGGAAGAACGTTGAGGTGTGGCGCGACGGCCACCCAACCCGGGGGGCGGCGGAATCGGCTTGCCCGAAGCTGACCGGGGAGGCCCGGGTGGCGGCGGAATCGGCTTGCCAGAAGCGGACTTCGGCGCACCGTCCCCGACGTCAGTCGATTTGGCGTCGTCAGTCGATTTGGCGTCGTCAGTCGATTTGGCGTCGTCAGTCGATTTGGCGTCGTCAGCGGATTTGGCGTCGTCAGCGGATTTGGCGTCGTCAGCGGATTTGGCGTCGTCAGCGGATTTGGCCTCGGCTGGTTGGTCCGCCTCTTGTTGCGCTTCGGTCGGCACCGTGCTCGGTGCAGCGGGCGTGCTCGGTGCTGCAGGCGTGCTCGGTGCTGCAGGCGTGCTCGGTGCAGCAGGCGTGCTCGGTGCAGCAGGCGTGCTCGGTGCAGCAGGCGTGCTCGGTGCAGCAGGCGTGCTCGGTGCA
>JAHRAZ010000074.1 GCA_020027475.1 Microthrixaceae bacterium
GCGGCGTCTCAGCTGTACGAGCAGTCCTACATGTGGGAATCCATCGAACGCCGGGTGGCAGACCTTGCTGTCAGTGTGATCCGTTGATTCGATCTCCAGCGGAGGTCAGCCGTCGGAGTCGCGGATCACGGCGGGGGACTGTCTGAAGAACTGTTCCACGTCGCGTTCGTACTTGTATTCGGTGCCTCCCGCCATGATGTCCTTGAGGCGGGTGCGTTCGATGAATGCCTGAACGGCCTGCGCCGAGGTGTATTCGTAGCGGAAACCGGCGTCTTTGAGCTTCCTGTTGTCCACACCGCGTCCGTACTTGAGCAGGCTCATGTACTCATCGGGCAGATCAACACCGAGGGCGCGAAGTCCAGGTGCCATCAAAGAGGTGCCGAACGGCGGCAGTGGCACCGTTCGTTTGCCGCAGATGGCAGCGACCTCAGTCCACGGGAGCAAACCGTCGCCGGCCACGTTGTAGGTGCCGGGGAGGCGATTTTGAAGGGCAAACAGAATTGCTCGAGTCACGTCGTCCTCGTGGACGAATTGAAAGCGAGGGTCGAAACCGAGCAGCGAGGGAACCACTGGCAGCTTCAGCACCCGGGTCAGCGGAGTTTCGATCTCGTCTCCGATCACGTTCGAGAACCGCATGGTGGTGACGTTCACATGGGGATTGTCCTCGGCAAAGTCACCGACGTATCCCTCCACGGCATTGAGGTTCTTCTCGATCGAACGATGGGGAGCACGTGTGCGGGGTGTGTCCTCGGTGAACCACACGGGGTCCTCCGGGGCGCAGCCGTATACCGCAGTGGAAGACTTCAGCAACACATTTCGAACCGAGGAACCCGGCGCTGATGCTGCGGCGAAGAGGTTCATCGTGCCGATCACATTGATCTCGTGCATCGCCTTGGCTGACATCTGGGTGGGATCCACGACCAGGAAGCTGTGCACGATTGTGTCCACCTGGGTGGCCTTCACGATCCTGGCGAGGATGGAATAGTTGGCATCCACCCGGACGTATTCGGTTCGCTCCAACTCCACCGACGGCTCGACCGTGTCAAGGCCGACGATCACTTCGATCGCCGGATCAGCTTCGAGGGCCTGGGCTACGCGTCCACCCCAGAACGAACCCAGACCGGTGACCAGGACACGCTTGTTCGGATGATTGCCGGCCGAAACGTCGGATGATTTCGCCGGCTTCTTGTCGGGGGTTCCGACAGGTTTGGACTCGGCGGGAGTTCCAGTTCCTGCGGGGGTTTCCCCGGATTGGTTGACCTCTCCGGCCACATCTGCCTGAGAATGCTTCTTGCGTGCCATCAGCCGAACCAGACCGATTCTCTGTTGCGGAGCATTTCGTAGAGTGCCTGCTGGATCTGTTCGCGGATGGCTTCTGAATACTCCATGACCTTGAACCGGCTGTAACGCTCCCGGTCCGGTGGCACATCGAAGTTGACGGGATCCAGAACCTTCAGCTTGAACTTGGCCGGGAAGTAGCCGAGTATCCCGAGTGGTCCCATCGCCAACATGTTCGCGGTCACTGGGGCATACGGAAGGCCGAGTGACTTGGCCAGGCCCTTCATCTGGAACAGCGTGGGCATGGATTCCTCGGGGCCGACCGCCGCGATTGGAATCACCGGTACTCCGGAGCGCATCGCGATTTCCACGAACCCCCCGCGGCCGAACCTGCCGAGTTGATAGCGCCGGTGGAAGGGTTTGGCAGGTCCTTTGGATCCTTCGGGAAACACGAGTACCAGTTGGTTCTGTTCGCTCAGAAGGCGATAGGCGTTGTCGGGGTGCGCCGGAAGACCACCAAGTCGAGACCACATGGTTCCGATCACGGGCATACTGCGGAAGATGTTGTCGGCGAGTCCATAGACCGGGCGTTCCAACTCGGTCTCGATGCCGTGCATGATCGCCGGAGCGTCACTCGGTATAGCCGCGGCGTGATTGGCCACGAGCAGGGCCCCGCCATCGGTGGGTATCTTCTCGAGGCCTTCCCATTCGACGCGGAACCATCGGCGGTAGATCGGGTCGTAGACCCGTCGGGCCAGAACCCGCATCTGTTCCGATCTACCCCAGTCATCCACATCGGTAATCCGCGCATTGGGCCGTTCGTCGGCCAACTCACCGCTGGGTACGTGCACCAGATCGGCCGAATCAGTGGTGTCCTGTCCGGAAATGGCGTTTTCTTGTGATTCGGATTTTGCGCTCGCGTCCCTCGCCATGAGCAGTCATGTTAGGGCAACCCCCGGGTCTTCAACAGTCCCGTCGTGTCTTCGCACGGCTTCGCTGTGTGTCTGTTGGTTGTTGGCCCCGCGGCGGCACGAGGCGATCGCCGGCTGGACGGCGAGGTCAGGCGTTCAGGGCATCGCGTACCGCCGGATGGATCAACGCACCTGATCGGGTGTTGAGACCGCCGGCCAGAGCCGCGTCGGATTCGAGTGCCCCGAGTCCCTCGGTGGCCAACAGCGCCAGGTAGGGCAGTGTGGCATTCGACAGTGCATATGTGGAGGTGTGTGGTACCGCCCCTGGGATATTCCCCACTGCGTAATGGAGTACACCGTGTTTCTTGTAGACGGGATCTGAGTGGGTGGTCTCCCTGGTGGTTTCGATGCATCCGCCCTGGTCCACTGCCACGTCAACGATCACGGACCCCGGCATCATCGTTTCCACCATCTCCTCGGTGACAACCATGGGTGCGTGTTCACCGGCGATCAAGACTGCTCCGATCAACAGGTCGGCGCCGGCTACCGCCCTTTCAACGGCCCCCAGATTGCTGGCGAGGGTCGTGATGCGACCCATGTGGATCTGATCCGCCCAACGGAGCCTGTCGGGATTCTTGTCCATCAGGGAGACCTTCGCCTGCATTCCGGCCGCGATCCAAGCCGCATTCCATCCAACGTTGCCCGCGCCCAGAACAACCACGCGAGCCGGACGCACTCCCGGTGCGCCGCCCATGAGTACCCCGCGTCCGCCATAGGTGTCTTCGAGGTAGTGCGCGCCTATCTGGGTGGCCATTCGCCCGGCCACCTCGGACATCGGCTGTAGCAGGGGAAGGGATCCGTCCGGCAACTGCACGGTTTCGTAGGCGATAGCCGTTGTTCCCCGGTTCACCAGTTCCTCTGCCACGGTGGGATGAGCCGCAAGATGCAGGTAGGTGAACAGAATCAGGTTCTCTCGCAGATATCCGAACTCACTGGGCTGGGGTTCCTTGACCTTGCACACAAGATCGGCTTGGCTCCAGATGTCTGCCGCCGTGGGCAGGATCTGAGCCCCTGCGTCGGCGAAGCTGTGGTCCTCGATGGCAGATCCAACACCTGCCCCCGACTGGATCAGCACCCGCGCACCCCTGCGGACCAGGTCGGTGACTCCATCGGGGGTGATCGCCACCCGGCTTTCGTGGTCCTTGATCTCGGTGGGAATTCCTACTGACAGGGTCATGCACCCACGTTATTGCGTGTCCCCCGTGGGGGACGGTGCGGACGGGTGTGGAGTGGAAGGCATCCGGAAGCTGTAATCAGCGCTGAAAGGTTCGTCATCGTGCGCCGGGCGCCGTCTCATCGACCATCAGCCGAGCGGCGAGCCTGCTTCACCCCGTTCATCACTCGGTTGGCCCGAAACAGTGTCAGAGGCTTGTGGGAAGGTGACACCCATGAAGCAAGCGGATCAATCAGCAGCGGTATCCAGGATCGGATCCGGTGTTCCCCGGATTGGCCGTTCCAGCCAAAATGGCCAGTCGGGGCCCGATCCCTCGATGTCAGACTCTGTCGATGTGGAGCCAAACGGCGAGCGGGTCGGGGCGCTCAGGTTCGCGGAGTCAGTTCGTTTGATCGCCGCTTCGGCCAAAGAGCACAGTCTGACGGTTCCTGTGTTCCGTTCTCCTCCGCGAGTGGCCGATGTCGACCGCACGGTGATGCGTGAGGGGAGCCGCTCACCCGTGGTATCCATCCGCCTTGTCGGTCGACCGGTCCCAGCGGTGCAGGCTGACATCATCGACTCGGTTCTCCATGTAAATGAACCGTCACGCGCAACTGCGGAACTGTTTCGGCGGACAGCTTGGGAGCGGTTGTGGCAGACCTCCGACCTGGCACCTGTTGGCCCCGTGGCAACCAGGCGTGATGTGTCACGATTGGGGACCGCCCGGGTGGCGTAATTGGCAGACGCAGAGGGCTTAAACCCCTCGGCTCCCATGGGGAGCGTGCGGGTTCAAGTCCCGCCCCGGGCACCCATGTGA
>JAHRAZ010000084.1 GCA_020027475.1 Microthrixaceae bacterium
CTTCGGCGTCCGCTGCAGTCGAGGAAGCCACTCGTGGCCAGATAGTTCACGTCGTGACCTGCCCAGGCGCTGCGCGGACCGCTCTGGCCGAAACCGGAGGTCGAACACAGGATGATCTGGGCGTTGCGGGCTTGCAGGTCCTCGAATCCGATGCCCAGGCGGTCGACCACTCCGGGGCGGAAGGACTCGATGACAACGTCAGCCCGCTCGGCCAGCGCCAGAAATGCCTCTCGGCCGTCATCCGACTTCAGGTCGAACAACGCCCGCGTCATGCCGCGGTTGCCGGAATAGGCGTAGTACGGCGGGACAATCTGTATGCCTCCCGCCCGCGGCACGGGGCCAACCTTCACGACATCTGCCCCGTAGTCGGCGAGAATGCGAGAAGCGCGCGCTGCCGGCCCCACCGAAGCGAGGTCGAGCACAGTGATTCCTTCGAGGGCGGATGTGGTCATTGGAGGAGGGTCATGAGAGGAGGATTGGTTGGACTGCGATCGACGTGGCTCAGAAGTTCTTCGGCAGGCCAAGACCCCGGCGGGCGATGATGTTGCGCTGGATTTCTGACGTACCGCCGCCGATCGTGTCGACGACCGTGTATCGGTAGGTTGATTCCGCTCGTCCAACCATTGGGGAATCCTCGGTGCGAACACGGGTCTGAGTGCCGTGGCCGCCAATGTCCATGGAGGCCGAGGCCAGGCGCTGTGAGAACTCGGTGGCGAACAGCTTGTATTCGGATGACTGCACGGTCGGCGGCTGGAAGTCTTTGCCGGCTTTCGCCTTGTGCTCGACCTTGACGGCTTCGGTCACAACCCTGAGACCCATGACCCGCGCCACCTCAGCGTCTGTGTGCAGCCGCGCCATCTCTGCGCGTACAACGGTATCGTCTTTGAGCGGCGAACCATCACGCTCGGTGTCAACCACGTACTCCGTGAGAAGGTCAAGGCGTTGCTTGATCGGGCTGTAGGTGAACAGCGTGAAACGCTCGAGATCCAGCGCTTGGGAGATGTAACGGAATCCGTGGTTGACTTCGCCGACCACGTACTCATCGGGAACGAACACATCATCGAGCCAGACTTCATTGGTGCGCTCGTCACCCATGGTCCAGATGCCCTGGATCTCGATGCCTTCCTGATCAAGGGGTACCAGCATCAGCGTAATGCCCATGTGCTTGTTGTCGGAATCGGTGCGAACGCCGAGCCAGTACCACTCGGCGAAATGTGCCGAGGTGGTCCAAGTCTTCTGACCGTTCAGCAGCCAACCGGTGCGCCCGTCTTCGGTGGTGTGCTTCTCGCCTTTGAGGCGCATCGAAGCCGCATCGGAGCCGGCGTTGGGTTCGGAGTAGCCCACCGCGAACTCGACGTCGTTCTCGAGAATCATCGGCAGGAACTTCTCCTTTAGAAAGTCCGAGCCATGGGCAATCACGGTCTTGCCGATTATGCCGACGCCCTTGCCGATCTGGGGTCCACCCTTGCTGGCAAGCGCCTCATTGAGGATGTACTCGTACACACCTTCGCCATCGGAACCGCCGTAGCGCTCCGGCCAGGTCATTCCGAGCCAGCCTTTGTGGCCCATCTCCTTCATGAAGGCACGCTTTTCTGGCGTGTCCACGATCTGAGCCATGTTTTCATGGGTCAGATCGAAGACGTCGATGTCATCGCGGTCGGCAATGAACGCCTCCACCTCGACTTTGAATTGCTTTTGTTCCTCGGAAAAGTCGAAGTCCACTGGATGCTCCCGAAATTGCGGTCTGGAAATCTGACGGTCCGTCAGATTGTAGACACGGATACCCCGGTCGGGGCCATTCGGGCCTGCTCGCGGTCCCGCACCCAGACTCCTCCATGGTTGCTTGCCGATGGCTATTCGGGAGGAGCCGCACCCGTCAGGCCAGCGTGAATCAGCCGCGCCATGGCACGACTGATTTCGGCCATGGAAGTACCGTAAGCCTCAATTCCGTACTGGTGTCCCGACACGTGGGCAAGCATGGCAACGAGGACAGCTGCGGTAGCGGTGGGATCCAGGTCTGCGGGCAGACTGCCCTCAGCTTGTTGGCGGCGAGCCACCTCGCCCACGGAGTCCGTGAACTGGCTCAACAACCTGATTCGGACCTCCTGGAAGCGGGGATCACCTTCGGCCGCAGCCAATTCGATCACACCCATCAGCGGTCCGTGGTCAGCCCAGAAATCCAGGAATGTGGATGCGATCGACAAACAGGTGCCGTATGCCCCGGCCTCGCTCCAGTCGCCCTCCAGCACCGGCCGGGTGAGCCGTTGCCTTCCTTCGTCGATCAGGTCATCAGCCAGCGCAATCAGCGCCGCTTCAACATCAGGAAAGTACTGGTAGAAGGCTGCGGGTGAGGTACCAGCGCCTCGTGCGACGTCCACCACCTTGAGATCGCGGTAACTCGTTGTGGTGAGCATTATCCGCGTCTGATCCAGCAATCGGGTCCGCGTTTCCCTTGCCCGTCGACCGGGCATCCGGCCGTCAACCGCCCGTGTGGTTCCCCCGGAATCAGCTGAGTCCCAACGTTCGCCGGATTCGCATGCGGGAACCGCTTCTGACTTCTGATGGGTCGTCACATTTTGAGCGTAGTGCTCAAGGGTCAACGAAACCGGCTGCCGGCGGAGCTGAACCCCTACGTGATGAGGCGAACGAACAGATACAAACCACCAAAGAGGGCGAACAGGAACAGCAGCACAGCGAGCGACAATGCCAATCCCGCGAACAGGAACACCCTGATGCTCGAGCGGCGCGTAGACCTCCGGTCATGGAGATCTCGTTCAATCAGTTTCAGGTTTCTGGTGTTCGACTTGAACCCGAGATCAAACAGAGCGCCCAAGAAGGGAACCGTCCCCACGATTGTGTCAACACCGACGTTGACCATCATCAGGGTGAGTGTCGGCAGCGATACTCCAGCGGCGATTCCGGCAAGGACAACAACCATCGAAGCCACCAGCCCCGCAGCGTCTCCAATGCCCGGGATGAAGGAGACCACACCGTCAGCCCCCACTCTTCTCCCCCCACCCACCGGAATCGATTCATCAAGCAACCAGGCAAGGTTGCGAACCCAGCCCGGAACCTCGCGGCTGTTGCCGACCGGCCCACGTCGGGTCGCCACCAAGTCTGATCCCATCCGGCCGGCACCCGTGCGGATGCTGGTGAGCAAAGACCGCAACGACCGTTTCTCGATCGGAACTGGTTCACGCCGGCCACGATCAACGGTGACAAGTTCGCCGGAACCGGCACCGGATTCCGATCCGTCGTCCTGGTTCGTTCGCGCACCTCGCCTGGGAGCGGAACCAGTCTCGATTCTCTGACCCAACCCGTCTTCGCGACCCAACCCGTCTTCGCGACCCAACCCGGAATGGTCCTCAGATGCCACCACCCCCCAATCATGGTTCTGTGATGGTCAGGTCGCGCAAAAGCGCGACCTGACCATCACAGAACGGGATTTTGGAGTTGGATCGGGGTTACTCGATGGTCGATCGGGGCTACTTGATGAAACTGTCGCCGTAGGCCGCCAGCAGTTCCGTGCCCTGCTGCAGGGACTCGACCTTGTTGACCCCGGATGCGAGCCAGGCGGAAGTGAGGATCGTGGTCATGCCGGCGGCCGCCAACTCCTGCACCA
Source organism: Microthrixaceae bacterium (assembly GCA_020027475.1). Classification (GTDB taxonomy): domain Bacteria; phylum Actinomycetota; class Acidimicrobiia; order Acidimicrobiales; family Microtrichaceae; genus JAHRAZ01. Next base: position 3,623 of record JAHRAZ010000084.1, read on the forward strand.
GGTCACCATCGGGGATGGACAGTGGGGATGCGATGATCTCGAATGGCCGGTCGGAGGTGCCTGCCTCCTCGCGGTAGCGGTCGAGGGTCTTGCAGTAGCCGATCAGATCCTCAGGCGATCCATACATGCCGAGCCAACCGTCGCCTACCCGTGCCGCACGGCGCAGCGCAACCTCACTCGCTCCACCGATGTAGATCGGAACAGGCTCGGTCGGGGCCGGCCGCATCTTGACGAAGTCGAAGTCGTAGAAGTCGCCGTGATACTCCACCATCTCGCCGGTCCAGAGTGCCCGGAGCACGTCAATCATCTCATTCATCCGCTTGCCGCGTTTGGCGAATGGCTGCTCTGCCAGATCGAATTCTTCCTTCATCCAGCCTGCACCAACACCCAGCCCGACACGACCATCGGAGAGGTAGGAAGCAGTGGACACCGACTTGGCCACCACAAAGGGATTACGAAGCGGGAGTATGAACACGTTCGTGACGAACCGAAGCGTGGACGTGGTCTGCGCCATGGCACAGACCACTCCCATCGGATCAAGCCAGATTTCGTCCGGCGAGAATGGTGGAGCGCCGTCCTCGGTATAGGGGTATCTGGACTCGAGATCCTGCGGGTACACCACATGATCGCTGATGCCGACAGAATCGAATCCGGCATCTTCGGCCGCCTTGGCCAGGGCTGGCCAGAGGTGCGGCTCAGCTCCCATCATTGCGTTGCAGAACTTCATGGAATCCCCTTGATTCTCGAGCTTCCACCGACCTCAGCCGGTCAGACGATCGCGTAGTTCGAACTTCATTACCTTGCCACTTGCGTTGAGCGGTAGTTCCGAAACGATTGTGATTCCCCGCGGCGCCTTGAAGTTGGCCATGTTCTCCCTGGCCCAGGCAATCAGTTCGGCGGGTTCAGGATCTAGTCCGGCCGTCGGAACCACAAATGCGTGACCGACCTCACCCATACGTTCATCCGGGATCCCGACAACCGCACACTGCGCAATTTCCGGGTTAGCCGACATGAGTGCCTCGATCTCGGCGGGATAGGCATTGAATCCACCCACGATGAACATGTCCTTCTTGCGATCGGTGATGTCGATGTAACCGTCGGCGTCCATCGTGCCCACGTCGCCGGTGTGCAACCAGCCATCGGAATCGATTGTCTCCGCCGTTTGCCCGGGATCTTCGAAGTAGCCGCTCATCACGTTGTATCCGCGGACAACGATCTCCCCTGCTTCACCACGGGGCAACTCCGAACCGGAGTCGTCGACAATTCGCACCTCCACGCCAGGGATCGCCCGGCCGGAGGTGTGGGCAATGGTCTCAGCACTGTCATCGGAGCGGCAGACCGTGACCACACCACTGGCTTCAGTGAGTCCATAAGCAGTTATCACGTTCTCGAACCCGAGGATCTTGTGCATCTGCTCCACCAGCTTCACAGGAACCGCCGCGGCACCGGTTACGGCCAGGCGAAGGGTGGGCGTGGCTGCCGGATCAAAGTGGGGATGATTGAGCAGCGTCTGGTACAGCGTTGGGGGTCCGGGAATCATCGAAATCTGCTCGCCGATGATCACATCAACGGCTTCGTCCACATCAAAGGCCGGCAGGGGCACAATCGTGCATCCCGTGATGAGCGCCGCCACGATTCCGGCTTTGTATCCAAACGCATGGAAGAACGGATTGATGACCAGGTACCGGTCGTGATCCGCCAGCCCGACGATGTCCGCCCAGTCCCCAAAGGCACGCAGGGTGGAGGCGTGGCTCTGGATCACACCCTTGGGTTTGCCCGTGGTTCCGGATGTGAATAAAAGGTCGCTCGTGTCCGTTGGCTGAAGATCCTCCACCATCGCGTCGACGACTGCGGGATCAACCGACGAGGCGCTATCGAGGAACTCCGCGAACGTCCTTGCTCCAACGGGTCGGGAAGTGTTGCGCAACAGCACGATCTCGCGGAGCTCCCCGAGATCATCACCGTGCGCGGCTTCGCGAAGCATCGAGAGGTAATCGTTGCCCAGGAATCCCTCCACGGTGAACAGCACCTTGGCGCCCGAGCGCTTCAGGATGTCGACCGCTTCCAGCCCTTTGTACCGCGTGTTGAGTGGAACCAGGGCTGCGCCGGCTGATTGCAGCGCCAGGAGCGCAACCTCCCATTCCCAGCAATTGGGAGCCCAGATCGCCACCCGATCTCCGGGTTTCACACCAGCGGCGACCACGGCTCTGGCGGCGGTGTTCACTTCGTCCAGCAGCTGGGAAAAGGTGAGACGTTTGGGATCATCGCCTGACAGGTCAACCAGTGCCTCGGCATCGGGACGACGCTGAGCCACATCGCGCAGCAAGCCCGGAATTGTCTTCCACCGCAGGTCGGCGCGGGTGCCCTCTTCGGTATCGGTAGACGCAGTCATTGTTCCCCCGCGTGTAGATGGTGCCTCGTGTAGATGGTGCTCGGTGAGATCGTGTCCTGAACGATGCTGGATCGTTTGTGTAGTGGCCTTGGTTCGATGGATTCAGGGTATTGACGCTCAGCGACTCACATGCACGTCACCTGGCGGTCGGATCGGCCACCAGATCAATTCCCTGTGCCAAATGCACCTGAGTCGCGCAGAGTCGCTATGTGCTCGGCGTCGTAACCGAGCACATCCGCCAGCACCTCATCGGTGTGCTCACCGACTGTCGGCGCAGGAGTGGGGTCCGACGGCGGTTCCCCCACGAATTTTATGGGTGTCGGAAGCATGTCGGCTCCGTGTGACTCGTGATCCATGAAGTCCATGCGCTCCTGGAATTGGGGATCATCGGCGAGCGTCTTGGGAGTGTTCACCGGAGCAATCGTGGTGTTGTGCTCGCCGGACCAGGCGACCCATTCATTCGTTGTCTTGGTCTTGAAGATTTCGGCCAGCTCGGCCCGCATTTCAGCGTTCCCTCGAGCGTGGTCACCATACTGATTTCCGGGCCACTTCTCGAACATGTCCATGCGGTCGACTCCGGAGCAGAAGTTCTTCCAGAACTCCTGCTCGGATGCCATGAACAGGATGTGTCCGTTGGAGGATTCGTAGATCTGGTAGCGAACGCCCTCCTGCATTCCTGCGGTTCCCGGGGCACGACGCTCGTAGTTGTCCGAACGGTTGCCCGTGACTTCGCTCTCGGGGCGTTCGTAGGCTTTCCAAGTCTCCGAACGCAGCCAGTCCATGGCGGCTGCGGCATCGGATTGTGCAATCTCGAAATATGATCCCTCTCCGGTCTCACGAGCACGCATCACTCCCGCAAGCAGCCCGAGCGACCCGAAGAGCGGGCCTGCATGAAGCCCCACCGATGGGTGTTCTGGAATATAGGGATAGCCGTCTTCGGTGTACTCCGGCTTCACGAGTCCGGCCCATGTGTCGTAGGCGATGCCGTGGCTGGGCAAATTGGCATAGGGACCGGTTGCGCCGTATCCGGAAATGGTGCAGAACACGATTTTCGGATTGACCTCCTTGAGATCGGGGAACCCCAATCCACGCTTGGCCAGCGCTCCGGGACGCATTGCCTCAATTACTGCGTCGGCATCCTTCACAAGATCCAGGAAGATGGCCTTGCCTTCCTCGGTCCGGAGGTCAAGGGTGATGGAGCGCTTGCCACGATGGATATGCCAGTGCAGCAAGGATGAGTCTTCGATGATTGGCCAAGTCATCTGGCGGATGTAATCGCCCTTGGGCGGTTCGACCTTGATGACATCTGCGCCGAGATCAGCCAGATGGGTCCCGACGGCCCCGGGGCCGAGCAGCGACACTTCGATTACGCGCAATCCGGCGAGCGGGGCCTGCGATGGAGTGGACATTTGTTCCCTGAGTTCTGGCCCGGAACACCCCGGACGTGGTTTCTGACGGACCGTCAGAGGATAGATCAGGACGGAGGGATACCTTCCACTCACGCACAACCACCACCGTGGGCCTTGTGGACACCACTACGCTGATTCAGGTCAGGCAACACAAGTCAGTTCGCAGCCAGGAGCTGCTGAACGGTCAGAAGGGGAACAATGAGTGACGCGCCAGAAGGTCCCGGTTGGTGGCTGGCAAGCGACGGCAAGTACTACCCGCCGGAGCAGGCCACACCGCCTGAACAGGCAACGCCGCCTCCGACTCCACAGCCCGGAACCGTACCCCCACAGCCCGGAGCCGTGCCGCCCCAGCCCGGTGCTGTCCCACCGCAGCCGGGCACCGTTCCTCTGCAGGCCGGCGGAGTCCAACCAGTTCCTCCTTCCAAGAACTCCGGCTGTCTCAAGGTCGGGCTGATCGCGGTGGTGGTCTTTGTGGTCCTGGGAGCTCTGGTGGGTGGATGCCTGCTCCTTGTTAGCGGTGAAGTGGTCAATGAGATCGCCGAGGAGATCGACAAGGAATTCGGAGTGGCCGACAAGGCCGACTACGAGCTGACCCAAGGTGAGTGCACATCTGACGTGGCCGATGATGCCAAGGCCACGGGAACCATAACCAACACATCGTCAGAGAAGCAGGGCTTCCAGATCACGGTCCGGTTTACCAACGCCGACGGGGACCTCATCGCCGAGGACTCAACCTTCACCGACGGGCTCGATCCAGATCAGTCAACCGACTGGGACGTAATTAGTTTCGAAGATGCGAGCAACGGAATGACCTGCGAGGTTGAGGAAGTCAGCTACAGCATCTTCGACTGATGTATCGGTCTCAACTGATGTATCGGTCTCAACTGACGTATCGGTCTCAACTGACGTATCGGTGCGGATCAGATATGGGTTCGGGGGTTCGCGCTGTGCCCAGGCGATTGCTGCGGAACTCATCCACAGGGATCCACATCCGCATTTGTTGACCCATTCAGCGCAAGCTCTTGCGTCGCGATCCCGATACTGCTGATCCACCGAGATCAGTTCTATTGGCCGCCCGTTTCCCGGCTCGCTGACCATCGCGGGATGAGCCACCATCCACGCGACTCGTGCGCACATGGGGATACCGGGATCTCATCTCGGCGTCCACCTCGTCGGAACGATCCCGCAGGACCACAGCAGTAACGGCAGAATCAGCCACGTCGGACTGAGTCTGCGCACTACGAACTTTGCTCAATCGCTGAGAAATCCGGAACGCATACGCGGTGATGAACGAACGACGCCACGCGGCAACCCTCGAAGCATGCATACCCGTTGGTGATTCCGCCAACATGGCATTGGTCAACTGGATGAACAGACTGGTGACCAGGGATTCGGTGCGCCGGACATCGCCTTCGAACCCGACTATTGAACAACTCATGTTGGCTGCGTCGCCGAGTCTTACGGCCATGCATCCGAAAGATTCCGCGACCGCACCGACAAGTGTTGCCTTGCGCGCCGCATGCGGAGCCTGTATCCGGATGGACCGCTCGATCGGTTTGTCACGGCTGGACGAAGGTGACTCGGCCCACAACCGAGCATCGTCAATGCTGTACCTCGCCGCCAACTCCGCGACCTTGATCAGGAAGGCCTCAGCTTCCTCGGGATATGGAGTGGATTCGGCTTTGGTCAACAGACGCCGAATCTTCTCCATCTGACGGTCTCGCTCGGACTGACGGTCTCTCTCGGAACTCATGACTACTACTTTCGGATAATTGCATCTCCGACGCTGCTCGACGAGAGCACCTCGAAACGCTGAGAGGGCCAGTCAGCCTCTGGGACCTTTACTCGGAATCCGGCCTGTTTCCTCGAGGAACCATCAAGTTTTCCTCGATCAAGTTTCTACTCCGCCCGTGTGACAGGACACGCACCCGGGCTTCACCGAGGCCCGCGGGCTCGGTCGGGCACTGACACGCCAGCACCAAGATCACTCAAACGCTTCGCGGTTTACTCAGATGCTTTCTGCTCCATTCAACTGGTTCGCGGCCGCAGGTCATCCGGACAATCCCAAAAGCCCTGCCAATCCCAAAAGCCCCACGGATCCCACCAGCACAGTCGGCCGATACGGTTCCGGGCATGGACCAGATTCTCGACGTGGACCTGCTCGACTTCGAACAGGGATCCGATGCGCAGCGTGCCGCAGTGATTGATGGCGTCATGAACAGCCTGAGCACTGGATTCGTCTACACCTCACACGACATCAGTGAGGACCTGCTCGACACCGCCTACGGCATGCTGGCCGAGTTCTTCAACAAACCGCAGGATGTCAAGGCACAGGCAATTGCCCCCGGAAGCCACGGCGCGACCGGCTACACCGGGCTGCTGGTGGAAACGGCTGCCATCTCGGACACCCCGGACTGGAAAGAGATGCTCAATTGGGGCATCCAGGTTCCACAGGGTCATCCCCTTCGCAAGAAATACGCTCACCGTTACGGAGAGGAACTCTTCCCCGAGGAAGCGGTTCCCGGCATCACGAACGTTCTCACCGAGTTTCGTGACCGTACCCTTGACATCCAGCGGCGATTCCTGCGGGTCATTGCGGTGGGCATCGGGGCCCATGAGGACTTCTTCGACGACATGCTCGAGCACGGCACCACACTCACGCGGGCGATCCGATATCCGCCGATGGATCAAGCTCCGTCGGTCGGTCCTGATACCCAACCACACGTTTGGGCGGCCGAACACGGAGACATCAACCTGATCACGGCGCTTCCGAGGGCTACCACCAGAGGACTTCAGGTGAAGGTGGCCCCGGATCCGGACACGACCGATCTGGCCGACTTCACCTGGGTGGACGCTGCCCCACCCGAAGGGGATTTCATCATCAACACGGGGATCATGCTGGAGCGACTCACCAACGGTGTCATTCCCGTGGGAGTGCATCAGGTGGTGGCAGAACCGGGGCAAAACGGTGAACGCTACTCAGTGGTGCAGTTCTGTCACCCGACTCCGTGGACGATCCTGTCGCCGATCGCGTCGACAATCAGTGCGGAAGCTCCGCAGCGATTTGCCGGCATTGAGGCCGGCGACCTGCTGGATCAGGTGATCTACGACATCAATCTGGTGGAGGACGCCAAACGAATCTGAGGAACCCGAAACAGCGCTCGACGTCTGCGAGGCCATTCACCGTCACCGGGACCCGATCTCAGCTGCAATCGGAGCTGCCTCAGCTGCAGTTGGAACAGAGTCCGACAAGGTCCAGGCGGTGATGATCCCCGGTGAATCCCAGTCGTCTGGCGGCCGAAATCAGTGCCCCATCGACGAGGGACTCGACTTCGCCCGGAAGGGTGAAATCCACCACGGATCCGCAATCCGAACAGATCAGGTGATGGTGGTGCTCGGTGAGATCCTCCGCCAGTTCGAATCTTGCGAACTCATCGGATGAAGTGATTCGGCGCACCACTGCCGCCTCCTCCAGAACGGCCAGGTTCCTGTATATGGAACTCTGCGGCAGCGATGATTCAACTTCGCGGACCTGCTCGACCGTGAGCGGATTCTCCGCACCATCGAGTGCGTCCACCAGCGCACGCCTGCCGCGGGTGTAGCGCTGTCCGATACTGCGCAGCCGTTTCGCCGCGACATCGTGTGTTGGAGCGTCGGTCATTGCCAAGCCACCAAAGCCTCCAGAATCCGAGAACCACCGAATTCAGGTTTCTCCCGATCCCGCGCCACGGCTCCGTCCCGATCACGCACCACGGCCAGCGGAACCATCATGGATAGCCCCGGTGACCCAGGGCGTCCCCGTCGTGATCTTTGTGATGATGATGCGGATCATCCAGGACCATCGAGCCATCGACAGCGTGAAGAACCCGCTCACCGAATGCCTCCGCAAGATGCGGTTCGGACAGTACGGATTCTGGAGTCCCGAACGCTATCTGCTTCCCGGCGAGCAAGAGCACCAGGTCGCACCTGGCCGCATCGGCCAGATCGTGTGTGGAGATGATCACGGTGTGCCCCTCGGACAGTTCCTCGTCGATTGATCGAAGGATTCGATCCCGAGCCAGGACGTCCACACCGGTGAACGGCTCATCGAGGAGCAACAATGCTGACTGCTGTGCCAGACCCTGGGCGACCAAGGCCCGTTGCCGTTGACCTCCGGAGAGAGTCGAGAGTTGCTCGTTGACCAAGTCTTCTGTGCCCATGCGCCGGATGGAGTCGCCGACGATCTGACGATCCAGTTTGGAGAATCGACCCAACCAGCCCGCAATCGGATAACGGCCGAGGGCCACAGCTTCCCCAACGGTCATCGGCAGGTGGGGATCCACGCCGGCACCCTGGAACACCATCGCCACGCCCGCCTCATTCGAAGCTGCATCAACGATGAGTCGGCCGGCAACTTCACCCAATCCGGCCAGCGCACGCAGGAATGTGGACTTACCGGACCCATTGGGTCCGATGACTGCGACCGAGGATCCCGCCGGAACCGTCAGGTTCACACCGGACAGGGCGACCCGGGAACCGATCGTGACCGACACATCCTCGGCCACCACTGCGGGGGTCACTACTGCGGGGGTCACCGCTGCTCCGGTCTCCGCTGCGCTGGAGCGGACGGCGGCGCCTGACCCGGAGTCGGCACTGTCTCCTTGTCGGCACCGTCTCCTTCAGTTCTGATAGCTCTTTCGGTTCTGATACTCATTCGCACTTCAGGCTACCATGACAATATGAGAATGGTTCCCGTATCCAGATTGGCTCGCGCTTGTGTCGTGTCCGGTTCAGCCCTTGCGCTCACCGCTCTCACCGCCTGCGGAACCAACGGATCGGAAGTGACCGACGATGCTCCGGTAACCATCGCCACCACCACATCGATCAATGCCGACATCCTCTCCAGCGCATTCGGATCCTCCGCACACGTGGTTGCCGTGGTCCCCGACGGTGCTGACCCTCATACCTACTCCCCCACCCCCAAGGCTGTGGCCGAACTGAACGGCGCCGATGTGATCGTGGTCAACGGCGTCGAAACCGAGGAAAGTGTGGAGGCCGTGGTGACTGCAGCGGAAGGCGACGGCACACCCGTTTGTGGCTTCGCAGATCCGGGCAATGACGACACCCACTTCCACAGCGATCCGGCATCCACGGCCGCCGCGGTGAGGGATCTGGCCACATGTCTCGGTGACTCGACCGCACTGGAGGTCGGGAGCCTGTTGGCGCAGGCGGATGAGTTCACACTTGAGATGGAACAACTCGATGCCGAGATCGAAGAGACACTTGAGGTCCTGCCACCTTCGGAGCGACTGCTGGTGACAGGACACGACTCGTTCCATTCCTTTGCCGAGCGCCATGGGTTCGAGGTGGTCGGTGTGCTCTCGGGTGATGGCCACGATCAGGGCACCGGAGCCGCAGATCTGGTGGAAGTGGCCAACACCATCGAAGACAGGAACATCAAGGCAGTGTTCATCGCCCCGAACGACTCCAGACGCGTGGCCGAAACGGTGATCGGTGAGGTGGATGCCCACGACGTCGTGCTTTCTGAGTTGCTCGCAGGCTCATTCGACACCGCGGAAACCGGCGTGGACGATTATCAATCGATGATCAGACACAACGCGGCGCAGCTGATCGAGGCGCTGAGTTGATGAAAGCTCGTCCACACCAGCGTTCGGCTGAAGCCGCAAGACCTCGGGACCTTCGATGACCTGGCTCACCGAAGCCTTCGAGCCCATCTTCATGCAACGGGCGCTACTGGCCGGCCTGCTCACCGCGGTGGCCTGCTCCACGGTCGGCACCTGGATCGTCCTGAGGGGAATGGCATTTCTGGGTGATGCCCTCGCACACGGTGTGATTCCGGGAATCGCATTGGCTGTTGCCATCGGCTTCAGCCCGATTCTCGGAGCACTCGGAGCTGCATTGTTCATGGCGCTTGCGATTTCCGCCCTGAACGCCCGATCAGGGGTGCGCGAGGATACGTCGATCGGGTTGCTGTTCGTGGGCATGCTGGCCCTCGGAATCGGCATCCTGTCGAGAACCCCCGATTTCACCTCTGATGTCACGGCGCTTCTGTTCGGGGATCCGCTGGGCGTGACATGGTCCGATCTGCGAAGCCAGGCAATCGGAACCGTGGCGATTCTCCTGGTGAGTGCCTTGATGCACCGGCCGTTCATTGCCCTCGCGTTCAATCGGGAAAAGGCGTTCACGCTCGGCCAGCGCCCTGCGTTCGCTCACGCCGCCCTGATGACGTTGCTGGCAATTTCAATCGTGGTGTCGTTCCGCACAGTCGGGACACTGCTGGTGTTCGGGCTGTTGATCGGGCCGCCCGCAACGGCATCACTGCTCGTGAAACGAGTTCCCCTGGTGATGCTGGTGGCCACGGCAATCGGATCGGCCTGCGTGGTGATCGGTCTGGTGATCAGCTATCACCGGGACACCTCGGCTGGATCAGCAATCGCCGGCCTGGCAGTGCTGACCTTCTTCGTGGTGCTGGCGGCCAGGGAACTGATGCCCAGCCGCTCAAAGACAGAACTGGGCACATGACAGACAGAACTGGGCGCTCAAAGACAGCAGTGGGCGCATGACAAACCGGCATGGACTCCCCAGACAAGGATGGGCGCATGACTTCACCGGACACCATCACGGTCGGTATCGACAACGAAGTATTGATCCTCACCATCGACCGACCCAAGGCCCGCAACGCAGTGGATGGACCCACTGCCACGCAACTTCGGGAGGCATTCGAAGAATTCGAGGGCAATTCCGACCTCTCCATTGCGATACTCACCGGGGCGGGCGGAAACTTCTGCGCAGGGGCTGACCTGAAGGCAATCTCCACCGGCCGCGGCAACCGCGTGGAAGCGGACATGTCACTTCCGGGGCCGATGGGCCCGACCCGCATGGAACTGTCCAAGCCGGTGATCGCGGCAGTCGAAGGATTCGCCGTGGCAGGCGGCCTGGAGTTGGCGGCTTGGTGTGACCTTCGGGTTGCAGCCCAAGATGCCACGTTCGGTGTGTACTGCCGACGCTGGGGTGTGCCTCTGGTAGACGGAGGAACAGTCCGGCTACCCCGACTCATCGGCCATTCCCGGGCCATGGACATGATCCTCACCGGCCGCGGGGTGAAAGCATCCGAGGCCCTTGAAATGGGACTCGCCAATCGAGTTTGCCCAACGGGAGAGGCCCTGGCCACCGCCATCGACCTGGCTCACGAAGTGGCCGCGTTCCCCCAGTCCTGCATGAGGAGCGACCGGAATTCGGCCACTGGACAATGGAGTCTGAACGAGGCCGAAGCCATGGCCGCGGAGACTCGTGTCGGTCTCGAAACGATCGCCACCGGTGAGACCCGCGAGGGAGCCAGTCGGTTCGCTGCGGGAGAAGGGCGCAGCGGGTCCGGGGTCTGAGCGCCCAGACCACAGGCGCTGCGGCTGCCCGAGGGGCTCAGAGCACGGCCAGGATGTCCACAAGGAGATCGGCGTAGGTGTCCAACGCCGGGAACTGGGGAAACTCAGCCTGCACATTCTCAGGAGCCAGGAAGAGGAAACCGTGGTCCGCCTCTGACAACATCGTGGTGTCGTTGTAGGAGTCGCCGGCTGCGACCACACGGTAGTTCAGACCATGCAAGGCCTTCACCGCTCGCCTCTTCTGATCCTGCTGGCGAAGTCTGTAGTCGGTGATGTTGCCGGCAGAGTCAATTACCAGCTCATGGCACAGGATTGTGGGCCAGCCGAGCTGTTTCATGAACGGTGTTGCGAACTGTTCGAAAGTGTCCGAGAGGATGATCACCTGAGTCTGCGAGCGCAGTTCGTCCAGGAACACCTTGGCCCCGTCCATCGGCTCCAATCCCGCGATCACCTCCTGAATGTCGTGGATCGTGAGCCCGTTGGAGTTGACCGCGTCCAGCCGCTCACGCATGAGCACGTCGTAATTCGGTTCGTCCCGGGTGGTTCGGCGGAGTTCGTCGATTCCGGTGCGTTCGGCCACGGCAATCCAGACCTCGGGAATCAGCACTCCTTCAAGATCAAGTGTGACCACCGTCTGCGTGGCATCTGCTCCGCGGCGGGCCGGGTCGATGGAATCGCTGCTCGACATCTCAACAGTGTTGTGGCTCAGGGCCAGTTCCGGCCAATGCGGATCGGTGCTGCGCTTTGCACAGCCGAGGTTGTGAAGGCAGCGATCATTGAGTCAGTTCCCGTGTGCGCTCAGGAGGGCTGAGCACATGTCCACGAGATTTCCCACGAACTCAGCGTGGGGAAGCCCGGGATCGGCGCCATCATCAATCCTGCGCGCCCGCTCGGCGCTGGTCGCGGTCATGAGCATGATCATGGCAACAACACGTTCCGCCTTGAGCAGTTCCGATCCAGCGGGCACGGTCTCCAGTTCGTCGAGGATCGAGGCGAGGTTGCGGGTGGTCTCCACGTCACTCTCGACCCGCCACGCGGCGAAACGGCCCCTCAACTGGGCCACAATCCGCAGGTACGCCCTGCCACCGCCAGAATTGAGTTGTTCGGCGTAGGGGCGAATCAGGCAATCAAGCAATTGTGCAACCGTCGGTGCAGGTCCCAATTCTGAACGCAGTTGGCCGCGTTCAGAATCGATGGGACCACCTCGGCGGGCGAGAATCTCCAGAAGGAGCCCTTCGCGTGAGCCGAAGTGATAGCTGACGGCCGAGGAATTCCGTTGGCTGGCAGCCTCAGTCAGTTCCCGGGTAGTTACTCCCTGAATTCCGCGACTGGCAAAGAGATGCTCGGCTGAATCCAGGAGGAGACTCCGCGTGGAATCCCCGCTGGGAGGCAGATCAGCCTTCCAACGGCAACAGCGCGTTGGTGGGTAGCACCGTGGGGATGTCGAACTCCGGAAGCGGATTGGCGAACTCCGGGTACTTGCGCACGGCCTTGGCCCGCATTCTGGTGGTGCTGTGTTCCGGATCATGGTCATGATTCGGAATGACCTCCTTGCCGAAGATCTCGATCATCTCGATGACCTCGTCGTGTTCGAAGCCCTCGTTGGGAATGCCGAACACGAGTTGGTCGGTACCTACTTCCTGGTACCGATTGATCTGTTCATTGACTTCTTCAGGATTGCCGCACAGCAGGTAACCGGCATCAATCACCTGATCGAGGACCTCCTCGTTGGGGATCCCGTTGGGGGTTCCCGGCCACTTCACAGCACCCTCCTGCGGAGGCATGGTGTCGTGGTACATCGTGACCATCGTGTTGAGGTAGCCGCGGCCCGGGCTCATTGCGATCTCGCGTGCACGGTCGCGGTCCTCGAGGCAGATGACAGCGTTGGTCATCATCACGTTGTCATTCTGGAACTCACCCAGAGGATCGGTGCACTCCGCAGCCGCTTCCTTGTAAGCATTGATCCGGCCCTTGAGGTTGTAGATCGGCTCGAAGTTGAATGCGATGGCGCCGATCCCGAGTGACCCGGCCTTGCCGAACGTTGCGGGGTTGCCGCAGGCCACCCACATCGGAGGATGACCCAGGCCATAGGGCTTGGGGAGCACGTTGTGAGGAGTGTCGATGTGGAAGTAGTCACCTGAGAAGGTGTAATCCTTCTGCTCGAACATGCGGATGATCTCCGGGGCGGCCTCATCCCACATGGCCTTGGTCAGGCTCGCATCATCGATGCCGAAGGTTCCGACCTCGTGGGATCCTGCACCACGTCCGGTCCCCCACTCGTAGCGACCACCGGTGACGTGATCCAGCATGGCCACACGCTCGGCGTTGCGCGCCGGATGGTTCACCACGGCCGACAGGTTCATGATCGCGGAACCCAGGTGTATCTGCTCGGTCTTGGCCGCAATGTAGCCAAACACGACCTCGGGAGCCGACATGTGGCTGTACTCGGTCAGTGCGTGATGTTCTCCGAGCCACGCGTACTTCCAGTTGAACGAGTCGGCATGTACCGCATAGCCGATCTCCCGCATGAGCATCTCGTGCTCTGAGTCCCGATCATGTGCTGCGGGTCCCGGCAGGTAGCCGTTGAGAAAAAGGCCGAACTCCATCTGATGTACTCCAGAGTGTAGAAACTAGAACAGGTTCTAATGTAGTGCATTAGAACCTGTTTCGTCAAAGCCTTTCCCGCCCCGGGGCGCCAACAGCAATTCTCCTCCGACCATCTCGGATGCAAACGGAGCACGCCCTGGACCTTCGCCCCTGTCGCGTCGCTCTGGCACTACTTTCAGAACATGCGTTTCCTGGCACTACTTCGGGGAGTGAATGTCGGCGGCCACCGCAGGCTGCCGATGGCTCCGATGCGTGAGGCCCTGTCTCGAGGCGGCGCCGGCGAGGTTGCGAGCCATCTGCAGTCAGGGAACTTCGCCTTCGAAATCGGAACCTTTGGCGACACTGCGACCAGCAGGACTGCTGCGGAGCAACTCGTGAAGGGATGCGTTTGCGAGGTTGCCGACCTGGACGACGTAGCAGTGGTGATCAGGACTCGCCCCGACATCGAGGCCCTTGTCTCGGCGATCTCCCTGCCGGACACAG